>ASZI01000410.1 GCA_000416315.1 Osedax symbiont Rs2 | reverse complement strand
GCGGATAAAGTTTTTGAGCTTACTCATCTCAAAGATTTAATTGGACTAAAAGGCGATATACCTCTTGGGGGGAGTTTTGGGGATCGCTTTGATGATTTTGCCAAAAGGCATCTGGAAATATCTGAATTGAAAGGTCCAAGCGTTAAAATTAGAAGGTTAATACTTGGTAGGAGTGATTTTTTTGTGGCTGATTACGATCATGCAATACAGGTAATTAATCAAGAATTAATAGCTTCCTCAGAAAAAATTGTTGCTCTTGCGCTAGTGGTTGCTAAAAATCCAGTATATTTTGCTATGTCAAAACGTTCTTCCTGTGCTGCTTTGACCAAAACAATATTCTCATCATTGCAAAGGCTAGTAGATAAAAATACCGTACCTCTAATAATTGATCGCCAAAAATCAATGTGGCCGGAGTAGAAGGGCGCTTAGTTAATAAATAACATTTTAAATACAAAGATTAAGCAATGTTTTCTTGAAAGACAGATTCTGTACGCTAGGGGCGTGCGGGACTTGTTCAAAGTCTCCCTAGGTAATTAAATCATAGTACGGTTTTTTTGAGCAGCTATCTATAGCGGAGATATGTGGCTAATCACTAATACCTATGCTGTAATAATCTATTACTTGAATCCGTGGCTTCACTGCACCATATAGCGTAAGCTCTTTATCCTTATAGGGGTTTTGCGCCCATTTCATCGAAAAGTCCAGAGTTCGTCTGCAAGCCTTAGTACAAAAGGCCTACAGACGAATGGCATGAGATTTAGACCGCTAAGCAGCTACTAGAGTCTCTTCTTCATCTACCAATGGATCGAGGTTTTCCAGCAATCTATCTACACTAATGCTGTTCTTTTTAATACCAAATATATAATTACCCGCCAATTGTATATGCCGCCATGCCACAGGAGATAGCTTGGCAATCATATTCACGATCTCTGGATTGTTTTCATTTTCGAACTTTTCAATCAACCCTGATAGAAGTGCTGAATTATAATAAATAATGCAATTTGCTATGATTCTGGCGCAGTCATTCCATTGATCAATTTGATAGTCTTGGCCTCCTTTAAATTGATTACCATTAATAGAAGCTATTGCTCTTCTTAGTTGATGATAAGCTTCCCCTCGATTAAGCGCTTGTTGGACAAATTGACGTAAAATTTTGCTATCAACGTAATCAAGCATATATTGGCATTTTATTAATCGGTCATATTCGTGAAGCGCTGCCAATGTGCGGCTATTCTTTTTATTATTGGATAATTTTTTAATGATGGTGCTTTGTGTTGCTGTTTTACGGCTCAAAGAACAAATTATCCATTGAATGTTATTCCATTCTCGTTTGATTAGTGAAGTGTTAATAGGTTTCTTTAACTGCAAAGTCAATTTATCGCCGTATTCAACTTCAAACATATCATTAAAAGCATTCTTAAACTTGGCATAGCGTGGAGCAAATTGATATCCAAATAAATCTAATATCGCAAAATTTACGTTGTTAACACCGTGGGTATCAGTAGCCAATGTCTTAGGCTGAATATCACTGGTATTGTTATACAACAAGTCGAACGCATGGTGTCCTTCATACTCATTGGGTGAAATAGTTTTTGTTTTTAATGGAACATGATTTGATACTAGCGTCAGTGCAGATACACCTTTACCTTTACGGAAATATTTAGCTGAATACCTTGCTCGAAAAGTATTAATACGGCACGAAAATTTTTGACCATCTATGCTTCCAAAGGGTGCAGGTTCATTTATCGTATAGTGTTTAAAAATGGGAAGTACAGCTAATGCATCTGATATGACATCATTGGCATCACTGGTGGTTTCAGGCCGAATATACCCATCATTGACTGCTCTTAAAACTCCAATGGATCGATCTGAAATTGAAGACATATGGTGTAGTCCGTAATTTGACCCATTACCAAAGATACAAGCTAACAGGTCATCTTCTTTGGCTTTGATGCTATGTTTTTTGGAACCGATATTCTTGAATGCATTGAGATAACCTGTTTTTTTATTAACGAAGTCCATAATTTCTATAATCCCCATGTGTTGCACTTGAGTATAAATAGGGTTTTCAATATCATCTTTCCAGCGCTTATTTGCCAACGTCCAAGTCAGTTGATCAATACGCGGTTGTCTTTTTACAAAATCATTAGCGTCATCATTAATACCATTACCCACATTTTTCATAGACAACCGTAGCGTTTTCAATAGCCCAGTCAATGTCTGGTCGATCGGTGTGTTTAGTTTGATTAGCCCGGTTTTTTGAATAATGTGATCCTGATTTTTCCGTTCTACTTGTGGAATTAAATCATCTTCAAGACGTTTGTTCTCTGCACTTTCTGCCACATAAATACTGTTATTATTCATCAGTTTGGCTACCTTTTGATACAGATAATATTCAAATCGTTTGGTGTTTACCTGATTGTTTTCGACCAAATATTCCTTATCTTGGCTCCTTAATAGCCTCTGATCAACCGTCGTTATTTTTCTATCTTTATTGAGTTCTGATTTTGATATTGTTAACTGTGATGCAAGTAACTTTAAGTTTGGATCACAATCTATATCAATAACCATAAATAAAGAGCGCATAGAATTTGATATTTTCTTGTGCTTTGTATCAATAAATTGCCACTCATACAGTATTTTATCAAAGTTATTTTGATGCAGGTGCTGACTAATTAGTTGGATTTCCTCTTTTGGAATAACAGCAAAAGCATCCTGGCGAATATCCCCAAATTCCGTTTGATCACTGATGTTGTCATCAACAAAAAGCTTTAGTATATTGCCGGCGCTTTTCAATTTATCTCTTATCACCTCAAGGTCATCTGCAATGCGTTGTTTAGCGGCAGCTTTGGCGGCTTCTCTTTGTTTACGGGCAACATATTGAAAGGCGATAACCAGTTTATCATTAGTTTCCTGATAGCGAAAAAACAAATAACAGGCTATATACAACATTCCCTGCCACTTCGGGTATCGACGAATTTTGTAAACAGATTGATGGTGAATAATAGAAGCGTAGTAGTTTAAATTACCTTGCGACAAACCCAACTTTTCAATAAGTTGTTTTATATCTGGATACACCTCTTTTATGGTATTGTGGGTACCTATCTCTTTATCAAGCTGTGACGGGCTAAAGTCTTTGGCCGAGCCTTTATAAGCAGAAAGATTATTTAAAATGCCTGTAGTGTGCAAAATTTTATGTAATTTAGCTTGAGTTCCTTCCGGCATATGACAAGAAAGAATATCTTCTGTACGCTGTCTTTCACTGGCCAGTACATTGGTAATAATATTTTGCAGCGTGGTATAGCCCACCAAACCTATTCGTTTTTGCCCGAAAAATGCTAGACATTCATCGAAAATATATTTGGGATCGGTACAAATAGTGGCTACATCCCGTAATCTCTCTATTAAGGCTTGTTGATGCTGTCGTTTGGAAAATTTATCAAACCCTAATATAGAGTACATTTTCAAAATTAATGTTGCTCTAGTGCTCTTCTTTATCACTGAATATTTAGGTTTTTTATCTGGGAAGTATGTTGAATAGATATACTCAACATCTTGTTTTACGTCCCTCAATTTGAACTTAGGTACCACGGGCTTAGCTCTAAAATAACCAATGAGTAAGATTAAATATACTCTGGTTTCGGTTTTTTCTAACTTGGCCAGAATACGTTCGATTTCGGAATCGAATGACAAATACTCTTCTCGTTCTGCTTGGTTAAGCACAGGACAAGAGTAAAGTTCATCAGCTTCCTGATCAGTGAGTATCTGAATTCGGCCTGTTTTTGTTTTTTGTGTTTTCATGTTTATCCCAAATTGATAGAACTGGTGACAAAAGGTAATAATCAGTTATTCAAAATACGGTTCATTTTGAGTACACCCTAAGAAGACTATCGGAAACCTAGCATTATTCTAGTCTGTTAAATGCTAAATACTATGTATAATGGACTACAATAAAGAGACTATGTTAAATGGACTATTTGCACGATGAACAATTTTAGAACATACGCCTATTTGAGAGCTTCGACCAAAGAGCAAAATGCGAACCGCGCAAAAAATGCGTTAATACAATTTGCGAATAATCATGATTTGGTAATATCTGCTTTCTTTGCAGAAAACGAATCTGGAGCCAAGCTTAAGAGACCAGAATTATTTAGATTGCTTGAAATAGCTCAAAAAGGCGACATCGTACTTGTAGAGCAAATAGATCGGATATCCAGATTAAATGATGATGATTGGAGTTCACTTAAATCCATTATAAAAACAAAAGGTTTAAGGGTCGTTTCATTAGATTTACCTACGAGTCATCAGTTCGCGGCTGTAAGAGATGAATTTACAGGACGAATGTTATCTGCCATTAATGATTTGATGCTCGATATGCTAGCGGCTATTGCTAGAAAAGATTATGAAGATCGAAGAAGACGTCAAAAGGAAGGTATTATTAAAGCTAAATTGGAAGGTCGTTATCTTGGTCGCCCAAATGATATAGATTTACAGCAGAAGATTGAAGGTATGTTATCGGATAAAAAATCTTATGACTATATTCAACATATTTTAGGATGCTCTCGGTCTACAATTTCCAAAGTTTCAAAGAGACTAAAACAAGGATGCTCTGTAGACGCTGATATTAAAGGCCCTTAGAGCATTAAACGAAAACATGGCGTTTATGCACAATACCCCACGTCCGTTCTAGAAGGCCTTCTGGAGCAACAAACAGGTTTAAACCCAATTGAAAATAATGACTAATACGACAGGGACTAGCGATATAGTTTTCGGTCTATTTTGGTTGTTAGGCTATCCTCTGCGCAAACTACCAGAAAGTGTCACCGTTTTAATCATAGAGAGCGATCATTTTGGTTTACAGAATTATCGCACTGTTAAATGTATTTTGATCAGCTTACCGCTTCATTTTGACGATGGTAATCAGCTACTATTTCCTCGAATTTGACACGCAAATTTTCACTCTTTTCTTTATCCAAAATAAATGCGTTATGGCGCTCATCTACTTTTTCTATACCATACAAGTTCTCATCTTTTAAAAAATTTACCATCAAGTCACTATATACAGCAATATTCTGATTTTTTTCTCCACGACTGCTTCCTTGAACTTTAGAGCCAAATGTCATTTGATCTTTACCGCCTGTCGGCTGACTTTCTTTGCCAGGAGTTCCAACAATGGGAAGTTCTTTGATTCTCCCATATTCCGCCATCCACTGAGGTATCGCTAGTTTTTGAAAATCATCACCAATCTTTCTTACTTTAGGGTCTGTACTGGTCATGGCTTCTGAATAGAGCACACTACTCTGCTCACCATTTCTCGATGCTTCTGTCCCTTTAGCTGAGAGATGGACTGTCTTTTCAATGGGCGATTCGGCTACTGTTAATGGTTTTGATTTACTAGCAAGTCGATCCGGTAAAAAATCTGCCGATGAAACTGTTTTAATTTCCATAATAAACTCCTTGTTTTTCTCTATGTAATAATAAGCCCTAGTAGGGCGAGTGTCGTAAGTGTCTTACTATTTGACGCTCAGGCGCTATTTTCGATGACATTTTTGGCATCGATAGCTTGTGACTTTTAGGCAAACCAAATCCTTTACGACTTAATATTAAAGCTACACCATCCCAAATGTCATATAATTTATGCAATGGCATTCTAATGCTTCCCTGAATTGGATCAGCAATAAATGCACTTCCTTTCGCTGTACCTTTCAGAACTACAAAATGATTAACTTTCTTTCCTTTTAATAAAATAATTACGGGGCCAGGCAACGCAAAAATTGATTTTTCTGGCAAGGTTACACCATCTGCCTTATACCCTAACCTTTCGGCTAGGCTTTTAAGATCTAACAATGAAAAACCATATGTTGCGCTTTTTCTAAGCTCTTCTTTAGACGATCTAGATATTATATCTGCTAATAAATCACTTTCTTCGTAGAAGTCATTAAAGTAATCCTTTAATAAAATGGATAGAGCAGCGGCACCACAAGAATTATCAAGAGTCTGTCTTTGAATTCCATCCATTTTTATCTCTTTTAGAGATTTAAGTTCAAATACGCCTTTCGCTACAGAGGCTTGAGGCATAATCATGAGAACACATATAACTCAAGTTTCGGGA
>ASZI01000409.1 GCA_000416315.1 Osedax symbiont Rs2 | reverse complement strand
GTTCTGTCAGCTGATGGCTTGCCGCTTTATCATGAACTCTTTGAAGGGAATACCGCCGAAGTTGTGACGTTTAAACCGATAATTGAAAAAATCATCGAACGTTTTCCGGTAACACGTATCATCGTGGTAGCTGATCGCGGTTTACTTTCTATCGATAATCTAGATGAACTCAAAGGCATTACCCTTCCCAGTGGTCAGCCCTTAGAATTTATATTAGCTGTTCCAGGCAGGCGCTATAAAGACTTCAAATCCTTACTCACCCCGCTACACAATGACTTACTCGATGCTGCAAAGGAAGAGGTTATCACTGAAACCCGCTGGCAAAATCTGCGTTTAGTGGTTGCCCATGATCCAAAAACGGCTAAAACACAGCAGCTGGCGCGCCAGGAAAAGATTGAGACATTAGAAAAAGTAGCGGAAAAACTCACGCTGAAGTTAGATAGGCAAGATGATGGTGTAAAAAAACTGGGCAGAAAATTATCAGATAATGGCGCCAGCGCGAAGTTTTATAAGAAGGTCTGTGAAGCCCGCCTCTCCAAGGTGATTAAAGTCGATATGAAGAGTGATTTATTTTGCTATGACATAGATCACGACGCCCTACAGCAAGCGTGCTTAATGGATGGAAAGCTACTGTTAGTCACTAATGTGGCTGACCTATCTGCCACCGAGGCGGTAGCCCGCTACAAGTCACTGGCAGATATAGAGCGCGGCTTTCGTGTGCTTAAATCAGATATTGAAATAGGGCCTGTCTATCACCGTTTGCCACGCAGAATTAAAGCACATGCGATGATCTGTTTTATCGCATTAGTTATTTACAGGGTAATGCGAATGCGGCTCAAAGAAAGTAAAAGCAGCTATTCACCTTGCCGAGCATTAGAAAAGCTGTCTCGAATACAGCATCACAAGGCGACAATTAATGGCAAAGTAGCTGAGGGGCTCTCTGGGATGACAGCAGAGCAACTAGATATCTTTGCAGCACTATTAATTAACAAACCGGTATCGACAAATGATTTAAGTACTTTGTAGTGTAACGTTTTTGATCGAGAATCATATAGATCAATAGCTTACGCTTCTAACTGTCGAACTCAGGGTCCGATGCAACCGCTTGTTGAAACTTGCCTCAATTGTGGCGCTTTGCTACACTTTATTGAAATTTGTACGAGGACCACCCAATGGCTACCACCAGTATTCGATTAGACCAATCCCTTATTGAAAAAGCAACGATAATGGCTAAAGCGCTTAACCGTACTCCACCGAAACAAATAGAACACTGGGCCAAGATTGGTGAAATTATGGAAAGTAACCCCGAGCTGCCGTATCAGTTCGTCAAAGACGCCATAATAGCTGATGCCGAAAAACAAGCCGGAAAGTTGGAGAGCTACGACTTTGGCTAAGGCAATGCATGTTTTACAAACACCTACCTTTAAAAGGGCTGTAAAAAAACTTAAGCCGAACCAAAAGATAGACTTAGATACAGCCATAAAAAAACTAATAATTGAGCCTAAACTCGGCGAACAGAAAAAAGGCAATCTATCTTTTCTACGCGTATACAAATTCAAAATGAACAAACAGCTGACACTTTTAGGCTATAGCTTTACTGATGGTGCTCTTACTCTCGAATTAATGAACCTTGGATCACACGAGAATTTTTACCGCGATATACACCGCGGCAAATAGAATACTCTGGGGCAGGCGCTATATTTCATATGAAAATTTAACTGTATCAGATTGAACTGATAGGGATTTTTTTTGATTTGGATCTCAAATAAAAATCTGCCTGTCCCATATTTTTATGCCATATTTTCTTTTTATCCAACCTGCGATTCAGAATACTGGCCTTTAATATCACTATGGAAGAATTTACCTTGTGATACAGCGCCTTCAAACTCATACCAAGTTGATTCTGAAAAATCAGAATATTGCCAAACAGCTCCGTTGTTGAATTCTATTTCAAGTATCGCACTGTCAGCATCATGCCCAATACTGCGGATCATTGATGACTCTATAATTTTTCTATCCATGATATTCCCTCATTAAAGTTAAATTCGCTGTTCTCTTATTTTTGTGACAACTGATTTATAATTTTCATCAGATTCTTCATATTTCTTTTCCCAGCACTCTACAAGTTTTGGATCTTCACTTGCTGGTCTCGGGTTATTTAATTTTATTCTAACTCTCGACGGTATTTTTATTGCTTCACCAACTATAACTGCCTCACCAATTCTTAAGGATGGTAATAAATCGATTAAGCTATTCAAGTTATCTGGTGATGATGATTTAACGATGGATTGATCACTCGAGTTTGTTAGACGTAAAGCAATTAAAGTTCCTAGTTGTGCGAGAATTGTTTCGGATATTTCGGATGGTCTTTGGGATATAACCAAAGCACCAATACCAAACTTTCTGCCTTCCTTAAAGATTCTCTCAACAGCTGTTTTTGAATAACTACTACTATCGTTTTTATTTAAATATGTATGAGCTTCTTCATAGGCAAGTAAAAGCGGCCTGTTTTTTCCAGTATAAGTTTCATTTCGTCCCCAGAACATACTGTCATAGATAAACCTTGTAATTAGGCCTATTGCTATATCAAGAACCTCAAATGGCACACCGCTTAGGTCAAGTATCGCTAGCTGATTAATACTACCAATCCAATCTTTTAATAAATCATGTAGATCTTTTGATGAAGTCGCATCCTTGTATTCCCCAGAGTTAAACAAAAAGTCAAACCTGGAATCTTTAAGTCTGGATAGAAGTTTTTTTTCATAAGAGTAAAACTCTTGATGTTTACTAACATGTGGTGGATTGGCGTTAGTGGTAGTTTGATGGGAAGTAAAAGTGGCTCCCTTTAGGTTTTCAAAGTTGCCTTTATCAGTTTGAAATTTTTTAATATCAGTTTGTTCATCTTTTTTTGTCGAACTAAAGCTAGCATTTAGCCAACAATTCATGTCGTACCACAATTCTCTCGCACTAAAAGGTATAGGGGAATCGGCAGTTATAAAATCGGGATTTACATCACCAGCCTTTAACTGAAAATTTTTCTTTTTGTAATTCGTTATCCATTCTCTCAGCAACCTGTATTCGGGTCTTTGATCATCAGTGGGTTTTGCACCAACTAGAAAGAAAGCAAGTTCATCAAAATTCATTAACCAAAAAGGGACGTACAGCGGTTTGCCTTTATCATTTATTTTAAATGTTATTGCATCCGGAAATGCAGATGAATATTCACCATGAGGATCAATCAGCATCACGCGCGAACCATTATACCCCCCCAAAATCGATTTAAGTATGCTAACGGTTGTATTAGATTTTCCGCTCCCTGTAGAGCCTAAAATTGCACAATGCCGCAGTACCAACTTATGTATATCAACGTATACACTCAAATTTTCGGATGATGAATGTTTTCCAATCTCTATAGAACCAGTATCCTTCTGACCATATATATCAAAAAGATCACTTTCAATTACAATATGTACTTCATCATTTATTGTCGGGTAAGTACCAATCCCTTTTTCAAACTCATCATCACCAACCTTTTCGCCAACAAGTTGAACACTCAAAAATCGCGATCCTACTAGTTGCTTTATTTGTGAATCAGTCTCTTTACTTGAAGTATTGCTAACAGAAGATACTATTCCATATATTGTTATATTTCCCATGGGCATCTTAACAAAAGTACCAATCTGTCCAATTTTATATAAACGTCCATTTATGATTGGTGCTGAAGAGGGAATTTCATCTGAAATTTCCACTTCAACAGTACTAGAATCAACTCTAATAACTGTTCCTAAGTAAGTTATATCGCTATCCATTGGCGAGAACCTCAATATGCTCTTTTCTACCAGAGTTCGTTATAAGAAAATTAGATAGCTTATTGAAGTCTCCAAGCAATAACCTATTATTTTCTTTGTCCCAATATGTAACCGAACTTTCATTAGGTTTTAAGTCATCGGTATTATATTCCCAATCTGCAAGTGTACCGTTGATTATTGCTTTGGTGGGGCCGAAGGCTGTTAAATTGAGATAAGATGATGATTCACTATATAGGTCCTCAACTTCATTATCGTTAAAGAAAAAAACTACGATAGATAGCCGATTATTTTGCCTAAGGGAATTGAAAATTATTTCGTTAATATGTTGATCGGAAAACGAATATCCGGAAAATATAAAAAGCAACTCGCCATTTTGTAATGTGTTTTTTAAACGATCAAAATATGCAACAAATGGTTGTTTTTTTGAAGAATCATACTTTTCTTTCGAAGGAAATATAACTAACTCGTTACTTATATTTTGAATATCAGTGATTTTACTCCCGCGTATAATGCTGTGCGAACTATTGGTATTATTATTTTTCCAAAACCAATTTAGTGAACCGTGAATTTTCCACAATCTAATCCAGTTTTGTGTCAAATCTGATTTATCGACAAATCGTTCTATACTTTCTTGTAAAAAGAATGGTTCATATGAACCAACAAAACCATCAAAATAAGGCACTCTTATCTCTTCTAATGACTTCTCAATTATTAAGTCATAATTAGTAGTAAATATCTCTTTTGTAAAGTCTTTATTTTGTATGTTCAGCCAAGCTAAAAACTTTTTGGTATTTGATAAATCAGTATCAGATTCACTTTCAGATATTATAGAATAAATTGTTTTGCAAATCTCATTGTCAAGTTTACTTGCAGATTGTCCGCATATTTCTAAATAATACTTATCCTCGCGCTCGCCAGTTATTGACCTGATTTGACGAACTTGATTTAGAATATTTTCGATATTGATCGGTTTTTGTGGATGAGTAGACTCTAGATCTCTTTTTATTTTAATAAAATCAGTCTTATAACTACCATCTAAGGTATCTTCGACGCCTTGGGTTAAAATAGCTATGTTTGGCACACCAAGCGCACATGATGTTCCTGCTCCAAAAAAGAAACCGAATCGTTTTGCATAAGAAAGTTGATTTTTCAACTCTCGTACTTCTCTTACGACATTGAATTTAGTCATTCTAATTATTCCAGAATAAATGAAGTCAGAGTAAATTGGCCCCATTTGTTTTTAGATATTAAAAGTGCTTGTCCAAAAAAAATTTAGGTTTTCCTGAGTTCGGCAAATTTTGCTGTCATCGTGGGGTTCTTTCTGATTAATTTCTTAACGGTTAATTCGTCGGCTTTGTTGTTGGCAAGCCTTAGATTATTTTCAGAACCAAGCAACGCATCTTTCGTCTTCTGAAGATGGTCGATAGTTTTGTCGATCTCCAGAATTGCTGTTTTAAACTTTTTAGAAGCTAGCTCATAGTTCCGAGCAAAACCACTCCTGAATTCATCAAGCTCGCTCTCAAAGTTAGTGACATCAACGTTTTGAGCTTTCACTATAGCGAGTTCAGTTTTATACTTCAGAGAGTTCTGGGCGGCGTTTCGTAACAATGTAATCATTGGAATGAAAAATTGTGGACGAATGATATACATCTTTTGATAACGGTGGGATACATCAACAATACCTGAATTGTAAAGTTCGCTATCTGGTTCAAGAAGAGATACGAGGACAGCGTACTCACACTGTTTTTCAGTACGATCCTTATCGAGTTCTTTAAGGAAATCTTCGTTCTTCTTCTTGGTCGCTGTTTGGTCATTCTCGTTTTTCATCTCGAACATGATAGAGACTATCTCTGTATCAGCGTCATCGGAATCTCGAAAAATATAGTCTCCCTTGCTACCTGATTTTGCATCGTTATCCTTTTCAAAATATGCTTTGGGAAACGCTGTTGCTCGAATAAGGTTGAATTCGGTTTCACAGTGTATCTCAAGACTTTCTCCAACCATTTTAGTTGACAAACGGGCTTTCATATCTCTGAGGCGATCAATTTCTTCGTTACGATCTCTAAGCTGTATTTCGTATTTATCTTTGAGTGACTGCTCATCGAGCTGTTTTTTAAACTCTGCTTGCTCAAGGTCGTTCTTTAATTCATCGCGCTCCTTTTCTACCGCACTAACTGCACCAGTGACCGCGAGCTTCTGCTCAAATTGAGTGACATCAAGTTTGGCTTTTAAATCTCTGATTTCTTCATTTTTGGTTGTGGTCGTTTCCTGTAACTCCTTGGCAAGCTTCGCATCGGCAAGTTCGGAAGCTGCTTGTTTATCGCGCATAGCCTGTTCAAGCTTAAGAGAAAAAGTATCCCTCTCTTTTTCAACATCGCCCAATGCCTCGCTCACGGCTAGTTTTTTAATGACTTCACCAGTATCTAATTTTGCTTTTAATGCCAGAATTTCAACATCTTTGGACGCAGCTACCTTTTGCATTTCGTTACTAGCTTCACTTTTAGCGAGTTCTACTGCATTAAGTTTGTCCTTTTCCGCCAGTTCAAGACGTGCGTGCAATTGTAGTTCAAACTCATTGTCGCGAACCTGCTTTATAATATTTGCGTACCCA
>ASZI01000408.1 GCA_000416315.1 Osedax symbiont Rs2 | reverse complement strand
CCCACCAGGACCACCAGAAGACGAATTCACAAATACACCCGCTACTTTACCTTTCAATGAGTTGGCCACGTTGATCTCCCGGGCTTCTACCAATTCATCTCCACTGACCTCCTGAGCTGAATAGCCCAGGGCTTTCTTTTCTTTCTCAATACCAAAGGCTGTTACCACGATCTCATTCAGTTGTTGAGAGTCAGGCTCTAGCTGGATATTGATTTCTGTCCTGTTTTGAACAGGAATTTCAATAGTAGAATATCCCACATAAGAAATAACCAGCGTGGCATCCTCAGGAGCAGATAGTGAAAAGTTACCATCAATATCTGTAGTTGTTCCTGTTCCCAGATCTTTGATCACAATCGAAGCTCCTGGTAAACCACCATCTGTTTCATCGGTGATCTTTCCCTTCACAGTAATATCTGCCGTGATGATCTCTTCTGTGACTGACACTGCAGCTTCTCTATTGACATAGATCACTTCATTAACCCGCTTGAAACCAAGATTGGTTTCTTTTGAAATATTCCTTAACAAGGCTGCAATGGTCGTTTTCTGATGACCAAAAGAGAGTCTTTTGTCATTATCAATGATCCTGCGCTTATACGCAAATTCAAACTCTGATACGTCTTCCACCTTTTCAAGGGTTTCCTGAACGCTTAGGTCATCAACATCAATAGAGATCTCAATCTCTTCTATACTGACCTTTTGCGCATTCCCAGACTCTGGCAAGGCGAAAGAATACAGTAAGCTTTGTATGAGTATGCCAATAATTACATATCTGGACATAATCGCAATTTTTTTGAGTAGTTTTAACTTCATAATGTTAAAATGTTTTGGTGAAACTTGGTTTTATCAGGACATACACCCCATGCTGTGTAGGAAATCGCCAAATGAACTATCACAGTGTGGGGTCTTTTTTATCCCTTCTTAGCTGGTATTTACATAATCCATGATCTTCATTGTTAATACAGTGTAATGGTTTTATCGTCGATTTTATATTCAAATCCGTAGGCAAACCCCAATCCATCGAGGATTTCTTCCAGTGACTTGTTTTTATATCTGAAGGAAAAGTCTTTGTCAGTGTTCAGTTTCAACTTGATATTGAAGGTTACCCCATACCATCGTTCAAGCGTATTGACAATTTCATTGATATTGGCTGCTTTGAAACTGATCACTCCATTGGTCCAGGCAAATACATCCTCAGGATCTATATTATACATATAGGACTTATTGCTGCTGAGATCATAGGAGTTCATTTCATTGGCCCTTAAGATCTTGCTATCTGTCTGATCTGTACTTTTAGTTTCAACCCGAACAACGCCTTCTTCAACAGCGATATCAACCTTGTTTTCATCGGGGTATGCACGGACATTGAAGATTGTCCCTAAGACCGTAGTCCTGACCTTTTCAGTATTCACAATGAATGGCCTGCCAGCATCTTTTGCTACTTCAAAATAAGCCTCCCCTTTCACGGTTACAGCTCTGATTGAATCCGAAAATACACTGGGGTATATAATTTGAGATCCTGCATTCAGATGGACTTTGGTCCCATCCTCCAGCCAGGTGATGATTTTCTGTCCCAATGGGCTTTGCTTGGTCACCATTGCTACATGTGAGGCGGCTTCTTTGTTGGCCAGGTTGACCTGATCAACGGAAAAGACAACCCCCAAAACAATGGTTATTAATGCAGCAACCTTGAGCAAAGCCGGGAGGAATGACAAACCTAAAAACCCGGATTTGCCGGATTCCATACGGCTCCTTTTTAAAGCGCCTTCAAACATCTCCACATAATCGTCTTCACTTAATTTAGGGTCATGTTGGTAGCCTAGATTCAAAAGAATGCTCTTGGCCAACATCAGGTCTTTCGCTTTTTCCGGATATTTAGCTACCCACATCTTCCAGAACTGCTCGGACTGATCATCCGGATTCTTCACCCATCGAATGAAGTATTCATCTTCAATGAAATCGAAGGCAGTGTACTCTTTGTAGGTATTGTAATTTTGATGACTCATTTAAAACGATAAATGGGTTAAAATCTATGCTTTACCTATAAAGAGAGGGGCCAAATGGAATTCATGCCATTTGGCCATATTTTTTTTGATTTTTTTTTGAGGGGGAGAAAAAACTGAGTGGAATACTCAGCGTGACAAAAAGAAGACATCCCAAAGCAACGACCCGGCTGGATCGGAAAGCAAGTGAAATACCAGTAAAAGACCAGGCTTTTTTACTACCTGGTCAACTATATGAAGAGAATTATTGGCTAGTTATGCACAATTACTAATTTTTCCTTCACAAGTCCTGTAACCTGATCTGTCGCTTTGGGAAACACCTTCCTTAAATCAATTTCCTGATTGGTAGCAAGAAGCTCCTTCAGGGTTTTCATAAAAATATTTTTAATCTCTGTAGCCAGGTTGATCTTACAGATCCCCAGGTCAATGGCCTTTTTCAAGCTGGATCCAGGTATACCAGAACCCCCATGAAGCACAAGTGCTGCATCTGTACTTTTTGCAATTTCAGCCAGTCTCTCCAGGTCCAGTTTTGGTTCTTTATCATAAAAGCCGTGAGCAGTTCCAATGGCAACTGCGAGGGCATTTACACCTGTTTCCTGCACAAAAGTCTTTGCTTCTTCAGGCTGAGTAAATCCACTTCCATCTTTATCCTGACCCAGTTTGGCAATGTATCCGAGTTCTGCTTCTACATTAGCCTGATAGCCTTCGGCTAGTCTTACTACTTTCCTTGTGAGTGCTATATTATCTTTAAAAGGTTGCTCACTGGCATCGATCATTACTGAATCGAAACCAATATCAAGGCACTGGGCAGCCAGTTCATAAGAGTCTCCATGATCTAAATGCACCCATCCCTCTACCTGATGCTTTT
>ASZI01000407.1 GCA_000416315.1 Osedax symbiont Rs2 | reverse complement strand
CCTGAAACTTTAGAACTACCGACAAAACAGATTCCTATCTACTGCTATCAGCGCTACAATTGCCCTAATCTACTATAAGCGATAATGACTATGAGCCAAGCAGACAAAGACACTACCGATTTCGGTTACAAAGAAGTACCTAAGAGCGATAAAGTAAAACACGTTGCCGATGTATTTCACTCGGTAGCCGCTAAATATGACGTAATGAACGATCTGATGTCAGCGGGTGTTCACCGTATCTGGAAAAAACTGACCATTGAGCAGAGCGGCGCCCGCGCCGGTATGAAAATTCTTGATATCGCCGGTGGCACAGGTGATTTAAGCTTGCGCTTCTCACGGATTGTCGGCAGCAGCGGTCGGGTCACTCTCGCCGACATCAATGATTCAATGCTCAAAGTAGGTCGTGACAAACTTACCGATAAAGGTGCCATTGCCAATATTGAATTTGTCCAGGCGAACGCAGAGTGCCTGCCATTTCCCGATAATCATTTTGATATCATTACCATTGCCTTTGGTCTGCGCAACGTCACCGACAAAGATGCGGCACTGCGCTCTATGCAGAGAGTATTAAAGCCAGGCGGTAAGCTGATGGTGCTGGAGTTTTCTAAAACTGACAACCCTATGTTATCCAGTGTTTACGACTTTTATTCGTTTAACATTTTGCCTAAGTTAGGCCAGATCATTGCTGGGGATGGGGATAGTTATCAGTATTTAGCTGAATCAATTCGCATGCATCCCGATCAGGAGACTTTAAAGTCGATGATGATAGCCGCCGATTTTGTCAATTGTAAATACCAAAATATGACCGGTGGGGTAGTCGCTCTGCACACTGGCATAAAGCCCTAAGGACATCCGCATGATGCTGCAAACAGCTGCTATTTTGTTGCTCGAAGGCACCATTAATAGGCTATTGCAAACTGATGAAGTGACTTGTAAGGCACTCGCCAGACTCAATGGCTGTGTCTTCGAATTCAAGATCAGCGATGCCCCCGTGCACTTTTACCTGCTCCCCTACGACGGCGGCATTGCGTTACAGCAGCAGTTTGATGCCGCAGTGACTGCTAGCTTTAATGGCAGCTTAAAGGACTTTAGCCAACTGTTGCTTGCCGAAGATAAAGCCACAGAATTATTTGGCAATGGTGTACAAATATCTGGCGATAGCCGACGAGCTGGCAGCCTGCAGCAAATCATCAACAGCGCCCAGATAGATTGGCAGGGGCTAACTGCCAGCATCACTGGTGATCTGCTAGCCCAACAATTGGCTGGCATTTTCAACTCTGCCAATAGACAACTGGGGATTACCAAACATTCTCTGGAGCTGAATCTAGGCGAATACCTTCAAGAGGAGATCCGACTGCTACCCGCCCCAGCGGAAATACAAGGCTTTGTCGCAGATATTGATGACATAAGTCAAGACAGTGAGCGGCTCTGTGCCAGGCTCGACTTACTACAAGAAAAAATGGAAGCAGTTACAAAAGCTTAATTAAGACTACAATCTCTGACAATATTGAACTGACATCGCGCGAGCCCGCTTGACAGTCAGTCAAAATGGTTTTACCACCACCAGAATTAAAATAGGCACAAAGATAAGCAGCGGCAACTCGTTATACAATCTATAGTAGCGACTCGATCTTAACAGCGCCCCCGCCTGCATTTGTTTGACCAACCTGCCACAGTTTATGTGATAGCCTAGCAGTAACAGCACAAACAGCAGTTTGGCGTGTACCCAGCCACCACTAAAACCGTCCCCCAGCCACAGCCACAATCCAAAAATCAGCGTAAAGACCGCCATAATGGAGATAAAACGGTACAATTTTTGCCCCATAACCTGCAGACGTCTGACATCTTCACCGACGGCAGAGCCCTCCACAAAGTGCACAAAAATCCGTGGTAAATAAAAAACGCCCGCCATCCAACTGGTCATCGCCAGTATATGAAATACCTTAACCCACAACATACAAAGCTCCCTGTAGCGCTAGTATCATTATTATTGCGGCATTTTAACTGAGTCAAAATTGCACGTCCATCCATCGATAGCCTTTTGCTTCTTGATCATTAAGGCTAAACCGCGCAAACTAGCTGCTTTAAAATTTAGCGACGAGAACCGACATGAGCTTATTTTCATCCTTAAAATCTATGTTTAGCACTGACACTACTCCCGCAGCCCCCAGTGTTATGGAGAGCGAAGAGTACCGAGGATTTACTATCACTCCCGCGCCAATGCCCGATGGCAGCCAGTTCCGTGTCAACGGCACTATCAACAAAGAACAGCAGAGCCATGCCTTTATCCGTGCGGATGTCTTGGCAACTAAAGATGAGTGTGCTCAGGAAATGTTACGCAAAGCTAGATTGATGATAGATCAAGTGGGCGACAGCCTCTTTAAATAATGAAAAAAAGAGCGCCACTGGCGCTCATTTTTAAACCGGCAGCGCTGTTAGCCTAAGCGCGACTTTGCAGCATCGCGACTGCAGGCAGCACTTTACCTTCGACAAACTCCAGGAAAGCTCCGCCGCCTGTTGAGATATAAGAAACTTGCGCCTCGATACCATACTTATCTACCGCGGCTAAAGTATCGCCACCACCGGCAATTGAAAAACCCTGATTACTGGCAATTGCCATTGAGATAGCTTTAGTGCCACCGGCAAACTGCTCAATCTCAAACACCCCTACTGGACCATTCCAGATAATAGTTTTAGCATCTTCTAATAGCAGCGCCAACGCTTTGGCCGACTCGGGACCAATATCAAGAATCATCTCATCGGCTGCCACATCGGCAACTTTTTTAACAATCGCTGTGGCACTCTCAGAAAACTCAGTCGCTACTACAACGTCTGTAGGCAGTGGAATAG
Organism: Osedax symbiont Rs2; assembly: GCA_000416315.1. Taxonomy (GTDB): domain Bacteria; phylum Pseudomonadota; class Gammaproteobacteria; order Pseudomonadales; family Balneatricaceae; genus Rs1. The sequence goes on along the minus strand of ASZI01000407.1, from coordinate 418 downwards.
CAGTTTTTGCCATCAGCTCTTTAGCCAGCGGAATTAGCTCATGCTCACACAGAGACTTACCGACAGGAAAGCCTGCTGCGGCCAGAAAAGTATTGGCGATACCACCGCCGACGATCAGGCGATCAACCTTACTGCTCAGTGCATTTAACACTTCAAGTTTAGTGGATACTTTAGAGCCGCCTACTATCGCAACCATCGGTGATTGAGGTTTATCTAACGCTTTCCCCAGTGCCTCTAACTCTCCCGCCAGCAGGGGACCGGCACAGGCAACAGCGGCAAATTTAGCTACGCCGTGAGTAGAGGCCTGAGCGCGATGCGCTGTACCAAAAGCATCCATTACATAGACATCACACAGAGCGGCCATTTTCCTGGCCAGACTTTCGTCATCACTCTTCTCGCCGTGATTAAAACGCACATT
>ASZI01000406.1 GCA_000416315.1 Osedax symbiont Rs2 | reverse complement strand
GATCATGGTCGATCATTTGGGCGAAGTTGTGGATGGCGATGAAATTATGATGATCATCGCTAGTTATCTGCGCGATAAAGATGAATTGCAAGGTGGTGTGGTTGGTACGCTAATGACCAACTTCGGGTTGGAGCTAGCCTGTAAGCGCCTTAATATTCCGTTTGTCAGAGCCAACGTAGGCGACCGGTACGTAATGGAGCAATTGTCGGATCGAGGATGGTTGGTTGGCGGTGAAAGTTCAGGGCACGTGATTTGCAAGCATTTGACTAGCACGGGTGACGGTACAATCGCAGCATTGCAAGTATTAGTGGCAATGGCGGAAACAGGCCAAGCTCTGGCACAGTTAAAAAAGGTAATGCAAAAATTACCGCAGAAAATGATTAATATCAAGCTGGCAAAAAAAGTAGATTTCTCTAACAATGAGCAAATCCACGCGGCAGTAAAGCACTCTGAAGCATTATTGGCAGATAAAGGGCGGGTATTGTTGCGCCCCTCCGGAACTGAACCTTTGGTGAGAGTGATGGTTGAAGGGGAAAACTTCGATCAAGTGGTGAGTATCTGTGAAGAACTGGCAAAAAATGTAGAAACAGTGTTGGAATCGCTTGTTTGTTAAAAGCAAATTAGTTAGTATTTGCGCCTCGTTTTTAAGGATCTGATATGCGTATACCCATCGTTGCTGGAAACTGGAAAATGAATGGCAGTGCAAGCTTTGCTAACGAGATGTGTCAGCAGATCAATGCGTTCGCTGCTGATCTTGATGTTGAAGTTGTACTTAGCCCTCCATCTGTATATTTAGCGCAAGTGCAACTAGCGGCAGAGAATTACAGTACTGCAGCGCAAAATGTACATTTTGCTGCTGCTGGTGCCTACACAGGTGAAGTTTCAACAGCCATGTTACGAGATGTTGGTTGTGGTTATGTGCTTATAGGGCATTCAGAGCGACGCGCAATGTTCGCAGAAATCCAAGAGGTTCTGGCAAAAAAATTGGCGGCGGCAGTAGAAGCCAAGTTGTTGCCTATTCTGTGTGTTGGTGAGACATTAGAGCAGCGTCAGCAAGGGCAGGCTTTTGCAGTAGTTAAGCAGCAGCTGCTTAGTGCTATCTCAGGACTGGACATAACTGCTGATCAGATTGTAGTTGCCTATGAGCCGATTTGGGCAATAGGAACAGGTGAGACAGCATCGCCGGAGCAAGCACAAGAAATGCATAGTTATATTCGCACTGTCTTAGCTGAGCAAATTTCTGTGGCAATGGCAGCTAAAACGCGGATACTGTACGGCGGTAGTGTTAATGCAGAAACGGCATCGCAGCTGTTCTCACAGCCGGATATAGATGGTGGTCTGGTAGGCGGAGCATCTTTAAAAATAGAAGATTTCAAAAACATTTGCAGCGCAGCTGCAAGTCAATAATTAGGCGGTAATGTAGTGGAAACAATTATTCTCGCTGTGCACGTATTGTTAGCAGCAGCAATAATCGCGCTAGTGATGTTGCAGCAAGGTAAGGGCGCAGAAGCCGGAGCATCTTTTGGTGCCGGTGCATCGCAGACAGTCTTTGGTAGTCAAGGCGCGGGAAGTTTCTTGTCTCGTGCTACAGCTGTGCTAGCGGCTGCTCTGTTCGCAACAAGTTTCGCGCTGGCGTATTTCGCAAAAGAGCAAGCTGGCTATGTATCCGAAATTGGCATTCCCAGTCAGGAAATGATTCAACAGTCTCAACAGAGTACCCTTCCAGATCTAAATGGATTGGTTCCTGCTGATTCGGATGCTCCAAGTTCAAATTAATACTTTTTTAAAGCCCAGGTGGTGAAATTGGTAGACACGCTACCTTGAGGGGGTAGTGGCTTATGGCTGTGCCGGTTCGAGTCCGGCTCTGGGCACCATTGTACGGCGCTGATAATTTACTTGTCTTTAGCAGTGAGTAACATTATAATGCGCACCGAATAAGACTTTGCAATTTCCAAGTGTAAAGTTGAAGTTTTTGATGCGGGGTGGAGC
>ASZI01000405.1 GCA_000416315.1 Osedax symbiont Rs2 | reverse complement strand
TCTGATTGTGACGGTGATGCTCAAGTGATTATTATTGCAACAGGATCAGAAGTTGATTTAGCAGTAGGCGCTCAAGCAAGCTTAAAAGATGAAGGTATCCATGCAAGAGTGGTATCAATGGCTTGTACTCAAGCTTTTGATAGACAAGATCAAGCATATAAAGATAGCGTATTAACACCAGGTGTAAAAAGAATTTCAGTTGAAGCGGGTGTGACAGACTATTGGAGAAAGTATGTCGGTCTTGATGGCGCCTGTGTTGGTATAGATACTTATGGCGAATCAGCGCCAGGTAAAGTTGTATTCGAACACTTTGGTTTCACTGTGGATAATGTTGTTAAAACAGCAAAATCAGTTCTGTAATTCAAATTAATATTTATAAGGGTAGCTTTGCGGCTACCCTTATTTATTTTTAGAATAGGGGAATGATGTGTCAGTCAATGTAGCTATTTCTGGATTTGGAAGGATCGGCAGACTTGTTTTAAGAGCCATTTTTGAACACAACAGAAAAGATATTAATGTGGTTGCGGTTAATTGCAGTCGGGGTGATATTCAAAGTCATGCCCATCTATTAAAGTACGATACGGCTCACGGTAAATTTGATGCTGAAATTCAGACGCAAGATGACTTCTTTGTTGTCAACGGCCATAAAATTAAGTATCTCAACACCAGAGACCCAAAGATGCTTCCATGGAAAGAATTGGATGTCGATGTTGTATTGGAGTGTACGGGCGCTTTTAGAGGTAAAAAAACAAGCGAGTTTCATATTGAGCAAGGGGCAAAAAAAGTTTTAATCTCTGCACCTGGTGAATCTGATATAGATGCCACAGTCGTTTATGGCGTGAATCATGAAATACTCAAATCAAGCGATATATTTGTTTCCAATGCATCGTGTACGACAAACGGATTAGCGCCACTAGTAAAGGTTATTCAAGATGAAATCGGTATTAAATCTGGACTGATGAATACGATTCATTCATACACCAATGATCAATCATTATTAGATAACATGCATAAAGATATTAGACGCGCCAGAGCAGCATCAGGCTCTATGATTCCGACAAAAACGGGTGC
>ASZI01000404.1 GCA_000416315.1 Osedax symbiont Rs2 | reverse complement strand
GCCATAAATCGTCCTAGCTATAGCCCGAAAATCATATACAATGTCAGCCCAATCAGCCGCCTCATTATAGGATAAAACTATGACTATATTTCGCCCATGCATCGACCTTCACCAGGGTAAAGTAAAGCAGATAGTTGGCGGCAGCCTCAATGATAGCGGAGCGAAAACCAACTTTGTCTCCGAATATGACGCCGCTTATTACGCCAACTTATATCGACAAAAAAATCTTACTGGTGGTCATGTTATTGCTTTGGGGCCAAACAACGAACAACAAGCTAAACTGGCCTTGAGCTGCTGGCCAAAAGGATTGCAGTTCGGGGGCGGGGTCAATTTAGATAACGCCCAACAATGGTTGGATGCCGGTGCTTCACATGTGATAGTCACCTCTTATTTGTTTGATGGCGGACAGTTCAGCTGGGATAAACTGGATGCCTTAGTCGCAAAGATCGGCCGTCAATCACTGGTATTAGATCTTAGCTGTCGCAAGACCGATAACGGCTGGAACATCGCCACCGACCGCTGGCAGACCATCACGGATACCGCTATCGATGCAAAAAATTTACAACAGCTAGCAAAATACTGCGCCGAATTTTTGATCCACAGTGCCGATGTGGAAGGCTTGCAAGGTGGGATCGACCATCAACTGGTGGCATTTTTGGCAGAGCACTGTCAAATACCGATAACTTATGCAGGCGGCGCCAGATCCATAACCGACCTGCAATATGTACAGCAACTATCTGCAGGTAGTGTTGATCTTACTATCGGCAGTGCCTTAGATATTTTTGGTGGTGAAGGTATCAGTTTAGAACAGTGCATAGCTTGGAACAACAGCAACAAAACAGCGTAGCTGTTTGACTCAACTGCTGTTATTTTAATTATTAAATGGGTACTTTTAGATGTCATCACAACAAATAAACTGGTTAATTTTCTGCACATTGGTTGCCATGTGGGGCACCTCATTTATATTTACAGCCGTTGCAGTGTCCGACTTCAGCGCTATCCAGATTTCGTCGATGCGCATCGCTCTGGGTGCTTTAGTGCTGACTATCGCGGTCTACAGCAAAGGTAAACGACTGCCCTTTGACTGGAAATCCTGGTCGGCGTTTTTCATTTTAGGGCTGGCTGGAAACTCGCTACCTTTCTTCCTGATTTCCTGGGGTCAGCAGTCGATTTCTTCCGGTACTACCGGGGTATTAATGACTTTTATGCCTATTATGACGGTGCTGTTAGCGCATTATTTTGTCGCCGGTGAGCGTTTAAATAAATACAAAATCAGCGGCTGTCTTGTCAGCTTCGCCGGGGTGGTACTGCTACTTGGACCACAGTTCGATGGCAGCACCACACTGCTGGCACAGCTAGCAGTGTTTGCCGCTGCGACTTGCTACTCAATCCAGACCATTTTAATTCGACTGCTGCCAAAATTTGATCCACTGGTGGCGGGTGCTGGAATGCTGTTAGCGGCAACTTTACTGTCTATGCCGCTGGCGATCAATGCAGGTTTTGCAAACATTGGCCAGGTCACTGATACATCACTGTATGCTATTATCTGGCTGGGAATAATCCCCACTGGAGTGGCCTCAATTTTGTTCTTTTTGCTAGTAGAGCGCGCCGGTCCCAGTTTTATTTCCAATGTAAACTACTTCATTCCAGTGGTGGCATTTTTTAGTGGGATTATCATTCTTAACGAACCGCTTACCAGCAGTAACTTTATCGCCGTGGCTGTAATTATTAGCGGGGTCGCACTGACCCGTAAGAAGCTAAAAATTATTCATGCAAGCTAGCTTTTAGCTTTTA
>ASZI01000403.1 GCA_000416315.1 Osedax symbiont Rs2 | reverse complement strand
TGTATTTGTGTGTATTTGTGTGTATTTGTGCTTTTAGTAGCCAAACGATATCAAGAATATTTTTTATTGTCTAGTCAAAGAGTGTAAAAATTTCTTTGTTGTTAGTTGGTTCTTGAATATGAGTAGACAATAGTGATTTAATGTCTAGGCAGAATTGTATTGGGTTCGATCTTTAGCGTGTCGTTCTAGATATGCTGTATCAGTATTATCGATACAAGATTGATGACAGATAAAGTGCCTGTAACGGACCTAACTGATAATGATAAAAATAAGGAGTAAGACATGGCTGAGATAGGAAATTACGTAATATATTTAATCATGATTTGCGCGGTAATCGGGGCATTTGCCTCTATTCGTGATCATGAAAACGGGCTTGGTGCTGAGTTTATGAGCGGGCTGTACAGTATCGGGCCAATTTTTGTCCCGGTAGCGGGTATTATGGCTTCCATACCTTATCTGTCCCAGTTTATATCGGCTGTTTTCGGACCTATATTTTCAGCAATAGGTGCCGATCCTGCAATCGCAGCAACTACCTTTATCGCTGTGGATATGGGGGGCTATCAGCTCGCCGATGCGCTGGCCCAAACTCGTGAAGGTTGGGTTGTGGCAATGGTCGTTGGCTATATGTCCGGGGCAACAATCGTTTTCTCTATCCCAGTGGGATTGGCGATGCTTAAAAAGGCTGACCACAAGTACATGGCGTTAGGTGTGATGGCTGGAATTCTCAGCGTGCCGGTCGGAGTATTTGTTGCCTGCATCGTACTGGCTATTTCAAATCCGGGGGTGCGCGAAGCGGTTTCCACTAACACCGATTCTACGCTGATGCTGGCGCTGGATGCGAGTACAATTTTGATCAATATCTTGCCATTAATAGCCGTCTGTTTAATGCTAGCGGTAGGATTAAAGCTCTTCCCAAGTCATATGGTCCGTGGATTCCTGGTTTTTGGTCGGACAATGGATGCAGCTTTAAAACTAGTGCTGGTCTTTTCGATTGTAGAATACTTTACCGGTGCTTTTACTAATATATTAGGTGGATGGGGCTTTGACCCAATTATCGCCGATGAAGCGGACATGTTCCGTGCTTTAGAGATCGCTGGATATATCGGTATTATGCTCTCGGGTGCATTTCCTATGGTGTATATGATAAAGAAATATCTGGCAGGCCCTATGGAGTCAATTGGTGGGCGCCTGGGTATGGAGAGTGTCGGCGCAGCGGGCATTTTGGCTGCCTCAGCAAACATTCTCGCCATGTTCCACTTGATTGGGGATATGAAAGCGCGTGACAAGGTGCTCTGTATTGCCTTTTCCGTTTGCGGGGCGTTTATGTTTGGTGATCACTTGGCATTTACCGCCAACTTTCAGCCCAATATGATACTGCCAATTCTGCTTGGAAAGTTAGCGGGCGGTAGCTTCGGCTTTATCCTGGCTATCTGGATTGCTGTACCGGCGGCAGAGTGCTTAGAAAAAAATATGCTGTTAGAGGATGAAATATCTGGCAGCCCAAAACTGGGTTCTGCATAACATTACTTGCTGAGAGTTAACTCATTTGGAGTTTCTTCTCAGCTATACAGTACTGTTACGAACACTTAATTTTAATGCTGGGCCTAATTTACCAAACAAGCGATCTCAGTCTTAGACTAGCCTTATGTGGAAGGTTGAAAATGAAAAGTATTGTTCCGTCAACAAAAGGTGCAAATAAAAATGTGGTGGTTTTGACCTTGATCATACCTTGATCAAGGGTGATAGCGCAGTGCTCTGGAATGAGTTCGTACAAGAGCAAGGACTGGTTACTAACGTCAACCATTTAAAAGAACTGCGTGCATATGATCAGTCATACCATGCAGGATCCCTGGATGCACAAGCTTATCAGCGTTTTACCATGAAGTTGTTTCCTCTGCATAGTATGAGTGTACTTGTAACGTTTCGAGATAAATACTTTGCTACTAAGATAAAGCCTGTTTTGCTTGTGCAAGCTACAGCGCTGATAAAGTACCATCACGATAGGGGAGACATCACTGTATTGATGTCAGCCACTAACAATTTTCTCACCGACCCACTGTGTGAATTATGGGGTATGTGTGCAAATCTTAGTACCAAGGTGCAGTTGATAAAAGGACGTATGTCTGGATCAGTGGTTGGGGAGCCCAGTTTCCAACAAGGTAAAGTCATAAACCTTATGACCTGGCTCGAAGATCAGGCAATGGCGGATAGAAAAATTAATTTTTACAGTGATTCCCACAATGATTTGCCGTTATTGGAAAGAGTGGACTATCCGGTTGCTGTCGATCCGGATTCCACCCTTCGATCAAAAGCAGCAGCTATGCGTTGGCCAATTATTAGTTTGCGTGATGATTAGCTTTAGTGAAAATTGTAAGCGTAGTCATCGCGTCGCTATTTCGAGGGCATTACCCGGAATTAGTGTCGGGCGATAAGTCCCCGGTTTCCTAGGCAGATAACTTAGTTATAATGAACTCCATTTAATAGCTGTTAATCCTCAGCTCTCAACTTTGTGGAGTCCCATGCAAATAGTCACTATTAACTGGCAGCAGGCACTGCCGATACGCCATCAGGTATTGTGGCCAGACAAGGACGAAGAGTTCTGCAGGGTTAGCGGCGATGACAGCGCCAGGCATTTTGGCGTATTCATTGATAAAATATTGGTCTGTGTCGCTTCTATCTACGCTGATGGTAATAGTGTCAGGTTGCGCAAATTTGCCACTTTAGCAGCTTATCAGGGGCAGGGGATCGGCAGCGCTATGTTGCAACACATATTAGCGCAGCTACGCAGTGGCGAGTTTAAGGTTTTTTACTGTGATGCCAGAGAGGCGGCGACGGCTATTTATGAAAAAATCGGCATGCAGCGACAGGGACAGCGCTTCTATAAAGAGCGAGTGGCATTTTATAAGATGTCTATGGCAATCAATTGAAAGCCATAGACGC
>ASZI01000402.1 GCA_000416315.1 Osedax symbiont Rs2 | reverse complement strand
TTACTTAATAAAGTACTTTTTGTTTTTAGCTATTTGTTATTCTAAAAGCCGATATCCAATAGCTTTATATAAAGCTGTCCATCCATGAACAGGGTTTTCATTATGTTAATTGGCGTACCTAAAGAGATTAAGAACCACGAGTATCGTATCGGCATGACACCTGCAGGTGTCAGAGAAGTCATCGCAGCAGGACATCAGGTACTGATGCAAAAAGATGGCGGTACATCGATAGGTTTAACCGATCAGCAATACATTGCAGCAGGTGCGTCTATCATCGAAACTGCTGAGGAAATTTTTGCCAGAGCCGATATGATCGTCAAAGTAAAAGAGCCACAGCCGAATGAGTGTAAAATGCTCAGATCGGGGCAAGTCCTTTTCACATATTTGCACTTAGCACCAGACCCTAAGCAGACAAAATTGTTGGTTGAATCCGACTCTGTGGCCATTGCCTACGAGACAGTCACTGATAACAATCGTGGCCTGCCACTGTTGGCACCCATGAGTGAAGTTGCTGGACGCATGGCGATTCAGGCCGGAGCCCACGCCCTTGAGAAAGCCCAAGGTGGATTGGGCACTTTGCTAGGTGGCGTTCCAGGTGTTGCCCCTGCTAAAGTTGTAGTGATAGGCGGTGGGGTTGTCGGGGTTAATGCTGCGAGGATGGCATTGGGGCTGGGCGCGGATGTGACTATATTGGACCGCTCACTGACTCGTCTCAAAGAGTTAGATGCACTCTATGGCCCGGGGCTTAAAACCTTGTATTCAAATACCGAATCACTGGAATCAGAAGTTTTGAACGCCGATTTAGTTATTGGTGCAGTGCTGATCCCTGGAGCTGCGGCGCCTAAGTTAGTGACGCGTGAGAATCTAAAGAGCATGAAAAAAGGCGCTGTTTTAGTGGATGTAGCCATCGATCAGGGCGGCTGCTTTGAGACATCGTGTGCCACGACCCACCAAGACCCGATTTACAACGAAGAGGGTATTGTTCACTACTGCGTCGCTAACATGCCAGGCGGAGTCGCCCGCACTTCTACATTTGCCCTCACTAATGCGACTCTGCCTTTCATCTTGAACTTAGCCAACAAAGGCTACAAGCAGGCATTAAGAGATGACCAACATCTGTTAAACGGTCTGAATGTGCACCGCGGAGATATTACTTTTGAAGCGGTAGCGACAAACTTAGGCTACGCCTATATCGCTCCCAGTGAAGCTATTGGATAAGTAGTAACTTCAGTCGGAAGTCGGAAGTCGGAAGTCGGAAGTCAGACTTACGACTTTCCACTTACGACTTACTACTTATTACTTGTCGTTGTTTTACAACTTAGACCAGAGCTGCACCGTGCCAAGAATATAAGCTGAGGCGTACAATAGGCAGATAAGTGAGCTGTACAACAAAAAATCTCCCGGGCGCGCCAGCATAAAATGCACTACTACCCCGCCTATAGCCCTAAACAGATAAATTAGTGATATAGCCACTAAAGCAAATTTCATAAATGGCAGTGCTGGTCCTAGACCTGCTGCAGAGAATCCATACAGCGCCCAACTTGCCAGCACTACAGCGATAGCGAAAGTCACCACCACTGGGTACACAGATCCCGTCTCGGCCATCTGTGCCATTTGCTCTCCTGCGCCAAAAAATCGATACCATGTCGCTCCACCAACGATTATCGCCAAATGTAACAGCGCCGCCAAAGCACTGAGCAGGCCCGCTACTAACATCGGGTAATTATTTACAGTCATTAACTTTTATCCCATGATTGTCGGTATTTAGGTTGCTTAACCGAGCTTGTG
>ASZI01000401.1 GCA_000416315.1 Osedax symbiont Rs2 | reverse complement strand
AAACACACATTCGCAATAGGTGCTCTATTCGTAGGGGCCCCTTTTCGCTGGAAAGAACTGACGTCTCTTATATGGATAGGTGATCAAAAAAATGATTGTTTACCCTGTTATCCAGTGGAGTGTGAATAATGTACAGTCAATTTGGACGTATGATCGATTCAAGTAAACCGCCTGCACTGTTGATCCTCGTCACAAAGAACAAAGACTCGATACCTTTTACAATGACGCTTGTTCCTTACTATCTCTATTTTGAGAAAGGTGTTTTAAAAGATAGCCTGAAAAATATCAATTTTGGGTTTTCTGACTTTAGTCGCCGTGGGTATCACAAGAACCAAATTTGGTGTTTTTATGCGTTAAATCTTGAAAATTCATTTACACAGATTAATGATAATCAAAAAATTGTAAATGTCTTAAAGATAGGAAAGTTACTAAAAGATGCTGGTAGATACGTTCAGTCCGAAAACGAGTATTTTCGTTGGCGAGTGGACGACAATAATTTAACAGAAGCAAAAAGACTCGTTGCAGTTCTAGGAAATACGCCGGCACAATCTCACTACGTTTCTGAAGATAGAAAAGGCCTTAATATTTTAATCGAAAAGGGTGAGGAACCAGAAACACACACTAGCCGAGGGGGAAATCTTATAGGAAAAATCCCCGCAGGCGGTACAAAATATACCTTTGTCTCCCTAAACCAGGAATTAATTAAAACTGAGAGTATCAACTTCAAAACAGGAAAATCAGTGTTTTCTCCCGATGGATCGATGCGGGAACTGAAGATTTCGATACCTATATTGCAAGGAAGGAACAATCGTTTATTTCCCTCATCAATATTTACAATGAACTAAATAGCTTGATCACTAAGGGCAGTCGTAACCAAAACCTTAACGTTAAAAATCCAGTGATACTGGAAATTGCTGGGCATACCGATTTTCAAGGAGAAAGTTACAAATTTGACAACCAAAAATTGAGCCTACAAAGAGCAGAATCAGCTAAAAATAGATACTTGAGCCAAGTAATCGATGAATATAAAGATGTGGTTAAAGCAATTGGTTATGGTTCCAAAATGTGTAATAGAGACGATTTCCAGCCCAAACATGACCTACCTAAAGGGTACGTGGCTAAATGCCGAAAAATTGAGCTATCTATCCACTAAAGATAATCTTTAGTTTCTCGAATACGGCAAGAGCTTGTGTAAACCTTCATGATTTGCCCGCCGAATTTAGGATTACCGGTTGATATCTCGGCATAACGTTGCGAACGCATTAGTTATGCAGAGGTCTCAGGTTCTTAGATTTTGTTAGACATTTAGGCTTTAATAGAATTAATCTTCGCCTGTCCTGTTGCAGTATTCTATGGCCTCTTAACGCCAACCACAACAGCGTAGTAAGCGTGCGTCTTTTTGCACAGGAAGGTGACACACGTTTGTGGAGTCTGATTGCTGGTTCTTGTTACACTTGGTTTTATTCAAAACCATCAAACTCCCGATATTAGTTTAAAAAACCATTTAGCAATTATGGGATACTTCGCTGCAACTGACCAGAACCAATTTCTTGATGACCTGAGAATGACCGATCTACTTGCTAACATTCTATAATCAAAGTCGGTAAACAAAAGTACCTTTTTCGCCTTTTTGATTAATCGCTGTTCCACATCAAATTTATCTGCTAAAAGACTTTCAGCTAATGTTATGCCATCCCAAATTGCAAGGTTTAATCCTTGGCCTCCTACGGGAGATTGTACATGTGCTGCATCACCAATTAACCAAACTCGTCCAACTCGCGGAGTACTGACTCTACGTAATGAAACACTAAACTCTCTGCTGTACAAGATGCTAGCATCTGGAAATTTGTCTTTCAATTTATCTACAACTTCAGGAGAGTTAAGTATCCCCTGAACAATACCCTTTGTGGGCTGTGATAAAAAAAGCCCGACTCCATTAGATTGCAAAAACAATTGAGCTTGCACATCGTTTGGCCATAAATCAGTTTTAATTTCTGCTACAGACCATTTTTCAGGATAATCTCTACCTATAAAAGGTAATTTAGCAATGTTTCTTACAGTACTATGTGCTCCATCAGCTCCAATCAACCAGTCAACTTCAATTTTTTCAGAGTGAATTGTAGCCCCCTTCTGTAAAGTGACACGAACTATTTTATCTATAGATTCAAAATGGCTGATTCCAGTGCCGTATTCAACCAGCACACCTCTAATGTTAAGCGCCTTTTCCATTTGTTGTTCTAGAAGGCTTTGGGGATATAGATGTGCCGGGGGGTGGTCATTTAAAGAAGGAACAAAAATATTAGCTACTAACTTTCCATCGTCATGAAACACAAAATTGCGCATTGGAATTGCAGCTGCTATGTTTTCGCTGCTTATCCCGAATTTTTTTAGTTGATTCCATGTTCCGAGCGCAACACCTGTAGCTTTTCCAGTAGTAGACCTTGAAACTCGCTTATCGATTATTCTGACTTCGACCCCTAACTGGATACATTCAAGGGCGAAAGCGAGACCACTCGCGCCAGCACCTATGACAACAATATTTAATTTTTCAGTATTCAACTTTTGAAGACTCTCGATACGAGATTGAAGGGTGTAACAACTTATTATACCCTGATTACCCATGAGATTCTGCCTGCTTTATAAGAAGCTATATTTTTAGCCCTGTAATCAATAGGTTACGATTGCTTATAAAATGTAGCCAGTATGCAGGCTAATTATCTTACGAAAGTGTTTTCTGCTATGTCTATTGCCAATGTTAGGGCTTGATGGGATTTCCGGTAGCCGGCACTTTAATGAACGAGCCAACTGAGTCAGAATCAAAAGTTGAAATTGATCGTTTAATCGAAGCGATGATTAAAATCCGTGCAGAAATTGCCCGGGTTGAATCGGGTGAGTGGCCAGTGACAGCAACCCACTAGTCAATGCACCTCACACCCAACAGGATATGATATCAGACTGGGATCACCGCTATACGCGTGCAGAGGCATATTTCCCAACAGCAGCTACAAAAACGTCTAAGTTTTGGTCTTCAATGAACCGCGTTGATAGCGTCTACGGCGATCGTAACTTTATCTGCAGCTG
>ASZI01000400.1 GCA_000416315.1 Osedax symbiont Rs2 | reverse complement strand
CACCAGTAATACCCATAAAAGAGGGCACACTGACTCCGCTATCTCGCCGGTTTTTGCCTTGTCTTACCTTCGCTCGCAACGTTATGCAGAGGTCTCATAGAACTCAACTTGCGTTGCGTCCGCGGTAATGGTGGTGCCTTTGTTGCCGGCAATAATATCCGACAAGTCTGCCAGTGCTCCAATAGCCGCAGTCTTTCCGGTCGCCTCAACAAAATGACAGGCGGCATCTACCTTGGGGCCCATCGACCCTGCGGCAAAAGCATACTCTCTCATTAACGCCGGTGGCGCACGACGAATCGCTTTTTGCTGCTCTTCACCCCAATGAAGGTAAACCGCATCAGCATCGGTAGCCGAGATAAACAAATCTGCCTCCACCTCTCTTGAGAGAAGTTCAGTAGCCAAGTCTTTGTCGATCACCGCCTCTATCCCTCTGAGCATTCCATCTTTATCATAAGCGGTGGGTATACCGCCGCCGCCAGCGCAAATCACTACGGTGTTCTTTTCAATTAACCATTTAATGGGACGAATTTGAAAAATACGCTTGGGCAGAGGAGAAGCGACAACTCTGCGCCACTTGTCACCATCGGCTTTAATCTCCCATTTTTTTTCAGCGGCTAGTCGCTGTGCTTCTTCCCTCTCATAAACGGGACCGACGAACTTGGTTGGATCAGCGAAGGCCGGATCATCTGCATCCACTTCAATCATGGTTAAGATAGTCGCCAGTGGCGTCTCCTCAGGCAAAATATTGCCGAGTTCCCGCTCTATCATATAACCGATCATACCTTCTGTTTCAGCCCCTAAAACATCCAGGGGAAAGGCTTCTTCAGGCTTATAAGCATTAGCTTGCAAGGCGAGAAGCCCCACCTGGGGGCCGTTACCATGAGTGATCACCAGTTGATGTGTTTGGGCTACCTCAGCCAATGCTTTGGCGGCAATTACCGTATTTTCTCGCTGATTTTCTACAGTCAATGCCTGCCCGCGCTTCAGTAAAGCATTACCTCCGAGCGCAATTACTACCCTCATGTTCAGCTTCCTATCATTGCTACAAGAACCGCTTTTATGGTGTGCATACGATTTTCTGCCTGCTCAAACTGTATGCCCGCTGGACTTTCAAAAACATCATCAGTCACCTCCATTTCGGTAATACCAAACTTATTGAAAATATCTTTACCTACTTCAGTTTCGGTATTGTGAAACGCTGGGAGACAATGCATAAACTTGGTCGAGGACTTGCCGCTAGCAGCCATTAATTCGGCATTGACTTGATAAGGGGTCAATTGTTTGATCCTTGACGCCCAAACATCATCACTTTCGCCCATCGATACCCACACATCGGTATGAATAAAATCTACGCCTTTAACCGCCTCTTTAGGGTCTTCAGTAATGGTGAGAGTCCCACCATATTTTGCGGCTAGTTCCTCCGCTGGCTTTCTAAATTCAGCACTTGGCCAAAGTTCTTTAGGTGAGGCAATACGTACGTCCATGCCCATTAAACAACCGGCAATCATCAGTGAGTGACCCATATTAGAGTGCGCATCGCCAACGTAGGCATAGCTAATTTCGCTCAAGGGCTTTTCGCCATACTCTTGCATCGTCAATAAATCAGCGAGCATTTGCGTCGGATGAAACTCATCAGTCAAGCCATTAAAAACCGGTACACCGGCATAGTCGGAGAGTTCTTGCACTATCTCCTGACCAAAACCACGATATTCAATACCATCGAACATTCTTCCCAGCACTCTCGCGGTGTCTTTCATCGATTCTTTATGACCGATCTGCGAGCCAGAGGGTCCCAAATAGGTCACATGAGCGCCTTGATCCATGGCCCCCACTTCAAATGCGCACATGGTACGGGTAGAGGCTTTTTCAAAGATCAGGCAGATATTTTTACCGACTAAATGCTGGATTTCTGAGCCGGCATATTTTGCCCGTTTCAAATCACGCGCAAGGTCCAGTAAATAGCGTATTTCGCGCTGGTTAAAATCTAATAGTTTTAAAAAACTTCGACCTTTCAAGTTAAACGCCATACATTACTCCTTGTTAATCATTAATAGGTTACTGTGTCACGAGTCACTGGACAGGTCATACAATGAGCACCACCACGACCGCGGCCAAGCTCTGATCCTGGGATGGTAATTACTTCTATTCCCGCTTTGCGTAATAAGGTGTTGGTATAAGTATTTCTATCGTAGGCAATCACCACTCCAGGCTCCAGACACACCACATTGTTACCGTCATCCCACTGCTCTCGCTCCTGATTAAAACTATCGCCACCCGTTTGCACCACATTAAATTTTTCAATACCTAGGCAATCTGCAGCGACGCTAAACAAGTGATCTTTTTCTTTACGAAAATCAATCGTTCCCTCTTGCTCTCCGGGTCTTAAGCTATAGCATTGAATGTCATCACAAACATCGACATAAGCGGTGATCACATCACGATCTACATGGCTAAACACTGTATCAAGATGCATCGCAGCTCTGCTTTGCGGCATTTGAC
>ASZI01000399.1 GCA_000416315.1 Osedax symbiont Rs2 | reverse complement strand
AGCGGTGCGAATTCTGAGAAGATCAGCTCTTTGGCGATGTAGCCATCGTTGATGGTCTCTTGAATATTGGCTGTGCTCAGCTGGTAGTCAAGTCTGGCGCCTTCATTGAGCTTGCGGGCGCGGTTGTAATCGGGCCACCAAGTGTACTGGCGATCTGCTTTGTTGATTTCTCTGAAAGCATCTATATAGCCCAGCTCACCGATAACTTCTTCCATCCAGGCGCGCTCGCTGGGTAAAAATCCGGAGATGCTTTGGCTGACATACCAGTTGGAGATGTCCGCAGTGCGGTGTGCGGTGTTTAAAGTGCCGCAAAAGATAAAGTCGCGGCGCTTGCGCTGGGTCTTTTTAAAGTGCGCTAGCAAGTGTTCCATAAACTGGTCTTTGATGGTCTGCGCGGCATCGTTTTTTA
This sequence comes from Osedax symbiont Rs2, assembly GCA_000416315.1. GTDB lineage: Bacteria > Pseudomonadota > Gammaproteobacteria > Pseudomonadales > Balneatricaceae > Rs1. The sequence continues at coordinate 1,890 of ASZI01000399.1, read as the reverse complement.
ATCCCGAAGGTACTAGTAGCGATGAGATGCTGACATTTTCGAAGTCCGCCTGAATAAAGCGCCCCTCGTAATCACAGAGCTCAAAACCCATGCCGGTCATGATCGCTTTTGGTAAATGGCGGGGGTAGATTGCTACACCGGAGTAACCGTCTTCGAAGGCATCAAAAAAATACGGGTAGTAGCCCTCTAAATGATACCTGTCGTCATCTAGTTGATATTCTTTCGCTCGCAGATCTTGCAGGCAAATCACATCCGCATCTTGTTCAGCTAACCAAGTGAATAGTCCTTTTTCTGTAGCCTGTTCAATACCTTGGGTATTGAATGAGATAACGCGCATATGATAATTTCCCCGCTTGATGCTTTGGTCAGTGTTAGAGATTAAAAAAAGATGGTGATGCTACAGCTTATTTTGTTAAGAACAAGTGCAGTTTAGCTAAAAAGACTGCTAATTGTATAACCTAGCGCTATAAATTGAAATTCTCTTAGATAAATATTTGCTGAACGAGTCTGTTTTAGGCAATTTTAATTTTTATCGAGCGCTATAAGCTGATCACTGGATAGATTATAGCCCTAAATCACCGATTTTATTTGTCAATCTAAGGATTTAGCCGACAAGCGTGGTCTTGTCAGCTGCATAGATAAAATTATAGTTTTATTTATCGTTCAGCAAGCCTTGCTCCTAGTGTAGAATATGCGCATTTAGAGACCAACGAGGGATTTGACCGACATGCAACACTACCAAAGAGAATTTATTAAATTTGCCATCGAACAAAATGTACTTTGTTTTGGTGAGTTCGAACTTAAATCCGGCCGGGTCAGCCCCTATTTCTTTAACTCAGGATTGTTCAATAGCGGTTTAGCTTTAGCCAGACTCGGCGGTTTTTACGCCGCGGCACTGGAAAATGCCAATCTTCAATATGACATATTACTGGGCCCTGCCTACAAGGGAATACCACTGGTCGCCGCCGCTGCAGTTTCTCTCGCCAATGATTTCCAAAAAGACGTCCCCTACGTCTTCAATCGCAAAGAAGCTAAAAGCCACGGTGAAGGTGGCTCACTGGTAGGATCTCCCCTTGAAGGACGCGTAGTGATCATCGATGATGTGATTACTGCAGGCACTGCTATTCGCGAAGTGATGGCAATTATTGAAGGCGCCGGAGCGACTCCTGCTGCGACTGTTATTGCAGTGAACAGAATGGAGAAAGGTAAAGCTGAACTATCGGCCATCCAGGAAGTTGAGCGCGACTATAAAATGCCGGTGATCAGCATTGTCGATATGACTGATATCATGCAATACCTTGAAGAAGTAGGCGGCCACCAAACGCAGCTTGCGGCAATGGCTAAATACCGCGAGCAGTACGGTATCTAAACCCCGACATAAAAGCGCATTTTACGGCGATTTAAGAATGCGCTTTTGTAATGTTTTCTCTGCCGTTTCCAAGCCAGTCCCGCAACTACCACGACTGTCTAAGGTGATGTAAATTTTGTTCTGATGTTTCACGCTAGAGCAACTGACCGCAGCGCTGCACTGGTACAGCCCAGGGGTGTTATATGAGTACTGGATACTGTCGGTGCCACAGTTTGGCTGATCCCCAAGCGCCGCTAACTTAATTTCCAACCCTGACGCGGCGGCACTTTGCGCACGCATTGAGAGCATTTGCCAGCTGTGGATATTGGCCGAGTTAGCCACTAAGCTCGCCACACCGCTTGCCAGTAGGGCCATTACCGTGATCACAAAAATTGCTGATATCAGCCCTAGCCCTCGCTGCTTAGCAGGGGAGTTTAGGGCAGCTACTCTGATCGAGTTATTCATCTGCTAACCACAATTGTTGATTGATACTCAGCTGCTCGTTTTCTACAGCGACTGTCAGTTGGATGTTAACAGTGCGC
>ASZI01000398.1 GCA_000416315.1 Osedax symbiont Rs2 | reverse complement strand
GTGTGGGTTATTAAATAGCTGCAATAAAAACGCCGATCATCGTTTTCACAATCCTCTTCATTTAGCAGCCATTGTAATAAATTTTCTGCACGCTCAGTTAGCATTGCTAAAACTCCAAATTGTAGGCTTTGAGACAGTCACCGGACTGCGGGTTACAAATAACATCCAGGGATCTGAAAAAGGCATTAGGACAATTTTTTAAGTACGATAGAATAAGACTTTCCATCCGCTTCAGTTTGTTGCAGCGCGGTGATGACGAAATTATGTTTGATTGAAAACCAGATATATGTGACTCGTTTGGCGTCTGCGCCACGATCAAGCTTTAACTTGATAGTGTCGATTTTCCCCATGGGGGTATCAATAACTTCACGACCAACCTGGACGAATTTGATATTGCTGATTGCGCCTCTTTTGGCGATAGGGTAGCTGAAATTGCCGCGAACGCCACGTTGCAGGTCCAGTTGCAATTGCAGTTGGTAGCTAAGGCTATCCTGAGTGCCCAAGGGGAGAGAGAATGATGTTTTGTCACGGTCAACCGCGGTTTTTTTTGACCAGTCAAAGTCGATATCACGTTTTTTCTTTTTGCCCAGTACTTTGCGTAAATAGTGGTACTTATGCGGTAGTATCTGGTTGTTGTCCATCGTTAAGTTGCTGCTCTCTTCTATGGAGGCGAGCATTGAGCTGATTTTATCCTGGAACAGCCACTGGCCGTTGCTTGCCTTGGATAAGCTGCGCTTTAAAGTTCCACTGAAACTAAGCCCGGATTTGATGTTGGCCGTGTATGTCGCCTGGTAGGCCTCAATGGCGTAACTTGGCAAGCTGATGCATGCCAAAAGGGCCAGCAGAGAAAACTCTTTGATTAAGTTTTGTGAGTGTGAATTTTTTAAAGACATAAAATCAGACCTTGGTAGATAAATTTTAGCAGTCTCAGTATTTTTCTAAATGCTCAAAAAATTCTGATTTAGAGCAAAGTCAAAGCGTGAAGGCTGGCTGTCAATTTGCTGCTCAATTTTGAGCATCAAAGGCTAGTTTGAAACCATTTGCGGGAAGAAGTTCATCATTTAAATATAATTTGTTGTCACTGCAGCGCAAGTGGTCCGCACAGAACCAAGCGATGACTTTAGGGTAGGCGATATGTTCGCGCTTGTGGACTTTCTGCTGGAGTAACTGCTCTGTGTCAGTGGCTGTAACGGGTACAATCGCCTGTAGTGCTACTGGGCCATCATCAAGCTGCGCTGTCACAAAGTGTACCGAGCAGCCGTGTTCAGCATCGCCGGCTTCAATGGCTCTTTGGTGTGTGTGCAGGCCTTTGTATTTTGGCAGTAAAGAGGGGTGTATATTGAGCATGCGTCCGCAAAAGTGGCGCACAAACTCAGCGCTTAGAATTCGCATGAAGCCTGCGAGTACGACTAAGTCGACCCGCTGCTGTTCTAAGTGATCGAGCATCGCCAGATCAAAATCGGTGCGGCTGGGGGAGTGAGTATGCTGCAGCAGCAGGGTTGGAATGCCGGCTTTTTGCGCACGGGTTATACCGTACGCATCCGCCTTGTTGCTTATTACCAGTACTATTTCAGCGTTAATCATTCCCGCATCAATTGCGTCAATGACAGCTTGTAAATTAGAACCGCTGCCTGAAATCAGTACCGCAATACGCTTTTTCATTGTTATCCAACGATCTCGACTTGCTCTTCGTTTTCGGCGGCAGTTGCGATATGGCCAATAACCCAGGCGTTTTCGCCGTTGTCCTTGAGGCTTTGCAAAGCTTGTTGTTGCTGCTCTGCTGGGACGCAGATGACCAGGCCGACACCGCAGTTAAAGGTGCGGTACATTTCGACAGGGTCGACATTGCCTTGTTCTTGAAGCCACTGAAACACAGCGGGAAGCTGCCAGGAGTTTTTATCGATGACTGCCTTAGAGTTGGCCGGCAGTACTCTTGGGATGTTTTCCAGAAGGCCTCCGCCTGTGATATGTGACAGAGCATTTACTTGTGAGTCTTTGATCAGTTGCAGTACTGACTTAACATAGATTCGTGTCGGTTCCATCAATGCATCTTTTAGCGGACGGCCATCTAAATCTTGTTCTAAATCAGCTTTGCTCAACTCAATAATCTTTCTGATGAGTGAGTATCCGTTGGAGTGCGGGCCAGAGGAGGCAACGCCCAGTAATACGTCGCCGGCTTTAACTTTAGAGCCGTCGATAATTTCAGATTTTTCGACAATACCTGTGCAAAAGCCTGCTAGGTCATAATCTTCGCCATGGTACATGCCAGGCATTTCAGCTGTTTCACCGCCCACTAAGGCGCAGCCAGATAACTCACAACCTTTGCCTATACCAGAAACAACGGCAGCTGCAGTATCTACGTTTAGTTTGCCGGTGGCGTAATAGTCCAAAAAGTATAAGGGCTCGGCTCCGGCGACGATCAGATCGTTGACGCACATGGCAACCAGATCTATACCAATAGTGTCATGTTTTTTCAGATCCATGGCCAGGCGTAATTTGGTGCCTACACCGTCAGTGCCTGATACTAAAACTGGCTGCTTGTAACCTGCCGGTATTTCACATAAACCACCAAACCCACCTAGACCACCCATGACTTCAGGGCGTTTAGTTTTTTTGGCAATGTGCTTAATACGTTCAACTAATGCATTACCTGCATCAATATCGACACCTGCATCTTTATAGCTAAGGGAAGTTGGGTTTGAATCATTAGACATAGCAAGAGACCTTTAAAGTCAAAAATAGGGCGGTGAATTATTCGCGGCGAATTCTAACATGCTAGCCG
>ASZI01000397.1 GCA_000416315.1 Osedax symbiont Rs2 | reverse complement strand
CTGTTTTGTGTCTGCTGCACTTAGCTCAACGCCAGGCAATTGCAAACTAAAAGAGCGCTGCTGCGCTGCTAATTCCAGTGCTGCAAAACACAAGTATTGCAGGCGTAATTCCGGCTCTACTCCAGGGTAATTGCTCCAGCTTAAAGCACTGATATCGTCGGCATAATCCGCGTAGTGTTTTTTGTACAAGACCCCGGTTCGGGCATATTGTTTCCAGGCGATTTGGCTTAGTGGCTCCCCCCTGCGATGCAGTTGCAATTCCTGGAATTCTTGCTGCTGAGCGAGCATCGATTGAGCTGGTAATTGATTGTCACTGAGGTCACTGACAGACGAGCTTAACAACCTGCGCTCGCATTTAACCGGGCTCGGATAGACCAATACAGTAGTCTCTAGCGCCAACTCGCACCAGCAACGCAACAACCCCAGAGGATAGTAGCTTCTTATACTCAGCCTGGGAGGCGTAAACAGACCACGCTGTAATACACGCACCGGCAGCTTTATTACTGTTTTATCCTCCCCCTGCCAATCGACAACTTGCCAGTGACTGCCGCCCCAGCCAATATTGATACTACTGTGCTGGCGCTTACTACTGCGGCTAAAACACAATTCGATCAGCGCCAGATCGCCTGCATATACAGGCTTAGTAGCCGCTACGACAATACTGAGGCCGTGTAAGTTTAAGTAAGTGTGGAAAATGCATACAAAAAAAATACTGATCAGCAAATAACATAACGCCAATATCAAATTATTGGCGTAATTAGTGCCCAATATCCAGAAAACACTGATTGTGACTAAGTAACAGGCACCTAATAGAGAGGGGAAAATAAACAAATTTTTCTGTTGTAGTCGGTGTTTTTTTTGCGCCGGCAATCTATTTTTTAACCAACTTTCATAACGCTTTGCCAGCCACTTCTTCAAGCTAAACTTCACCTTGGCCTCCCAGGATCAATAGCAACATAAAGCATCTTAACTATAGAGCACATCTACTTCAGCCAAGATAAACTTAGCCAGAGCATCGCCACTTTGGTTACTCCCAGTGGCGCTCAACCTGTGCCCTATCACTGGGGCAAAGACTTGCTGCAGATCTTCTGGCAAAAGAAAATCTCGATCGTTTAACAGCGCCCAGGCCTTGCCTGCCGCCAACAGTGCCAGTGCCCCCCGAGGGGAAACTCCATAGTGAAAAGCCGGGGTTTCACGACTAAATTGAATCAGCCGCTGCAGGTAGTCCAGTAAATGATCTGTGACTGAAACCTGTCGAGCTTGTTGCTGCAATTTCTGTAATTGCTCAAGACTGATCAGCGGCTTTAATTGCAGCATTTTTTGCCGGCTGTCCAATCCTTGTAACATCTGTCGCTCGGCTTTTTTCGAGGGGAAACCCAATTCAATGCGCATCAAAAAGCGATCCAGTTGTGATTCTGGTAGCGGGAATGTACCACTGTGATGTGACGGGTTCTGGGTTGCGATTACAAAAAAAGGTTGCGGAAGCTCCCTGGTACTGCCCTCAATACTCACCTGACGCTCTTCCATCGCCTCTAATAGAGCACTCTGGGTTTTAGGAGTAGTGCGATTAATCTCATCGGCTAATAATAACTGGGTAAAAACCGGGCCGCGATGAAACTCAAAACTAGACTGTTCAGTGTTGAAAATAGAGACGCCCAACAAGTCAGCGGGCAACAGATCGCTGGTGAACTGCACCCGGTTGTAACTCAACCCCAACACACTGCCCAGAGCATGAGCCAAGGTCGTTTTACCCATACCCGGGAGGTCTTCGATTAACAAATGACCATCTGCCAGAATGCAGCACAAAGCCAGTCGAACCTGATTATCTTTACCGAGTAGTACTTGGCCGATACTATTTACTAATTGCTGTAAAATGACAGATTCGGCCATAACTTTTCCTTTAAATACTGGAGAAATTAGATTCTTTATTAAGCACTATTTAGTTATGGGCACTGATTCAGCAGGTTCTCGCTCTCTACCCAGTAAAGCTGCCAGTTCTGTCAGCGGCATAGGTTTACCAAATAAATACCCCTGACCAATATCACAGTTCTGCTCCAGCAGGAACTGGCGCTGTTGATCCGTCTCTATGCCCTCTGCTACCACTTTTAAGTTCAAACTGTGCGCCATAGAAATAATAGCAGAAGTAATCTTCATGTCCTCTTTGCTCTGCGGAATATCTTTAATAAAGCAGCGATCAACTTTTAGTACGTTGATAGGTAGAGTCTTCAGGTAGCTAAAAGATGAATAGCCGGTGCCAAAATCATCAATGGCGACGCTGATACCTAACCGCTGTATCTCTATCAATGTGACGATGGCCTTATCCACATCTTCCATCAACAGCGATTCGGTAATTTCCACCTCCAAGTGCTCAGGGGCTATATCATTGTCTAACATAGCTTTTTCAATCATGCTCAGCAACTCAGGATCACGGAACTGCCTGAGGGAAATGTTGATAGCACATGATATATCTGCAAAACCTAGATTGCGTAACTGTCGCAGGTTTCGACAGGCCTCTTCAAACACCCAGCCTCCAAGGGGCACGATAAAGCCGGTATCTTCAGCAATCGAAATGAAATCTAAGGGTGAAATGGGCCCCAGCTCAGGATGTTGCCAGCGAATCAGTGCCTCAACACCAATCACTTTTTGTGCCAACAAGTCCATTTTCGGCTGAAAACTGAGCGAGAAATCACCATTAGCTAAAGCTTCAGGCATCTCCCTGGAGAAGCGAATATAACGTTGTAACTGGTCGTGCAACTGCTCAGTAAATTGACGGTATTGATTGCGCCCCATCTCCTTAGCTTGATACATAGCCAAATCGGCGTGCTTTAGAATAGTATCCGGCATGCTACCGTCTTTGGGCAACCAGGCCAGTCCAATACTGGTGCTGATATGAATTTCATTGTCATTAATAATATAGGGCTTGGCAATAGTATCCAGCACTCGCTGTGCCATTCTGTCCACTTGTTTAGCATTTTTGACCGGGTTTATTAGCACCGCAAATTCATCACCGCCTAAGCGCGCAGCCATGCCATCTTCCGACAGATCTTGTTGCAGTCGGGCAGCGACCTCAATCAGCAGCTTATCTCCTGCCGGATGTCCTTGAGTGTCATTGATGGTTTTAAAGTTATCCAGATCTAACAACATCACCACAGCGGGGGATTTCATCACATCTTCGCCAAATAATCGCGTCAGTTCACGGAAGAATAAGCGCCGATTTGGCAGCCCGGTAAGCTCATCGTAGAGCGCCAATTGTTCCATCTTAGCGTGCGCATCTTTGAGCTTGGAAACATCTTCACTGACAATGACAAAATGGGTGAGTTCTCCGTACTCGTTGTTTATCGGGGAAATAGAGACGATAGACCAATAAGAGCTCCCGTCCTTGCGAATATTTTCCAGGTCGCCACGCCAGCCTTTGCCCGCCAATATGTCTCGCCACATTGCATCGTACTTATCTTCGGGCAGACAATCCCGGGAGAGCATCACTGAAGTACTTCCCTCTAACTCCGACAACTCGAAACCAGTGGCTTCTGTAAATTTAGGGTTGATATATTCAACTGTCCCTATGACATCGGTGATCATCACGCCTGAACCGCTGGAAGTAATTGCGCTGGATAGCTTTTGCAGCGAGGCCTCTATGTCTTTGCGTTCCGAGATATCCTGACAAGTTCCTATCAGGCGCAGTGAACCATCTTTTTGCCGGCGGACACTGGCCATCAGATGCACATGTTTTATCATGCCGTCGTTAGAGATGCGAAAATCGGTTGAGATCACTGCGTTAACTTGCAGTTTAGACTTTAGCAATGTCATTAGCTGTTTCTTATCGGCGGAGTGCACTTGTCTGCTAAAGTCATCGATTCCGCTACACTTAGCCTCTTTATCCAGGCACAAAATCGGCCGCAGGCTCTCTGACAGCCATACTTGGTCGGTAGCCGGTCTCCACTCCCAACAACCTAGATTAGCGACATTGTGAGATTCTTGCAGTCGCTGTTCTCCGAGCTTCTTGGCCTCTATTTGCGACAGCAGTTCGCGGCGCATTATCGCCAGTGATTTTCGGGTCACTTCAAAGGTATTAATCAGCTCTACTAGCGCCGAATGAGGGTTTACTTTGGGAAAGGGAGTAGAAAAATCACCTTTAGCCAGAGAGCGAGCGGCCAAGGTAACTTGTGCCAGAGCATCGATAAATGCCGAGCGCCGCAACCAGATAATAAACAAGATAAAAGTGACGAAGATGATCAATATCAGCTCGAATAAACGGTAAGTTATCGCCTGATCATGGATAATTTTCTCTGGGTTAAACCAGAGTCCATAAGCTTTGTCCGAGCCCGGCATACGCTGTAACAGCAACTGCAGACCCTGTTCCCGCTTGGCCTGCTGGCGCAACTGTTCTTCCATTGAGTAGACGATCTTTTGCCACCCCTGAGACTGCGCCTGAAGGTTTAACTGCTGCAGTAAAGTCTCACGATCCGCATCGGATTTTTGCGCAGCGGCTAAGCGGCTGGAAATTTGCAATACGTATTGGAATTGATTGATTCTATTACTCAAGGTTGCCTCTAAGCTACTGGGCAGCCAAAGGAATTCGGAGATTACTATCACCAGGACAACGATAGACAACCAAGTCTGTAACAGAAATTTATGCGCTACTCTCCTGAATTTTTTGCCAACGTCCTCTCTGTTGTCTGTCTTCGCTGTACTCAATCAATCACCTTAAGAGTTTCCCATCATATTCAGTCGCTTAGAAGCGCGAACTAGTCTAGCGTTGTTCTAAAATATCGCAGTAGACTAACTGTTTCATAGACATATTAACAATCCCACTGCGCCTGCACTACCCAGAGCGAATAAGCACTCAGTTGTGCATTTTACTAAGCGCAGAGGAGAGCCAATTTAAACCCAACTGCCGGCATTTTAAATGGCTTTCATTACCTGGTCTGCCCAGTTGATGCTGTGCCTGTATGCCACTTGATAGATAGCACTGCCCATTGCCCCTTGCACCGCGTCAAAGTCTCCTTTTTGGTAGTGCTTTACGTCACTTAGTATGTCACCCATTTTTCCCTCATGGGCTAAGATTGCCTGGGCAATATCATGAGTCAGTGGCATTTGTTCCAATAATTCGTTCATTTCAATATTCAACAGTGCATCCAGTTGTGACAGCAACCCGACCATAAAGAAACTGATCGGATCTTCCTCTCCAGACATTTCAGAGAGCAATTCACACATACGACCTCGTACTAACATGTTAGCCAGAAGATCATCGGGGACTTTTTCATTTCCTGCGGTCATGAAAATAATGATCCAGCGCTTGATCTGGGCCATTCCCAATAAGCTAATAGCATGAGAGAGCGAAAGGATTTTTTTAGGGGTACTAAACGCGGCAGAATTAACCACTTTGAGAATTTTAAAGGTCAGCGCCGGATCGTTGAGGGCAATTTCCTCCATGCTGCGGGCATCTGAACCGGCGCGATCGATCTCTGCCAATAATTGCAGTAGGACCATTTTGTTGGCATTAATTTTTTTGCCTTTAATAGTCGCAGGTTCACTCAGGAAAAAACCTTGGTAGAGCGAGAAGCCCATTTTTACACACTCAAGGTATTGCTCTTTAGATTCCACTTTATCAGCCAGCAGCTCCAAGTGAAACGGCTTTAATTTAGCAATCAATTTGGGAATATTATCCATGCCCAAACGACGGATATCGAGTTTAAGTATGTGCACTATATTCAACAGCACATCAAAGCGTCTCTCACGGGGATCGTAGTCGGCCAGCGCTAGGCGAATTCCCTGCTTACCCAACTCCTTAAGTTTAGCTATTAATTCTGGGGTGATGTTAGAGCGGCCGAGAAGCTCTAAGACAAAACGGCCCTTTGGCAATTCTGGCAGCTGATCACTGAGCAGTAACTCATCTGTCACTTTTATAAAACAGGGAACAATTTTTTCCACACCATTTTGAATCACATTGGCATAATTATTGGCTATAACTTCAAAAGTAGCGCTCTGATCGTCAATGCTAGGGCAGAAGGCATTATCTGCATTACGAAATAGCAGCTCATAATATTCGACATCTCGGTTCTTAGTATAAATAGAGTGCCGGGCAAACAGGATATCCTGCTCTGGTAATTGCTTGTCACTTCCCACTTCTTACTCCTAATTAGAGGCTTTACACCCTGACCTTCAGCTCTATTGTCTGCTAATTCTCTACGGTCACTAGTTACTGCAACAATATAAGGTTAATAATCACCGGACAACATCGATCCAGCGCTATTTTTACCTTGTATGATATACGATTCTAAAAATTAAACATCGTCTCAGTCACAGATAAAAACTTCTATTTGCTGTTCACTAATTATTTGTTGTACATCAATGGGCAGCGCCTTGTCTGTGACCAGAGCATCAACCTGACAGATGTTGCCCTGCTTGACCATGGCACTGCGGCCAAATTTAGAGTGGTCGGCCGCCAAAATCACTTTGCTTGAATTTTCAATAATAGCCTGAGCCACTTTTACTTCCCGAAAATCGTAATCTAATAGAGCCCCGTCCGCCCCTATACCACTAATGCCAATGATGCCTATATCCATGTTAAATTGACCGATGAAGTCACAAGTCGCCTCACCAACAATACCGCCATCACTGTGCCTGACTTCACCGGCGGCAATAATCACCTGAAAATCATCGTTGGCCGAGAGAATCGAAGCAACATGAATATTGTTTGTCACTATGCGCAAACCACTGTGCTGCAACAGAGCTCTGGCGACCATCTCTGTGGAGGTGCCTATATTGATAAACAGTGAAGCGCCGTTTGGCACCATGCTGGCAACTTGTCCAGCCATCTTCTTTTTCGCCGCTAAGTGATTGATTTTTCTACTCTGATAATCTTCATTCTCGGTGCTTGATTCTCTTTCAGCACCGCCGTGATGGCGGCGTATCTTGCTGGCGTCAGCCATTTGATTTAAATCGCGACGAATGGTCTGCGGCGTGACTTGAAACAGCGCGACCAGTTCGTCAATACTGATAAAGCCCTTTTCATTGATCAAGTTTAAAATTCTGCTTTGTCTCTGTTGACTGGTCATAACTTTCCTATCAGTATGCTACCCATAATTTTTTTTGATTATCCATTAGCTATTCACAAGGCAAAATTGTCTATCGGTGCTAATGCAGTGTAGTAATCAAGTTTGGTAACATGCGAATACACCCGCTATTTTCTCTGCAGACGTAGTCGCATATTCGTTTATATATTCTAGATTATTGCCCCACACTATTAATAGCAAGGCGAGATAATAATGAAAACATATATTCTTTCTATTGATCAAGGCACTACCAGCTCCAGAGCCATTATTTTTGACGCTGACGGACAATTAGTCAGTTCTGCTCAACAAGAGTTTGAACAAATTTTTCCCAGTGACGGCTGGGTTGAGCATCGCCCAGAAGATATATTGCACAGCGCACTCTCCAGCTGTAAAGAAGCATTGCAGCGCTCGGGACTGGATGCCGGGCAAATAGCAACCATCGGTATCACCAACCAGCGCGAAACGACTATCGTCTGGGATAAAAAAACCGGCGAGCCGGTTTATAACGCTATTGTCTGGCAAGATCGGCGCACTCACCAATACTGTTCAGAGCTCACTGGGCAAGGCTTTTCTGAACTGATTACGGCAAAGACAGGACTGCTGATTGACGCCTATTTTTCTGCCACTAAATTGCGCTGGATACTGGAAAATGTAACCGGAGCCAGAGCTCGCGCCGAAGCTGGGGAGTTATTGTTTGGCACGGTCGATTGCTATCTACTCTGGCATTTGACTGGCGGCAAGAGCCATTGCACTGATGCCACCAACGCCTCGCGCACCATGCTGTTTAATATTCACGATCAGCAGTGGGATCAGCAATTACTGGAGTTATTTGATATCCCAAGGCTGATGTTACCCGAAGTATTAGATTGCTCTGCCGATTTTGGCAGCACCGACGCACAGTTACTCGGTGCCAGTATCCCCATAGGGGGTATGGCGGGAGATCAGCAGGCAGCGCTGATTGGTCAAGCTTGTTTTCAGCCTGGTATGGCAAAAAGCACTTACGGCACTGGCTGTTTCTTAATTATTAATACTGGAGCCGTGGCAATAAAGTCGCAACACCGCTTGTTAACCACAGTCGCTTATCGCCTTAACGGTCAGGTCAATTATGCCTTGGAAGGCAGTATATTTATCGCCGGAGCCGCGATCCAATGGCTGCGAGACGGGATTAAAATTATCGCCGATGCCAGTAAAGTAGAGCAGCTGGCTCGCTCTGCCAATACTGCCAGCAAAGTCGTGATGGTGCCTGCTTTCACCGGATTAGGTGCCCCGCACTGGGACCCTAACGCCCGTGCCGCAATACTGGGGCTCACCAGGGACAGTGGTATCGCCGAAATAGTCGCGGCGGCTTTAAAAGCAGTCTGTTATCAAACCAAAGATTTAGTGGCCGCTATTGAAGAGGAAAACATCCAACTGGATACTTTGCGAGTTGATGGGGGCATGGCCAATAATGACTGGATGTTGCAGTTCTTAACCGATTTACTGGACGTTGAGGTCCAGCGGCCAACACTCGTAGAAACAACCGCACTGGGCGCTGCATACTTAGCTGGGCTGCAAGCCGGAATCTTCAGTTCTACACAGGAGATTGCCCAGCGCTGGCGTTGCCAGGCCAAGTTTACGCCAACCTGGGATGATGCACAGCGCAACGCCCATCAACAGCTATGGCAGCAGTCGGTCGAGAAAGTACTGACTTGATGAGTCATCTCCAATAAGGTATTGACGATACAGTCGTGCGTACCTTATTCGCAGTTCACTTGGTTAAAATTAATTTACCATTGCGGGTGATGCGTAGTAAATAACGTTGGTCACTGTGTAAAATAACCAATTCGTTTTTACCTTGCATTAATTGTTCTGTAGAAATAAAGCTATCTGCGCTGATTGCGATCGGACTCTGGGTTGACATATAATCCACCAATACAAATGATAATTATTTGCATTTAATCATTGATCCACTTTCGCTTCAAGCAGTTTTTCACATAACTGCAGCTTTAACCTAGGGTTAACCCTTGCTACTAAAGCGTACTGCGCCAGTCTAGTGGGACTATAATCCAGCATAAAAATGTACTCATCCCACTTGTTGCGATGACATCCTAGGACAGCAGTGCTCCGCCCTCTACATCAATGACGGTACCTGTCGCATAATTTGTCGTCATGGCAAAAATAATGCCGTTGGCGACTTCCTCTGCCTTGCCCACACGCTGCAGCGGTATATGCGCCGTCATCTGCGCTAACTGCTGTTGCTTGTTATCGCCAAAGGCATCCCACATAGCGGTATCTATTAACCCCGGAGAAACTGCGTTGATACGCTTGGGCGCAATCTCAATTGACAGAGCCCGGATAAAGGCTTCCACAGCACCGCCAGTACAGCTCAATGAAGACATGCCAACTTTATATTTGCGTGCCGGACTACCACTGACCAAAGTGATGGAGCCATTTGCCTTGACGTGCGGCTCGCCGGCTCGCACCACATTAGTGTAACCCCAAAATTTCTGAAAGGCGGCGGCGAACTGCTCTGGGGTCTGCTGCATAAAAGGGGCAATAGTGCGCTCGGCACCTGTAGCTGCGGAAACTAGATGATCTATTTCACCCACTTCGGCAAATAGCGCCTTAAGACTCTCTTCGTCATGGGTATCTGCAAGGCGAAAGCTTACCTGGTCAGGACATTGCGCTCTGGCACTGTCCAAGTTTTTTTGCGTTCTGCCCGCTGCATAAACGATGGCCCCCATCTGTGCAGCAGCTTTAACCAGAGCCAAACCTATGCCCGAGGTTCCACCAATGACAACAACCGTTTTAGCGGATAAATTTTGCATATATCTCTCCAGAAAATTAATGAATTGCCGACTTATTAGAGGGCGAGTGATTTTTGCTATCAAAGAGCACTTAGGCCGGATAATCGTTCTGTTTAATACACCAGCTGAATCGAGAATTACTGCTAAATATAGCTTTGGGCACGACTTTGCGCCTTTTAGTGACTACTATCAATAAAATTTCATTTTTACTTCGGCAAACGGTTGCAGCTGCAGTAAGATAGTAAGGTTAAAAGCCATAACTGTTTTTCAAGTGTCAGCAGGAATTGACAATATTAGCCCCGGCATTTTTTTGGCTAATATTCAGATTGGATCGCAAAGTATTTCAATATTTTACAAAGGTTATAATTCGATGACAAAAAGTTCTGACGGTAGAGAAAGAGAATTTTCCAGCGATCAACAATTAGTTTCTATCACCGACCTGCAGGGAAAGATACTGTATGCAAACGATGCATTTTGTGAGATCGCTGGTTATGCCAATGAAGAACTTGTTGGCCAGAATCACAACATTGTCAGGCATCCCGATATGCCTAAGGCTGCCTTTGGCGACTTGTGGGGCAAACTCCACAAGGGACTTCCGTGGCGCGGGGTGGTTAAGAATCGCTGTAAGTCAGGTGACTTTTACTGGGTAGATGCTTACGTCACTCCCCTCTATGAAAACGACACTGTTGTAGGCTACCAATCCGTCAGGGTTAAACCTAGCCAAGCGCAAAAACAAGCCGCCGGAGCTCTCTACAAAGCAATTAATGACGGCAAAAGCGTCACGGATTTTCACGCTAACAGCAGATTAAAAAACATCTTGTTTGTCCTGTTGCTAGTTGCCTCTATTGCAGCACAATTTTTCACAGGCTCTACTGTTGCCAATGTTGCCATTCAATTGGCCTTTATTATCTCGATCTTTATCATTTTCTCAGAGGAACTGATTAGATTTCCAAAGTATGCGAAAGAGCTGGCCAGTGAAATAGACAGCCCCTCCAGACTTTTAATCACTGGAAAAGGCCTTATCGCGATAGTGCGCTATCGCAGTCAATTGTTGCAGTCCAGAATCACTACAGTACTAGGCAGAGGCTTAGACGTCGGCAGGCAGCTAACCAGCATTTCTACCGAACTAGAAAATTCAGCGGGGCAGTCTCTGCATGGGGCCGAGCAAGAAAAAATACATCTGTCTGAACTGCTGCTTTCTCTCAGTGAATTCAATGGCAGCATCAGCGCCGTTAATAGCAATACAATGGAGACTCATGAGAAAGTAGAAAACGTTTACATCGAGTGCAAAAAGGCCATCGAAGTAATTCAACGAACACAACTGAATATTTCGACTTTAGCGGATAATGTTGGCTCAGCCTCACAAACTGCCCAGGGGATGATAGAAAACGCCAATAACATCAGCCAGACAATGGAAGAGATCAACGGTATTGCCTCGCAAACTAACTTATTGGCTTTAAACGCTGCCATTGAAGCTGCTCGCGCAGGTGAGCAGGGACGAGGCTTTGCAGTAGTGGCTGATGAAGTCAGAAACTTATCTAAGCGCACCCAATCTGCTGCAGCCAATATTCAAGAGTCAATCTTGCAACTACAAGAAGTATTAGGTAATTTCAGTCAGTTAATGAGTCAGAGTCAGGATCGGGCTCAAGATTGCAACAAGGAGAGCGCTGAAACCAGAAGCAGTGTCGATAACATTACCGAACTTATGAGCCAGGTAAGTTCAATGACTTTGCAAATTAGCTCAGCTACCGAGCAACAGCAAGCGGTTGCCAACCAGTTTACCATTAGCTTGCAAGACATAGAGGGCATTGCTCAGAGCAACGCTGAACTGGCACAGACTGTTAAGCAAAACAGTGACAGCATCCAAGATAAGACACAAATTATCAAAGGTCTTAGCAATACTTTTAAATAGACCTCAAGTGGCTATAAGTCCCTCCCCGGCGCCCGATGGCGTCGGATTTATTTTACGCTACCCTGCCGCGATTTAACCCTTTTATAGCCCGCAGTGAAGAGACAGGATTTATCTTAGATGCTCCCTAACAAATCAAAATTTCTGCTGCTGTTGTGCTGTGTGTTGTCGCTGGGCTTTATCGCCACCAATATGGTCGGTTACTTTGTAGCCAGGGATTCTCTGTCACAACAGATTTCCACTGATACGCTGCCGTTGATCGGCGATAACATTTACTCTGAGATCCAACGGGATCTGTTAAAACCTATCACCATTTCTTCTGTTATGGCCAATGACACTTTCCTTAGGGACTGGGTCTTAGCAGGGGAGAAAAACCCTCTGCAGATTCAACGCTACCTACAAAAAATTCAGCACAGCTATCAAACCATCACCAGCTTTTTTATTTCCGATGCCACTCTTACCTACTACCATTCCAGTGGCATATTAAAGACAATTTCACCAGACAATGAGGCAGATCAGTGGTATTTCGATGCCAAGAACTTGTCCGACAATCATGAAATCAATATCGATTTCGATCCCTCCGCCCCCACTGAGCTCACCGTATTCATCAACTACAAAGTTTTTGACGCTAAAGGTCAATTTCTGGGAATAACTGGCGTGGGATTGGCGCTATCAGCTGTTCGCGAGTTGATCGAAGACTACCAACACAAGTACCATAGAGAAGTATTTTTCATTGATAAAGCTGCCCGTGTGACCTTACATGGCGCCCAGCTATCAAAAGGCACTAAGTCAACGAATAGCATCATCAGCTCCGACGTCAAGGCGAGAATAATCGATGCTGACACCGCCTCTTTCAGTTACCAGAAAAATTCGAAACAGGTATTTATCAATAGCCGATTTATCGAGGAATTCAATTGGTATCTGATCGTCAGACAAACCGATGAGTACCTCAAAGGCAGTATTTTTGATTCCCTGTTAATCAACTTATTAATTTCAATACTGATTACCGCTGCTGTCTTGACCTTTAGCTGGCGCACATTAAACGGCTACCAACAGCAGCTAGAGAAGATGGCTATTACCGACAAACTGACCGGGCTGAATAACAGGCAAATGCTTGAGCCAGTGCTGGAACAACTGTTCAAGCTTTCCAGGAGGCATAACTACCAGCTCTGTGCTGCAGTATTAGACATTGACAATTTTAAAGCCATCAATGACCAATATGGTCACCCTTTTGGCGACAAAGTGTTAGTGGCTGTAGCAGCGTTAATTCGCGGCCTGACCCGCGAATCGGATGTATTATGCCGCTGGGGCGGTGAAGAATTTTTAATTTTGATGCCCAATTGCTCCAGTGTTGACGCACACAGTTTTGCGCGCAAAGTTCAACAGCAACTGGCAACGAGCAGCTTCGATATCGAGCAGCGACAGATCAACATTGAGTTGAGCATCGGGATCTCGCAAAAAGAAAGCGACGACACATCAGAGCACCTAATTTTTCGCGCCGATCAAGCGCTTTTATCAGCCAAGCGAGCGGGACGCAATACCATAGTAGTAAGCTAGACAAAAAGAAAAGATGCTGAGCATTGAAAAAGCTGCCGATGGTTTTTTATCTGTAAGCGACAAGTTAAGAATTTTTTAACCCAGCTAATTGACTGGTACTTTCAGCTGCTCTATTACTGTTATTAATTAACCAGTCATCAACAATATCTACGCCAACAGCGGATCCCAGGAGAGCGAATGTTAGACAGTACCCAGCTTAATAATTATCGTGAAAATGGTTATTGCGTGATTGAAAATTTTAAGACTTTGCAGCAGTGCCGACAATTACAGACCCGGGCCGGACAAATAGTTGAAGATTTTTCTGCCAGTGACATTAGCGTGTTCAGTACCAGTGAGCAGCAGCGTAATGCCGATGATTATTTTTTAAGTTCCGGGGATAAAATCCGCTGTTTTTTTGAAGAGGAGGCAATTGATAGCGCTGGAGAAATTATAGTCGACAAAAACCTAGCTATAAACAAGCTCGGACACGCCATGCATCAAGACGATGATATTTTCCGTCAATTCAGCAGCGACAGCAAATTGGAGAAGATCTGTCAGCAACTGGGTTTTGCTGATCCAAGATTACTGCAAAGTATGTATATATTTAAGCAGCCGCGCATTGGCGGCGAAGTTAATATCCATCAGGACTCCACTTTTCTCTACACTGAGCCGATGAGCTGTGTCGGTTTTTGGTTTGCCCTTGAAGATGCCAGCTTGGAAAATGGTTGTCTGTGGGGTATGCCCGGCGGGCATAAGACGCCGTTGGAAAAAATTATGAAACGTCGCGACAATGACAAAGGCATAGAGTTTACTCAGCTGACAGACAACCACTACAGCGAAAGTGATTTCGTGCCGCTGCAAGTCAGCGCCGGCTCACTGATTTTTTTCGACGGCCGATTTCCGCACTTTTCGCACGCCAATCGTTCAGCGAAAACACGTCATGCTTATACTTTGCATATTATTGAAGGCGCTGCGCAGTATCCACGCAGTAACTGGTTGCAACGCGAAGACCAGTGCAGCTTCCCCTCTTTTGCGCAATTAAGAGCGATGTGATCGCCCACAGTGCAAAACGGCCAATTGCCAATGCTTCTCTCACTTAAATACTGAAGAATTTCCACTATGTCTTATACTACTATGTTGCTGTTTATCCCTACCTTTTTCTTGGTCTCTATTACCCCCGGAATGTGCATGTTACTCGCCCTGACACTGGGAATGTCGATAGGGGTGCGCAGAGCCATGTACATGATGTGCGGAGAATTGCTCGGCGTGGCAATCGTTGCCTCGGCCGCAGCGCTTGGGGTGGCAACACTGATGCTCGAATTGCCCGAAGCTTTTGTATTTTTAAAACTGGCCGGTGGAACTTACCTGGCGTGGCTGGGCTATCAGATGTGGTGTTCTCGCGGTAGGCTGGTACTCACTGAGGACAAAAACCCACCTGCACAGGCGGGCCTGCAACTGGCACTAAACGGCTTTATTACTGCGATTGCCAACCCCAAAGGCTGGGCGTTTTTCATCACTTTGTTGCCTTCTTTTGTGGTTGCTGAGCACCCACTAGCCCCGCAACTAACGGCGATGATCGCTATTGTAATGGTATTGGAGTTCACTGCGATGATGATCTACGCCAGCGGCGGCAAAGCATTGCGGCATTTACTGATGAACAAAAACAATGTCAAACTACTAAACCGGATTTCAGGTACTTTAATGATCGCTGTAGGCGCATGGTTGGCATTTAGCTAAATTCGATGAACTGGGATTAAGCTGTAAAACCACAGATAAATTGCTTATTTTTTTATCAATTTACGCATTCACCTAGCCCCCCAGTTCTGCTATTCTATGCCCAGTGGTGCCAAGGGGATGTAAAAATGCCACCCTTTGCTAAACTTAGCAGGATCAAGAGTTTAGTTTTATGAGGTTTCAGAGCGCTGAACATGTCATAAAAGTTAAATGGGAAGTGAGACAATCGTTTATCGATCTAGCCTTCGCTGCCCCCGCAACGGTATGGTT
>ASZI01000396.1 GCA_000416315.1 Osedax symbiont Rs2 | reverse complement strand
CAAGGTTGAACTACAAGGTTTCAACTGAGCAATATTTAAGGCTTCAGCTCAGTTAGCAGGCGCTGTATTTAATGTTTGTGGCGGCGGTGTATACTTTAGAAAACACAATTTCATTCGCTAAAATACTTATATGGCTGTAATGGCCGACTCTAATAGCTCAACCCCTCATACAGATCCGCTGGTTTTAAGCGCTTAGCAAAAGCCTTAACATTATCGTCTATGCAAACGATGCCAGATAAAAAAGCTCATCACCCCAGCCAATCGACATCATTTCAGACAGACCATCAACGCTGCACATTTACATTTCGTCCCCTTAAATGCTTGTGAGCGCCCGGTCGGGTTTTCAGGGAGGTGACTTGAATCCCCTGTACCAGATAGCGAGTGAATAACAGAGCTTAGCATCAACAAATGACTCGCAATCTGTATCACGAATTGCGAGCAATCAGCAGCTCAGTTGTTATCAAAGAACGCAGCGAAACAGACTTAATAACAGCAGTCCCTGCAAGATGAGTCGAATACTGACGCCCGTGCTGGCACCAGTAGCTGATCAAGCAGTTGCATATAACCGTTTAGGCTAGCCTCAGTTTTGATGGTGGCATAGCTTATGCTTATCCTTTAATAAAAATTGAGTCACCAGTGGGATTTTTGCATTTACCGGTATAGACCTGAAATGATCATATCAGCAGTTAGCTGGGTAATTGATGGCAGATTTATGGCTTAAAGGCACTTGTTTTTGAGTTGATCACGTTTGGTTTAAGCATCGGTACAACGGGAATTGTTTTGCAAGATGTTGCTTTATTAGCCAACGTTCGCAGTAATGCTTGGGAGAAAATAAAATGTTAGAACGCCAATCATCCACCAGATTATTACCTGGACAGTTGAAAGAACAAAAGCGAGCAGGGCGACGATCACTGAGCTGTGTATTACAACAACAATTTTGCAAAAATCCAACACCAACGGATAAAACTTACGGGACATTATTTTTGTTGTGCAGTCTCTCTTCGCTTTTATCGATCTGGATGATCTATGTGGCTGTTTTTGCAATACAATGAAGGGCTATGGATGACTGGGATCTTTGAGCGGCATCGAAACAGCAATGTATTGCACTGTGCTTTTGGGAATTATGCGTTTAAGAATGGTTTGCAAGTAACATTAAAAACATAAATAGCAAAAAACAACTGCGTTTAGAATATGCTAATAACCAATAGTTATAATGAATGATTATTGTTGCTATAAATCAATGTCTTAGAGAAAGCTGTAATGGTGTTTTATATTCAGTACATGTAATATGTTGTGCAGATCCTTTTAATTTGATCGATATTTTTGAATATTTCACCTTGGATTTTATTAATCGATAATAAAATTAAATCTTAGACAGTGGATTTAAAATTTATCGATGTAACTCTTAATTTAGTTTTCAGTTTAATGCTCTATTTAGCTAGCCGTTCGCCAAATAGATTTATTAAGTGTTGTTAAAGCTCATCAGGCGTCCAACAGAGCCTTTTGGATTTTACCGCCATGACTTATTACTGACCTCTTCTTACAACCATCAGCATATATAGGCCAACTTTTGACAACGATTAAAGCAAAACTAACAGCAATTCTCATGCTTTCATTAGGGGTTGTTTTGACTATGGTAATTTGGGGTGTCTCCAGCTTGTGGGGACAGATAAACGAATACCAGGGATTAATAGAACACGAAGCAACTGACCAGCAACAAGTCTTAGTTGTTGCAGGCGAGTTTAAAGTCCAAGTCCAAGAGTGGAAAAACGTATTACTTCGTGGTGCAGACGACAGGCAGCGGGATAAATATTGGACACGTTTTCAAAACAACGAAGCTAAAGTTCAAGCAGACGCCACTGAGCTACTCTTAACCTTAGTTAAGGAAGCGAAAACTGACCCAAGACACCAACAATCGAATGCCGGTGAGCTACTGGCAAAGTTTGTCAAAGCACATAAAGCCATGGGTATCAGCTATCGCAATGGATACAATGCCTTTGTTGCCGCAAACTATGACTCCTCGGTCGGCGATAAAGCGGTCTCGGGAATAGATCGAGAGCCCGCTAAATTGTTAGCGATGGTCGCAACCGAGTTAAATGTTTTAATGCAAGATGCCTCGAAGGACGCTTTTGAGCATAGCCAAGATGTCATACTCACTACCGTTATTTCAGTGGCCTTCGGGATTATCGCGGCGATTGCACTTTTTCTAACGTTAGCTGGTCGGATGATTATCGAACCAGTGCGGGCTTTGACAAAATCAATATCGCACCTCGCCAACAGTGATTATTCTCAAGAGATCGCGTTTGTGAGTAAGGACGAAATAGGCAGCTTAGCTGACAGTGCTCGTTTGATGCAGGAAAATATGAAAAGTATATTATCAACTTTAATGCAATCTGCAAATCAAGCGGAGAATGCCGCTAGCCATCTTTCTAGTTCTAGTGCTGATGCTAGAAAAACAGCAACTGATCAGCAGCTGCAAACAGAGCAAGTTGCGGCCGCTGTTCATCAAATGAGCACGACGGTGCAAGAGGTAGCGAAAAGCGCGCAAATAGCAGCAAGCTCAGTTCAAGAAGCTGACGGCCTGGCCAAAGATGGGCACATAGTTGTTAATGAAACGGTAGAGGCGATCAACAAGCTGGCTGCAGAAGTAGAGCAGACCTCTGTTGTGATTGAGTCACTGGCCCAAGATAGTCAAAGCATCGGTAGCATCCTAGATGTTATCCGCGGTATTGCAGATCAAACCAATTTATTAGCGCTTAATGCTGCCATCGAAGCGGCGCGTGCGGGTGATCAAGGTCGGGGTTTTGCAGTAGTCGCTGACGAAGTACGTAGTTTGGCGAAGCGCACTCAAGAATCTACTTCTGAGATTCAGGCGATGATAGAGAAGTTGCAGGCAGGGGCTGTTGATGCGGTGGCTATATTGGTATCCGGTAAAGAGCAAACCAAAGAGTGCGTCACTAAAGCAGCTTTAACAGACATCGCTTTGAATGACATTGAACAAGCAGTGACTGCAATAAAAGATATGACCGTGCATATTGCTAGCGCATCAGAAGAGCAATCAGCGGTGGCTGAAGAGATCAATCAAAGTGTTATTGCGATAAACCGTTCAACAGAAGTGACAGTGGAGAACGTCGCAGGTATTGAAAATGCAAGCGAAGAGGTCAATGCTATGTCGAAGGAGTTTCATCGGATCACCAGCAATTTTAAAGTTTAGAGAATGCTGGGGCTGTATTAGTTTACATTCGGTATGTATTACATAGCCATTGTGGTTTGTAACAAGGAACTTGATGTTTCTAATGCTCAATAATAGATGACGCCATTTTTAGTCAGCAGCCTCGCATAAAAAGCGGGGCTTTTTTACGGCTGTAATTTAACAAAATTTCTTATATTCCCTCGCTTCTATTACTGATAAGTTGATTTTAATATTCTGTTGAATTTAATGTATTCCTTGTAAGCACCAAGAAGAGTTTTCACCTTGCCTCCCCGGCAAGGTTTTTTTTGCCTGCAATTTGTCAGCTCTGACCAGACAACGGCTAATATCTAAATTGGAATTAATATACACCAGTGGCTATAGTTACTTGCAAGACTGCCTAAATACATAACGCTCAACCAGCCATACTATTGGGGATATCTCATGACATCATTGAAATATGCACTCATTGCGCTCATTGCATTAAGTTTGTCGTTATCTGCTATTGCTATGGCAAAGGATCTGCAAATAGCTATAGGTGCCGAGCTTCCACCTTATGTATTAGATCACAGCAGTGCAGGTATTGAAGTCGAGATCGTTACCCAAGCACTTAAAATAAGAGGTCATACGGTTACCTTTCATGTGGTGCCTTACCTACGTTTGGAAACTAGGTTAAAAAACAGAGAGATAGACGCAACAGTACAAAATTTGATACTTAAAACAAGTAAATCTGCCAATTTCACTGTTTATGATTCTGATACGACAATTAATTACCATAATTTTGCCATCACATTTTTAGATAAGAATATTCAGTTAGCCTCAATAGAGGACCTGAAAAACAAAAAGGTATTGGCGTTTCAAAGTGCCAGTAGGTTTTTGGGATCTGATTATGCACAAATGGCAAAATCTAATGCCAATTACAGTGAACACCCGCAACAATCTCTTCAAGTTAAGCAGTTATACGCAGACAAGGTAGAAGTTTTAATTTCAGACAAAAGAATTTTTAATTACTGGAAAAATAAGGCTGAGTCAGCGGGTGAGTTGCATTACAAAAATGTAATGAAGAAACTCAAATTCCATCCTATTTTTGAGCCCTCAGCGCGAAATGTTAAATTTCTCGATCCTGATATTAGAGACGATTTTAATGAAGGCTTGAAGGAAATTAAAGCAACTGGGGTGTATCATGCAATTATTAGCAAATATGAAAATATGTGACTATCACCAATTGATATTGCCATTATTGAAACCCTTGAGCCC
>ASZI01000395.1 GCA_000416315.1 Osedax symbiont Rs2 | reverse complement strand
AAAAAGAAGTTACGTCCTCTTCGCAGCGCACTTAGAAAGCACAATAACTTGTTTGTTCCGGCGCAAAAAAAGGTCTCTGGAATAAAATTAATTGCCAAGGCTGAAGATATGGTCGAATTATCGAAAAAGATCAGCTCTCAAGCCAGAGCCATGGCCCAGGCGGGCATTGTCGATGCCCTTGACTTCACCAGCAAATCTAAAGCGCAGATAGACAAACAAAAAGAAGCCGCTAAAAAAGGAAATGTAGTACTCAATCAATCTCTGGATTTGGTGAAAAACGCCAATGCAGCCAATAGAGATTTAACCAGTTTGCTGACTGTCAATTTACAGGAACTAGGCGTCTCCCTAAGTGTTATTCCCGATGTGTCCAAAGACATATTGGATTCTATCAGTACTATGCAAGCTCGTGTATCAGGCGATCAGGCAGGGCGACTCGATGAAGTTGATACGCGTGCTCAAGATGCTGAAAATAATGCAAAAATCATCCCGGTACTGATTCTGAGTATCTGCATCATAGCCTTGGCACTTAGCACTGTTATCATTTTGCTGTTGCGTCGCTGGATTGTTAAACCTCTCAGTGGCTTCGTCAATGGTGTTAAGAGAATAACAGGAAACGACTTGACCACCAGTATCGCTATTCAGGGAGCAGTGGGAGAATTAAAAGTACTGATCGGTGATGTAAATCTGTTAGTACAAGGGCTCAATGACAATGTTAGCGACATGACTGAGGCCGGAGATAATATAGCAACCAGTGCCAATAGTATGAAAAATGCTTCTTTGAAAACCCGTGGCTCACTGGAGCAGCAAGAGCAGATAACCACCGAAATTGTCGCCGAAACAGAAAGTTTAACCCACATGTTTAAAGCGGTAGCTGATAGCGCTTCAGTGGCAGTAAGCAATGCTAGGTCCGCAGAGGAAGCGGTTCAGTACAGTATGCAAAGCGTCAATGAGTCGGTCAAAAAAATCTCTCAGCTTTCAGATACAATGCGTTTGGCCGAGGATTCTATGTCGCTGTTAAAAACAGACAGTAATGACATTGGGGTGATACTTAAAGTAATACACGGTATCGCCGATCAGACCAATCTGTTGGCTCTAAATGCCGCTATAGAAGCCGCCAGGGCAGGGGACCACGGCAGAGGCTTTGCAGTAGTCGCAGATGAGGTGAGACAGTTGGCACAAAGTACCAGTACCGCCACTGTTGAAATTCAACAACTGATAGAAAAGCTACAGAAAAATGCCGAGGCAGGAGCGAAAACGATGTCTCAGGGCATGAGCAGCGTACAGGAAAACGTTGCAGCTACTCAGCAGGTTTACGACGCGCTGGACAAGACCACCAGTAGTGTTGATAAGATATCTATAGTCAACCGTGAAATTGAATCATCGACCCAATCGAGGATTCAAAGTGTTGAAGATATATCAGGTAAGATCCGCGAGATAAGTAATTACACCCACCAGACCAGTGTCACAGCAGAAGAAAATGTTGAGGCAAGTAATAAATTAGATAAAACTTCCGCGAGCCTTAAGCAATTGGTCTCCCGCTTTAAAATTTAATCGCTCATGGCCATCTACACTGTAGATGGCCATTAACTTCCAACTTCCAACTCCTTACTCTCTACTCCCGGCTCTGCGTAGCTGGTCCGCATCATTATTGCCCTTTGCGGCGGGCAATTGTTGTAATCGCAGGCCAGTTTGTTCGCTAAATAAATGCAATTGCTGTAAATCTAACTGCAGTGCAACCGCTTGGTTTTCTCTACAATCGGATCTTTGCATACTGTAAATACACAAATTTTCTCCCTGGTAGTCACAGTAAACTTGCTCACTGATACCTGTAGGTTCCAGGGCGCTGACCCTCGCTTGAAGATGGCCAAAACCTGAGTCTAGTATAGAGATGTGCTCAGGTCTGATTCCGCAGCTAATCTGCATGCCGACTTCTAGGTCCTGATACTGATGCACTAGCGGTAACTTATCACCACCGGTTGTTTGCAGACACAGTTGCTCACGCTCTATTATTACCTGAGTTTTAATGAAGTTCATCGAGGGCGAGCCCATAAATCCGGCCACAAAGAGATTGGCAGGTCTGTCGTAAATTTCCAGTGGCGGCCCCCCTTGTTGAACTACGCCGGCATTTAAAACCACTATCCGATCAGCTAAGGTCATTGCTTCAACTTGATCGTGAGTCACATACACAATAGTACTCTTAAGCCGCTGATGCAGTGCCTTTATCTCCAGTCGCATTTGCACCCGCAGCTGCGCATCTAAATTTGACAGCGGTTCGTCAAATAGAAATGCTTTAGGGTGGCGTACAATCGCCCGGCCCATAGCGACACGCTGTCGTTGTCCCCCGGAGAGCGCCTTAGGTTTTCTGTCCAATAATTGACTTAAACCTAGTGACTTGGCAACTTCGGCGACGATTTTTTTAATCTCAGCTTTGGGGACTTTTTGTACTTCCAGGCTAAAGCCCATATTGCGCTCCACACTCATATGTGGATACAGTGCATAGCTTTGAAAAACCATAGAGATATCTCGATCTTTTGGCGCCAGTTGATTGACTCTGGTTTCACCGATAAATATATCGCCGCCGCTAATCTGTTCGAGACCGGCAATTGAGCGCAGTAAGGTCGACTTTCCACAGCCTGAAGGGCCGACCAGTACCACAAATTCACCTTGCTGCATTTCAATATTAATATTTTTTAATACTTGGATTTGATCAAAGTGCATAGATAAATTTTTTAAAGTTATAGAGGCCATAAAACTATCCTTTCACCGCGCCGGCTGTTAAGCCCTGCACTAAGTAACGTTGAATAAAGGCAAAGAAAATACAGGCGGGGGTTAATGCCAGTATACCTGCCGCCATCATCTGCCCCCACTGCACGGCAAATTTTGAAACAAAATTCAATAGACCCACCGGGAAGGTGCTGACACTACTGTCACTGATTAACATGAGTGCAAACAACATTTCGCTCCAGGCGGCAGTAAAGACAAAACCTAAGGTTGCCGCCATTCCGGGTAAGGTAAGCGGAATAATAACTTTGCGTAAAGCAGTAAAGCGGCTGCAGCCCTCGACCATTGCCGACTCCTCCAAATCACGGGGGATGCCCTCAAAAAATGACTGCATTAGAAACACTGCAAAAGGCACATTGAAAGCGGTATAGATAATCACTAACCCGAGCAAGCTATTGGTCAGCCCCAGCGGTGCCATTATTTTATAGATAGGTGCTAGAACCATAACCAGTGGAAACATTTGCGTGATCAGCAACAGCGCACTGATGATTAACTTGCCACGAAATTTAAATCGGCAAAAAGCATAACCTGCAGCTGCTGCAATCAAAGTGGTAAACAGTGCAGTGGCGCTAGAGACGATGGCACTATTGAGAAAGAAAGTAGGGAACTCGCTCTGGGTGAAGACCAATTCAAAGTTTACCCAGGTCAGCTCACTGGGCCACATTTTGACACCCTCGCTATACAAGAGTTTGTCTGGGGTAACGGCTATTTTTAGCAGCCAATAGAGCGGGAATAAGGCAAATATCAGATAGAGCAAGATCGCAAATTTATGAGCGAATAGCTTTATATAGTCTTTTTTTGTTATGACTGGCATCTTAGACTCCTTTAAGCTTGAGCTAATTTACTGCGCATTTTCAGCAAAATAGCAGTGTATAACAACAGTAATATAAGCAGCATTACGGCCATCGCGGAGGCGTAACCAAAATCTAACCTGCGATAGGCAGTAGTAAAAATGTAGCTGGGCAAAGTTTGTGTGGAATTAGCCGGTCCACCACTGGTCATGACAATAATAAGGTCGGCGAAATTGGCGATCCAAATAGTACGTAGCATCACGGTAATGGCAATCATCGGTGCCAAAAAAGGCAAGGTAATTTTAACAAAGACTTGCCAGGGGGTGGCACCGTCTAAAGCCGCTGCTTCATACAAATCACTAGGTACAGATTGCAGCGCAGCTAATAAAGTGATGGCAAAAAAGGGAATTCCGAACCAGACGTTTGCAACTATAGGGCCGTACAGCGCCAGCTGCGGATCAGAGAGAATATTATAGGGCTCTGATATCATCCCGAGATTGCTCATCCAGTGCGGTAATATGCCGAT
Source organism: Osedax symbiont Rs2 (assembly GCA_000416315.1). Classification (GTDB taxonomy): domain Bacteria; phylum Pseudomonadota; class Gammaproteobacteria; order Pseudomonadales; family Balneatricaceae; genus Rs1. The sequence continues at coordinate 4,107 of ASZI01000395.1, read as the reverse complement.
GATAGGGTTGAACAGCCAGGCCCAAGTTAATCCGGAGAGAAAAGTAGGCACAGCCCAAGGCAGAAACACCAGTGCCTGAACTAATTTGCGGCCAAAAAAATTACGATTGAGTAGCAGTGCTAAGCCCAACCCGAGACTAAATTGAAAAAACAGTGAGATTAAGGTCCAATCTAAAGTATTACCCAGTGCCGAAAAGAAATAACGGTCTGAAAACATGGCCTTAAAATGCGCCAGGCCCACCCATCCGCCATTAAAAGGGTTTAATAATTCAATACTTTGAAAGGCATATGAAAAACCAACGATAGTCGGAGTGATTATTATCAATGCGATAATGATTAATGCCGGGCTCAGGTACAGGTACGGCTCAAGCAGCCGTTGCAAGTTGATTCTTTGTTGCGATTTTATAGGTACAGCTAAGGTATTCATTGGGAGCCTCGCGGTTTTGGCTGCGCACTGGGCTAATTACACTTCAGCGTTTAGTGACAGTAGCGATTTAAATGCAACAAGGTGACTCGTTAGTCACTAAAGTGCCTGCTAATATTTTTCATGTATTAGCAGGCTTGTGCTGATCAATCGCTGTTATTGAGCATCCAGCCAAGTGCGCTGTTCTTTGCTCAAATAGGCCGCCCAATCCTGGGCCATTTCCTCAGCACTAATCATTCCCAGTAATGCCTCTTGAGAGCGATCTTTAGCCAGAACAGAGCCGAAATAACCCCAACCTTTAAGATGTGTAGGCATCGTCAGTGGAATATAATTGGGGCTGTTCAACTCTTCAAACCATCCCTTGTACTGTTCTGTACTGAAAAAAGCATTTTTCTCTGCACCTTTATAGATGGGCAATACTCCGATTTTCTTGGCCCACTGGATGTTTTGCTCGGGGCTGGTTAAATGAGAGATTAGTTTCCAGCTGCTATCTTGGTGTTTACTCTGCTTGAAAATTGACCAGCCAGTGTAGCCGATGGTTGGATAGGCCTTACCTGATGGGCCTACTGGCATAGGTGCTACGGCAAAATCAGCGCTGTCCATACTCTTAGAAATAGAGATCAAAGCGTCGGGATCTTGATCCAACATGGCGCATTTACCAGAGTAGAACCCGGAGACAATTTCGTTGAATCCCCAATTGACACTGTCTTTGGGGGCGTAGCCATTTTTATACATGTCTACTAACATCTGCGCACCTTTAATGGAGTCAGGATCGTCGAGTTGACTTTTTCCCTGGGCATCAAAGAACTCTGAAGAGCCGCGCATGGCAGCCATAAACATCATCCAGCCGTTGGTTCCGCCGACACCCCCGCGCAGGCAATAACCTGAGACTCCGCCATCTAGTGCACTGATTTTCTTGGAATAGTCGACAAATTCTTGCATGGTTTTAGGAGCTTCAGTCAAGCCTGCGCGGGCAAAAATCTTTTTATTCCAAAACATTGCCCGCAGATAGAAACCATAGGGAATCATATTGGCTTTACCGTCAGTTGCTCGGGCCATGGCCAAAGTCTTGTCGGTCAATTTTGCTTCCAAGCCTGTGGTCGCGATATTGGCTTCTAAATCAACCAACATATTGTTGCTGGCATAAAGACCTTGCCAGGAGTCCGGCATCTCCACGACATCCGGAGTCTGACCGCTTTGTACCATAGTGGCTAGTTTTTCAAATGCCTGACCCCAGGGAAGAGAAGTAATTTCAACGCTTACCCCCGGGTTATTCGCTTCGAAAGTTGCCACTTGTTGGCGCAGCACTGCGGTTCTATCGGGGCTGGTTATCACTTCAACCAACTTTAGTTTGGTATCGGCAAGCACTGCACCACTGACAATGCTCAGTGACAAAAGGCCGGTTAACACTACTTTTCTCATAATTATTCTCCATGCTTTTGTTGTTATTTGGGCAATATTCATTCGAGCTCGACTTTTCATCGAACCTGAATTTGAATGAGTAAGGTTGAATGGCTATTAGTGAGCTTGGGCTGCTACTAATGCCTGTTGTATATCGCTGCATAAATCATCGACGTCTTCCAGGCCGATATAGAGTCGGATTAATCGGGATGATACGCCAAAATCTTTGGCAGAATTGAACTGCGCCTGTTGATTGACTACGGCTTCGGCCGGTATCACTAAGCTCTCATAGCCACCCCAACTGACACCGAGTTGGAAAATTTGCAGTGCATTGCAAAAAGCTGCGACTTCTAACCCCTCCTTTAGCTTGAAGCTAAATAAACTGCCAAAGCCCTGCAGACTGTCGCAACTGCTTGGGTTGACGGCGGGGTGATAGATCGCTGTTACCTGCGGGCATTGCTGTAACTTTTCTATGACTGTTAAACAACTGCGCTGATGTTGATCCATCCTCAGTTTTAAGGTGCGCAGTCCCCGGGTTAACAGCCAGGCTTCATTGGCGGATAATTTAGCCCCTAAATAGGGACTAACTTGTTGGCGAATTACGTCCATATTGGCTTTTGAGCTGGCAATTATTCCCGCCACTGTATCGCTGTGTCCTGAAATATATTTAGAAGCTGAATGCAGCACTATATCTATCCCTAATGTCAGCGGTTTTTGAAACAGCGGGCTGGCCCAGGAATTGTCGATGATTGTTGTCACCTGCTGAGCTTTGGCGAGTTTGGCAATAGCGCACAAGTGTTGTTGTTGCATCATCCAGCTATTTGGGCTCTCTAAATAAAAGACCTTTGCTCCAACCAGCGCAGTTTCAATGGCGTTTAAATCGCCGCCATCGACAAATTCAACCTCAATAGAGAAACGTCGACAAAGGCCCATCAGGAATCGATAAGTATCAGGGTATACATGTTTGATGCACAAAATTTTATCGCCACTTTGCACCTGACTGAGTATGGCGTTACTGATAGCCCCCATGCCGCTACTAAAAGCTATGGCATCCTCGGCGCGCTCCAGTTGAGCGATCTTTTGCTCAAATACTCTGACTGTAGGATTATCCACCCGCGAATACAGGGCATGCTCTGTATCGCCGCGAAAGCGGCTTAACATTTCTTCATAACTGTTAAAAGTAAACAGTGATGACTGATAGATAGGCGGAGAGACCGCACCGTTATGATGGCGCGGATCACAAATCAGTGTATTAACATCGATGCTAATATCGGTACTAATATCGGTACTAATATCGGTACTACAATCACTGTTTGACTGTGGCAATGAAACAAACTCGTCTTTAGCCATTTGCTATTCTCCTTACGTCTATCTCGGTGATATCAAGAATCTTATGGGTAATAGATCTGGCAAGATCAGGGTCACGCTCTTTAATAGCGTTGAATAAATCGCGGTGCAGAGGCAGTGATCCATCGGCAAAATTTTGTTGTGCTGGCGCTTCAAAAAAAGCGTGGAATGCACTGTGCATGCCAGTGATGATTTGCTCAAATATAGGGTTGTGGCTAGCGCGATAAATAGCGCAGTGAAATTCCCAGTCCTGATCTCCGGCCCCGCCCAATATACCGTGTACCCTCTCAACCTCGTCGATGCGCTTTTCAATTTCAGCGAGATCCTCGGGGGAAGCTCGCAGCGCCGCTAATGCGCCGGCTTGCGTCTCTAAAGTTCGACGAATTTCCAGTGTGTGTAGGATATTTTGTGGGTCGTTTTTAATGTTTAGAGATAAAAAACTATCACCGGGCTGAATGTCGGCAGTGAGGAAAGTACCACTGCCTTTTCGACGCTTTATGATCGCTAATGCTTCCCAGCGTTTCAGGGCTTCACGAATAGTGTTGCGACTAACCTGTAACCTTTCCACTAACTCTCTCTCAGGGGGGAGCTTATCGCCAATTTTCAGTTTTGCATCACATACAAACTGAGAAATAGCATCTAAAACTTGTACATCTGATAGCCTTGATGCACTAGATTGAAGCGCTGGATTATTATCGGTGGCTGTCGAAACTAGTCTAGTCATGTAGCTTAATTACATCCTGATTTTTGTTTTTTTTTGTTTTAAATCAATTTATTAAAATTGGTTCAACAACTTTAATGAGATAAATTAAACACTGGCAAATGGCATTGGGCAAGCTAAAATTTGCTAAAAAACAAGTTCGCCAAAAAAGTGCTTTAGGTAACTCTTTGATAGTTAGCCTACAAGTGTAAATTGGTTGCCAGAAAACTATTTTT
>ASZI01000394.1 GCA_000416315.1 Osedax symbiont Rs2 | reverse complement strand
CCTCACGCCTCACGCCTTTTTATGCACTCTAAACTTCCGACTTCCGACTCACGACTTAGCCTTCATCACACTAAGCCTATCCGGGTCCGTCAGAAAAGCGCCTGTCTCAGCGAGTATCTGCTGGGCTAACTGTTTAGAACTAGTGGCTTTTGCTGCTTCAAGTTCCGCCGCTGTTATGCCAACGACTTGAATAAGGTCTACCTGACCGGATGCTAAGTTAAAGGAGGTTGGAAAGTTATTTGGCTGTACAAACAGCATCGCAGGTATTTGCTCGGACAGTGCCAGAGGCACCATATGTCCGTAGTGAAGCGGGGCGACGTCACCCATTTTCCCCTCTGCCAGTAGGATGTTGTAGCCGATCAAGGTTTGCAATATAGGCAGTGCCCAGGCGCATTCCTGTGCGGTTTCCAGGATAAACTCTGTTCCAAGCCCTGAATATTCTTCAATGGACTTAGCTGTCCAAGGGTTAGACATACCCGAACTCACATAGGCCCAGGTCATTCGCTGTGCTGTTGGCGGGCAACAAAAAACACCGTAGGTCAGCCATCTGGGGTCGGGCTCTTGTATGTTAAATCGACTTTGAAAAAGTTCTGCTGGCAAAGTGTAAATACCGGCCCCAGTGTCGCCGAATATTTTTTTATAGATATGTTCTTCTCTTTGTTGCCAACATTGTTGCAGAAAACTCATACTGATCCTTTATGTAAGTCATTGATAAATTTTGATGCATGCTCTGCACAGGAGCGCTGAGCGACATCTTATTAGGGATTATTTTTCAGCCAGTAGCAACATGATTTCGTAAACAACATTCGCCGCCAGTAAAGCGGAGATCCCCTGCGGATCATGGGGAGGACTGATGGTATTTACATCTGCAGCAACAATATTCAGGCCTTTACAGGCTTTGATGATCTGCAAGCCCTCGCGAGGGCTGGCACCGCCAAAGGTGGGGGAACAGACACCTGGTGCCACTGATGGGTCGAAAAAGTCCATGTCAAAACACAGATACACAGGTTTCTCGCCTATGCAACTGCGTACTTGTTCAAAGACATCGCTAATGCCGCGGTGTAGCAGCTCCTGCATGTCGATTAAGTTGTAACCGAGCTCGCGGCAGTAGTCTGCAACACCTGGGAAAAAGTGCCCGCCGCCCCTGCCAATATGAAAGCTGCAATGCGCATTGATCAACTGCTCGCTGACGGCGTGGCTGAAAGGTGTGGCATTGCTAAACTCTTGCAGCGGATAGGCATCGGTGTGTGCATCTAAGTGCACAACAACTAAATCGGGATACTGCTTCGCCAAGGCACGCATTTGTGGTAGTGCCACTGAGCCGTCACCACCGAGTGTGATAGGCACGGCTGCATTGCAAATAGCCCGATTCATCGCGGTTTCAATCGCGTCGTAAGTCTTTTCTATACAGTCCAGGTCGACGCTGACATCTCCTAAATCCAGCATCTTTAAATGTTCAATCGGATTGATGCCAGTGTTGCCGCAATAGTGACTAATCAATGCAGATTGTTGACGTATGCTCTGTGGAGCCAGCCTTGCGCCAATGCGTTCAGGGTCCGAGCCGCAATCGTAGGGCAGACCTAAAATCACTGCCTTAGCCTGCAGTGGCTGCACACTACTTGGCATGCCCATAAATGTATTGCTGATTTTTTGCGCTGTATTATTGCCTTGATTTGCCATTGGCGATCTCCAAAAAAGCTTGCAGCCAGATTACAGCACAAATGATCGTTTAAAAGTAGTTGTGAGGTAAAAAACTACTAAGGTTGTCGACGACTAAAGCTAGAGGCCTTAACTGCGACAGCGCAGAACGGACTTTAGCCCTTTGCAGTGTTGAGAAGTAATAGGTTTGATTTTTTCTTATACCAGCCGTAGACCAGCAATGTTTACATGGATTTACCGGGATAGTGGACCAGCGGCTTGTATGGTCATAGCAATCTTGTTTGCCCTCCCTATGCCACAAAGAGTACTTTGTCAGCTTGTGCCAGAAGTTAACTGCAGAGAATGGGTCACTGGTAGAGGATGCAAAAGCAGTGTAAGAAGCTTGTTGCTACTGGTGCTGTATGAAATCAAAAAAGCGTCTAAGTTGGCCTGCGAGGAAATATTTGCTCACTCGATAATCATGAGTGAAGCGCTAAACTTTATCCAAGAAAAATAGACAGAGTTACCTTGACTCTGATCAATAACGATACAGCGCTATATCAAACAATCATTGGCTGGGTGGGACAAAATTATTGAAAATACGAAGTCGATATTTGTATTAAAGAGTGAACAATGTTTGTTTTTGCAATGACAGGTAAGGTAAAAAACAGGGACTGCACCGACCAAGTAAAATTATCGCCCAGATACAAAAAAGCGCTAATAAATGCAGTCCCCAAATGTGAAGATCATAAAAATATGCCTTGTCGCGCTTAACGCGACAAGTGGTTTTGCTGTTTAAGAGACTTGTGAATGTGGATCGATGACGTACTTGCCCGCGGCCCCGCCATCAAAGTCAGCGTAGCCTTGCGGCGCCTGATCCAGGGAAATCATCTTAACGTTAACCGCGGCTGCAATATCAATCTTATCAAACAAGATTGCCTGCATTAGAGGACGGTGGTACTTCATTACTGGACACTGACCGGTGTGCAGCGAATGTGACTTTGCCCAAGCTAAGCCAAAACGCATACTCAGAGCACCAACTTTAGCAGCCTCATCTACAGCACCTGGATCTTCAGTCACATACAAACCTGGAATGCCAATCTGGCCGCCAGCTCTGGTTATTTGCATCGCCGAGTTAAGTACAGTGGCGGGGGCTTCAGTATTGTGGTTACAACCACAGCCATGTGCTTCAAAACCGACGCAATCGACAAAAGCATCGACCTCGCGCTCGCCTAGTATTACTTCTAGCTTGTCCTCAATTGAACCATCTTCGCGCAAGTCTATAGTCTCACAACCGAAACTTCTGGCCTGAGCCAGGCGGTCTTCGATCATGTCTCCAACGATGACACATGCCGCACCTAATAAGTGTGCAGAGGCGGCAGCGGCTAAGCCAACAGGACCGGCACCGGCGATATAAACAGTGGAACCAGGTCCAACACCTGCAGTTACGCAGCCGTGGAAGCCTGTAGGAAAGATATCTGAAAGCAGTGTCAGGTCGCGGATCTTATCCATCGCCTGATCTGAGTTGGGGAATTTCAACAAGTTGAAGTCGGCATAAGGCACCATTACGTACTCTGCCTGTCCTCCTACCCAGCCACCCATGTCGACGTAGCCGTAAGCTGCACCTGGGCGAGCTGGGTTTACGTTGAGGCAGATACCGGTTAAACCTTCTTTACAGTTGCGACAGCGACCACAGGCAATGTTAAAAGGTACTGATACTATGTCACCTGGCTTTAAAAATTCGACATCGCTACCACACTCTAAAATTTGTCCGGTGATCTCATGGCCAAGCACTAAACCAGGCTCAGCGGTGGTTCTCCCGCGCACCATGTGCTGGTCTGAGCCGCAAATGTTAGTGGTTAATACACGTAAGATAACACCGTGCTGACATTTTCGGTTGCCAATCGCCAACTCAGGGAAATCGATTGCCTCCACAGATACTTTGCCTGCTCCTTGATAGATAACGCCACGATTGGTTGGGTTGATTGACATCTCATGTTTCCTTGTTGTGTTTATTGATAGATAGCCCATTTATTGGCTAGCTGTGTTTATTTGGCTAATAGCTGGAAAAGTCAGATGCTTGTTGGCTCTAGATCACTGTGTCAGAGCTTCGCTGTGACACAGTTGGCTGTTGCACATCTGATCGCTTATAGAATTATGCACAAGTGATTTTACTCATTGATTTGCGGCTACACTTTAGCCGAGCAGCCCATGGCAAAGTTGCCTGAAATAGACAGAAACCGTGACCAATATCGCAGCCTTGTGGCAAAGTATTGCAATTTTTTTACTCAGCAACAGCTTTCCAGATGAACCGTTTTCAGTTTCTGTTAATGCTGAATTGTTATGAAGGAGTCGCTTTTAGACAATTTACCCGTGCTTTTAGTAGTACTATTCACCAGTGATCACAACAGTCAACGCATCGCTTCATTCGGGCAAGCGTTAACAATAAACATATCAGTGATCACTGGTCGCTCAGCATATTAATAATAATTGAGCACCTGATAAGGAGCCCCCCCCCGATGAATACAAACGTTAAAATTACTAGTGTCGCAAATACCAGTGTGAAAACATCTAATATTGGTTTTTTGTTGTTAGGCGATTACTCGATGATTGCTCTCGCATCTGCAGTCGAACCGCTGCGCATGGCAAATCAGCTATCCGGCAAAGAGCTCTACAGTTGGCACTTGCTAAGCGCTGACGGTAATAGTGTGCAGGCCAGTGATGGGATGAGAGTGGAAGTGGATGCACCAATGAGTGACGCGCCTAAACTAGACACCCTGATCGTTGCCGGGGGCATTAACATCACCAATAACTACGGCAGAACAGAACTGAACTGGCTGCGAGCTCAGGCGAACAAAGATGTGATGCTCGGCAGTATTTGTACTGGGGCCTATACACTGGCGGATGCAGGGCTGTTGGACGGCTATGATTGTAGTGCCCACTGGGAATATATAGCGCCATTACAAGAGGCTTTCCCCAAAGTTAATTGCAACCGCCGACTGTTTACTCATGATCGCAACAGGCTAACCTGTTCAGGTGGCGGAGCGCCAATGGATATGATGTTGTATGTGATAACGATGCAACACGGCAGGGCGCTCAGTGGTGCCATATCGGATATGTTTGTCTGTGATCGGGTGCGCTCTCAGGGGGATCAACAGCGAGTACCTCTACGTCACCTACTCAGTACTGCTCAGCCCAAGCTAGTTGAGATAGTAGAACTGATGGAAGCCAATATTGAAGAGCCGATTGAATTAGATGAACTGGCCAGTTTTGTCAGTGTCTCCAGACGTCAGTTGGAGCGGTTGTTCCATCGCTATTTAGACTGTACTCCATCGCGTTACTACCTTAAATTGCGCCTGGATAGAGCGCGGCAGTTATTAAAGCAGACCACGCTTTCTATTATTGAAGTGTCCTCTGCCTGTGGTTTTGTCTCGACGCCGCATTTTAGTCGCTGCTACCGCAAGCATATTGGATTTTCACCCAGAGAAGACCGTACCGGTATGTGGTCTGATGACAGTCTGAATGTCACTAATCCCGGTGCCAATTTAGCGGAGCAAGAATTTATGGTTAATCAGGTGATGCAGAATGTTCTGAGCGCCGCTCGCACCGAGCCCAGTTTCGCCTCAGTGAGTATTAACTAATAGTTTTAACTCCTTTATAACAGGTAGCACAATACTTAATGTTGCTGCCTGTTTGTTAGTCGAAGTGCACTAGTTCAGGTCTGCCCAGCCGATATCAGTGCCGATTAATAACTTATGCAATAATTTAGCCCCAGGGCTGACAAAGTCTCTCGATTTTTGCCTTGTGTTTCTATACGATCTCCCCCCTCCTGTCTAAAGTCGCCAATATCCATCTGTCGCTTATAGTTCCTGATCACCTTGTAACTGTCGTTTCAGGAATTATGGAAGTCAAATTAATCATTAATATGTGCGTAGCTTGAAACTTGTCCAATAACTAACCTATGTCATAGCAGTAAGCTTGGACTATAGGTGATTGTCGGCGGCTCTTAGGCTATTCCATAATAAGAAGGTAAAAATCTATGACTGAAAATATACGTGGCGCAGTATCAGCAGTGCCACAAGAGGAACAAGTTGAGCACAGGCTGGGGGAAGATAATGTGCAGCTGTTGGGACTGGATATTCACAATCCAGTATTCGGCATTAGCGCAGGTTTAATTCTGTTTTTTGTCGTGGCAACACTGATGTTTCCCGAGGCATCAACCGCAATGTTAGGGGGGGCTAAAAACTGGTCAATCGCTAATTTCGATTGGTTGTTCATGATCGGTGGCAACTTATTTGTGTTGTTTTGTATCGCTATGATTTTTTTACCCGTAGGTAAAATCCGTCTCGGTGGTAAAGCTGCCACGGCCGATTTCTCCCGCTTATCCTGGCTGGCAATGTTGTTTGCCGCCGGTATGGGCATTGGCTTAATGTTCTGGAGTGTCGCTGAACCTGTCGCCTACTATACCGATTGGTATGGAACCCCGTTAAATGCAACCCCAAATACCCCTGAGGGAGCATCAATGGCTTTAGGCGCTACTATGTTTCACTGGGGTCTGCACCCTTGGGCTATCTATGGAGTAGTGGCTTTATCACTGGCATTTTTCACTTATAACCGCGGTCTGCCGCTGACTATTCGCTCGGCGTTCTTTCCTATTCTAGGAAATAGAGTCTGGGGGCCTATTGGTCATGCTATCGATGTACTGGCGGTGCTTGCGACTATGTTTGGTCTGGCTACTTCTCTGGGCTTGGGAGCGCAGCAGGCAACTAGTGGTCTGAGTCATTTATTTGGCATCGAAAACAATATTAATACCCAGATAGCGATCATTGTTGCGGTGACTGCAGTGGCGCTGGTCTCTGTCACCAGAGGTCTGGATGGCGGCGTTAAACTGTTGAGTAACATCAACATGTGCATTGCCGCTGTGCTGTTGGCTTTCGTTGCAATCGCCGGTTCACTCGGTGGTTTTTTCAATAACTTTATTATGTTAATTGGCAGCTATGCTGAGAACATCATTCCATTGAGCAACTGGATAGGGCGTGAAGATTCTACCTGGTACCACGGCTGGACAGTTTTTTACTGGGCCTGGTGGGTTTCCTGGTCACCATTTGTCGGTATGTTCATCGCCCGTATTTCCAAGGGGCGCACAGTACGTGAGCTGATGATAGCAGTATTGGTTATCCCCACCTTGCTCTCTGCAGTGTGGATGTCAGCTTTTGGTGGTAATGCGCTGGATCAGATCCAGAACAATGCCGGCGAGTTGACCAAAGGGGTGGGTGATGTCTCCCTGACAATGTTCCACATGCTGGCAGAAATGCCAATGGCCGAAGTCACATCAGTACTGGCAATTATTCTGGTACTAGTGTTTTTCATTACCTCTTCAGACTCCGGATCCTTAGTTATCGACAGCATCACCGCTGGTGGCAAGGTTAATTCGCCAGTCGCACAGAGAGTCTTTTGGGCCATAATGCAGGGACTAATTGCCGGAGTCCTACTTTTTGGTGGTGGAGCGGATGCTCTTAAAGCACTGCAAGCCGGCGCTATTACTGCAGGGCTACCCTTTACTGCGATTTTGATACTGATGTGTTTTAGCCTGTACAAAGGGCTAAATCAGGAACTGAAGAAAAGCTAGAGCACATCCTGGCCAGGGACGGTCAGCGATTGTCTATCAGTCATGTCGATAGCTCTATCAACTAAAGGTATTGACATGGCTATTCCACTGAACCCCTCTATGGGGTGTAGCAGTTACAATTAAATAGCTTTTATTACGATTATGATGTCACTAAATCAGCGACTGATGCTTGTTACTTAAACTTTGATGTCGACAAAATTTGTACTTTTAGAGAGCTGCTCAGCGTTTTTTTTGCTGATCTCTTGCACTGCATCTGAGTACTGCGACATCAGTGAAGACAGATGACTCTGTTGGGACTGTAACATGTTGGTAATAGCATCTGCTGCGGCGCTGTTTCCCTCTTCTGCATGGCCTTTGGCGCTTGCTAGTTGTTGTTTAGTTTCGGCAATTTGTTCTTTGACCAAGATAATCTGGCGCTTTAAATGTTCTAAAATAGCTTTGGATGCAGCAGGTGTATCATCCTTGTGCTGGCTTTGTTCTGAGCCAGGTGCTGCTTGAGCTTGATCATCAGCTGTCTTCGCCTTGGGATCTGAGTTTGCCGCTGCAGAACTCAACCTTGCTTGAGTACTAGTGTTGTCTTTAGCATCAGTTTCTAAGTGAGTCTTTATGATTAAAGCATCAGTCTTAGCGCTGTGCTGTGCTTTAACCGATGAAGAATTTAAATTTTGTTGAGTATTTGGCTGCTGTGCAGTAATGGAACCAGTGATTGAGGATAGCTGCATAATGAGAAATAACTCCCTTTCTCAGATAATCTATGGATTTCCTATAGTTGGCGGCAGAAATACAAAAGTCTTAACAGCTTAATGATAAATAAATAAGATATGTAGTTCGCCACTAAGGATGTGGAAAGCGACCGTAATTACGCATCTGTTTAATTATCCAGGCCTGTCTTTTTTTGATATAACGGCTCGCAGGTTTGGCTCGGGACTTGATCGGATTGGGCAGTATTGCCGCTATTGCCGCCGCTTCAGATCTGCTTAGTTTAGCGGCGCTCTTGTTAAACCAGTAATAAGAGGCCGCCTGTGCCCCAAATACCCCTTTGCCCATTTCTATGCTGTTCAGATAGACTTCTAAAATACGCTCCTTAGACCATAGGACTTCTATCAATACTGTAAACCAGGCTTCGAAACCTTTGCGTAACCAGCTGCGTTGCGGCCACAAAAAAATATTTTTGGCGCTCTGCTGGGATATCGTACTGCCACCGCGCAGAGGCTTTCCCTTAGCATTGCTTTGCAGCACTTGCTGTATGGCCTGAAAATCGAAACCCCAGTGCTGGAAAAAATGTTGGTCCTCGGCGCTGATTATTGCCAGTTGCAACTGCGAAGATATTTTATCCAGGTTTCGCCACTGGTGACGCAGCCGGTAATCGGCATCGCCCTGCAAGTATCGAATGGCCATCAGCGGGGTGTAGTGGACATCGACAACTTTATACAGCGCTACCCAAGATACGCTGCCGATGACAAACACTAGTAGTAACTTTATAAAAGCACGGATTATAATTTTCATCGGTTATGTTATGCACAGCTGGAAAGTGCCAGAGCATAACATCTATTCAACACGCTTGAGTTTATAAGCTGTATTAATGCACTTCAAACATCCAGCTTTTATCGGTATCAGTGGTTATTTGGCTGCTGCTGAGTTGCTGTTTAGTAGCGATGAACTTTTCTTAATACACACAAAGTAAGCCCAGCCGATAAGTATTAATTGCAGTGGCGCACGGATCAGCAGATAGACGGCTCCCCACTGGTGGCCACCTAAGCCCACCCCATAAAGTGCTGCGTAAACATTCGCCGGGAAGAAAACAATAAATACCGCAATGGCCAGCCAGGCGGCGCGCAATTGCAAAGCTGGGATGAAAAGTGCCAGAGCGATCGCTAATTCAAGTAACCCGGTCGCATAAATAATCACAATTCGGTAGGGGAGCCATACGGGTAACATTTCAATCATACCCTGAGTTTTTACCAGATGGCCAATGGCAAAGAATATAAAGCACAGCCCTAAGCCGCTGCAGGCATAGCGGGTTATAGCTAACGGCGCCTTTGATTTAGCGACCATTTTAACTAGCCAGGCGGTGACCAGTGGCAGTGTCAGTAAACAGAGAATGATAATCGGGGTAAACATGTAGTGCTCCTTGATCCAGGAAATTTTAAAAACTGATACGGCGCATGCGACTGCATATTATTGCTGAGCAGTGGCCGGGAAAAATTGAATGCATAGCAACTTGCCTGAATATAAAGGCAACCGGTATAACTAAGTGATTATCTAACCGCGTGCCGCTGCTGTCATATAGCTGCCCTGATAGAATGTCTGGCAATAAAGCACTGACAAGAAACAGTGTTAGTAGCAAGCGTTTGTTCAATGGCATAATCTTTCCCAGCATAATATTACCCGGCTTCCATCTAGGCTGTATGTTTGTCAGGGCAGCTCAGAGACTATATTGGTTAAAGCTGATAGCAGAGATTAAGTATATTGTCAGCTGTGTTGTTTTACAGGTGCCAGAAGTCATTACTGCTAAATGCTAGCTTTCGGTTAAAGGTGACTAATGGCCTATGTAAAAAAAATTTACAGCCGTTAAAATAGTCTTTTTCATTTTTGGATTTCACTGCTATGTTAGCGCGAAGAATTGAGCTCAGTTGGCCGGTGGTTTTAGGCGGAGGGGTCGCCTGGTTGGTGACTTTGTTGATCAGTGTGCAGCTGCCGGCGCAACTCAGTAGTGGCTTACAAGTTATTTACTATGGCGTTTTTGTGCTCTATATAGGTTGCTATCTGTCGTTTCACTATGTACCTGCGCAGAGAAAATGGCCAGTGCTGCAACGGCTTTGCCTGTATCTGCAATTGGCCAGTGTGTTGCTGTTATTCTACCTCAGTCAGCTAAATGTAATATTCATCTTATTGGTGATAGTCGCCGCGCAAGTGCCTGTTCTCTATAACCAGAGAGAATCGCTGCTGCTATTAGCAACTGTTAATGGTATTTGGGCGGCTATATTTTTACTGTTCTGGCAGCAGGATATGTACAGTTTTGCGCTGCAACTGTGTTTGCAAATGTCTTTTCAGCTGTTTGCCTTTTCGGCTATTAGAATTGCCATCAAAGAACAACATTCCCGACAAAAGCTACAATTATTGAATGCCCAGTTGCATTCTACCCGAGCGCTATTGTCCGACAGTGTGCGCAAGAGCGAACGGCTGAAGATAAGTCGGGATTTACATGATATTTGCGGTCATCAATTGACCGCGTTGCATTTGAATTTAGAGTTTGCAGTACAGACCAGCAGTGTCGAGCAACAACAAATTTTGTTGCAGTGCAAAGGTATTGCCAGTCAACTACTGGCTGACATTCGCCGGGTGGTTAAGGAGATTCGACTGGATGCAGGGCTAGATTTAGTGGCAGTATTAAAACAGTTTGTAGAAAAACTGCCGGGAATCGATTTGCAACTTAATTGCCCGTCGCAGTTAAAGATTGGCTCTCAGGGACAGGCGGAAGCCATATTAAGAATTTCCCAGGAGGCGGTTACCAATGCTATTCGCCACGGCAGCGAAAAGACTATCAGTATCGATTTATCGCAACGCAGAAATCAGTTGTATTTACGCATAGCTAACCCCTGCAGCAAAATAATCGATCTGCAAACGGGAGTTGGGATGGCCTCAATTAGCCAGCGAGTAAAAGAGTACAGCGGCGATCTAGAGTTCAACTATCGGCACACTAATGTCTTTGAAATTCTGATAACTATGCCACTAATACAAGTACAGGAGTCCACGGATGCTTAAAGTTGCAATAGTCGATGATCAGGCTTTGGTACGCCAGGGCATTGCTAACTTGCTGTCGTTGCACCCACAGCTTGAGTTGCTGTGGCAGTTGGATTCAGGTTTAAAGGTAACTGATAAACTGGCAGCTGCGCCGGTGGATGTGCTGTTGATGGATATCCGCATGCCGGGGCTCAGTGGCATTGAAACGGTGCAACAGCTGCGCCAATATAAGCACGACTGTA
The DNA here is from genome assembly GCA_000416315.1 of Osedax symbiont Rs2. GTDB lineage: Bacteria > Pseudomonadota > Gammaproteobacteria > Pseudomonadales > Balneatricaceae > Rs1. Next base: position 18,960 of record ASZI01000394.1, on the reverse strand, counting down.
AAGTGATTATATTGACTACTTTTGATGACCCTGAACTTTTTATTCAGGCGATGCAGGCCGGTGCCAATGGTTTTTTGCTCAAAGACATTGATACTGATAAGTTGCATCAGGCAATTTTCGCGGTAGCCCAGGGACAGACACTGGCCGAACCGGTACTTTTGAACCAGCTCAATGCCCAGCAATTATCTACTTTTAGCGATCCCGGTATCGAATTGCTAACCGCTAGAGAAAAAGAGATCTTAAAGCTGATTGCCGGCGGTTTCAGTAATAAAGAGATAGCAGAGGCGATCTTTCTGGCGCCGGGGACAGTGAAAAACCATGTCTCCAGTTTACTGGCCAAGCTTAAGACTCGCGATCGAACCCGCGCAGTGCTCAAAGCGTTAAGTGCAAAAATTATTTGAACAGCCCGAGTGGCACGAAAGTGAGCTGAGTCAGCTATTGCCAGGCCATCTGTGCCTGGTAATAGCCTGCAAGTCTAACCGTAAATAATAGGAAACCAATCTTCGCGCAAGCGCTCTCCACTGCACTGGTTGTTATCCGGATAGTTGGGAGATGTATTGCCCGGTCGTTGAACATAGCGAGCATCGTCGCCGACCAGCCTGAATGACAAAGTACGACTGTTAGTGTCGAGGGCGTTCGCGTTGGCACCGTGCACTGTCTTAAAATTAAAGGCGACTACATCACCGGGTTCTACCGCATCACTGCGAATCTGAAAATCGCCATTGTCTATGTCCGGCAGATCCATAAACTGGCTGCTGTCGGCATAAAAATCGGTATTGCCAGACCACTTAGTTGGCCTGACTAACTTAGGCCAGTTGTGAGATCCGGCTACACATTTTAACGAGACTTGTTTCTGCCTGGAATCCAGCGGAATCCAGAAGCTGACGTGCTGTTGCCCTTCGACAAAATAATAGGGCATATCCTGATGCCAGGGTGTAGCTACACCACTGACAGCGGCTTTGTCTAAGTAGTGGTCATGGAAAAATTGCACTCGCTGCGAGCCCATTAAAGCAGCGGCAATCTCTGCCATCGGCGAATTTTCAACAAATTCTTGATACTGGGGAATCCGCTGCCAATTACAAAAATCTTCAAAAAAGCGGCCTTTTTTATCAGCACTTTGATGGGTGATTGCTCTGGCGCTTGGGTTGGCAACGTTTTCATCAGCGCCCTGATTTAAACGCTCTATCCAGTCGTTGAAGACGCCGCGCAGTACTACGACGCCCTCGTCCTGATACTGGCTTATCTGCTGTTGTGTAATCATCTAATCATCATTCCTTTACCACTGTTTATTCTAATGCTTAACGTTGTAGAGCTGACATCATAAGCAAAATCAGATAAAAGTTTAAGCAGTGTGTTGCAGTTGCTGATCATCGAACTGAGTATTAAAGTGTTTTCCCAGCAGAGCATGGTAGAAGCTCTGGTCATTCAGGGCGCCGATGATTTGCTGTTGTTGTTGCAAAATTAAAGGCAAACCAGTGTGGTATTTAATTTCTATGGCGCGACGCATGCTGATGTCGGCCGGTACTATAGTCACTTTGTCAGTAGCCAGTTGTTCGATGGGCATCTCGGCTGGGCAGTCTTGGACTTGGCAAGGCTGCTCGGCAACCGTCACTTTTTGTAACTGCTTTTGGCTGTTTACAAAAAGTTTAACTTGCTGCTGCGTGTCGATGCACTGCGCAAAAGTTTCGCTGCAATTTTCCGCCAGTGGGATCATCAGCGAGTTGCCCTTGAGCACATTTAGCGGGTTGGTATGGGCGACAAAATCTTGTACATAAGCGTTGGCCGGGTTCAGTACAATATTTTCCGGGGTATCGTACTGGATGATTTGCGCCGATTCCATGATGCCAATCTTACTGCCTATCTTTAACGCTTCGTCTAAATCGTGGCTGACAAAGACGATGGTTTTTTTCATGTTCTGTTGCAGCTCGATCAGCTCGTCTTGTAACTGGGTGCGGATCAGAGGATCCAGCGCCGAGAAAGGTTCATCCATCAACAAGATATCGGTGTCCATAGCGAAAGCTCTTGCCAGACCGACACGTTGCTGCATGCCCCCTGATAGCTGGCTGGGAAGTTTGTCAGCCCACTGCTCAAGGCCGACCATCTGTAATTGCTGCTGCGCTTTTTGCAGGCGCTCTGCCTTGGGCATACCCTGCATTTCCAAACCAAATGCGACGTTGTCTATGACACTTAGCCATGGCATAAGCGCAAAGTTCTGGAACACCATAGAAATACGATGGCTGCGCATATGTAACAGTGTCTTGCTGTCGCACTTGGCGACGTCGATCATCTGATCGCCATCTTGAACTAACAAGCTGCCGCGACTGGTAGTGTTTAAACCATTAATGGCGCGTAACAAACTGGATTTCCCCGAACCGGAGAGACCCATCAGTACACAAATTTCTCCCTCGGCTATCTCTATACTGGCGTTTTGTACACCGACAGTGTCGCCGGTAGCGACGATGATTTGTTGACGAGTTTTTCCCTCATCCAACAGTGCTAAACTTTTTTCGCTGTTGCTGCCAAATATTACATCGACATTACGGATGCTTATAGCGGACATAATACGGCCTCTTGATTTAGGAAATGGATATTCGCTGCTTTACAGATACTGTTAGTGCTCATTATTATCCCTCTTCCTTGGCGCCTGGCGCTTTACAGATGCGATCGAGAATAATCGCCACTAGAACGATAGCCAGACCGGCTTCAAAGCCCTGGGAGATGTTAACAGTATTGAGCGCTCTGATAACCGGCTTGCCCAGGCCGTCGGCTCCGACTAAGGCGGAGATTACTACCATTGACAGCGACAACATGATGCACTGAGTGATTCCGGCCATAATGCTCGGCATAGCGGCGGGGAACTCTACTTTTTAGAGCAGCTTAAACGGGGGGGCACCAAAGGCGCGCCCGGCTTCTAATAAATCTGCAGGAACCCGGCTGATGCCCAAATACGTCAGGCGAATGGGAGCAGCTATAGCGAAAATAATCGTCGAGATTAACCCTGGGACTACCCCTAAGCCAAACAGCACTAGAGTCGGAATTAAATAGACGAAAGTGGGGATGGTCTGCATTAAATCCAGAATCGGCCGCATAATAGTGTAGAGCCAGGGCTTGTGCGCCGCCATGATTCCTATAGGTACGCCAAATAAAATAGAGATACTAGTGGCAGTCAGCACTAATACAAAGGTCTCTAACATTTCCTGCCAGTAACCTAAGTTTAGAATCAGTAACAGTGCCAGTACCACAAAGATTACCAGCCCGAGGCTGCGGTGTAAAAACCAGGCAACCGCAGCGGTCATTATCATAGGGACAAAAGGCGGCATCCAGATGAAAATATCTACTATGCTTAAAATCAACCATTCCAGGGAGACTGAGATAGCGTCAAAAATGAAATCGGCGTTAAAGGTAAGCCAATCGACGAAGGCCTCCATCCAGCTGCCAAGAGGGATTTTGTTGTCAGTGATCCAGTTCATGCAAGTGCCTAATATTATTATATTTACGAGGGGTAGAAAAAGCGCTGATAAAAGCTGATAGCCGTATTTACAGAGAAGGCTGGCGACGCAATGGCTGCGCCGCCAGTGTGTGGCTACTACATTTCTAAGCTGGATTTGACCGCTTTGAGCGCATCGCCACCGTCTTTAGTGGTCACACCTTTCAACCAGCTGTCCAAGACACCTTGGTTGGCTTGCAGCCAGGTTTTAGCGGCGACAGCAGGCTTTTTGCCGTCATCGAGAATGGCGCCCATGACCTGGTTTTCCATCTCTAAGCTAAAGCTCAGATTTTGTACTAGTTGGCCGACGTTAGGGCAATCTTGTAGATAGCCTTTGCGAACGTTAGTGTAGACGCTGGCTCCACCGTAGTTAGGGCCGAAGTAATCGTCGCCACCGGACAAGTATTCCATGTCAATGTTGGCGTTCATCGGGTGCGGAGCCCAGCCCAAAAAGGCAACCCACTGCTCGCGTTTAGCGGCGCGGCTTACTTGAGAAATCATGCCAGCTTCACTAGATTCAACGAGTTTGAAACCTTTAAGAGCAAAGGCGTCTTTGTCGATCATATCTTGAATGATGCGGTTGCCATCGTTGCCGGGCTCGATGCCATAGATCTTACCTTTAAAGTTATCTTTGTACTTAGCCAGGTCGGCAAAACTTTTAACGCCACCATCAAATACGTACTTAGGCACAGCCAAAGTGTACTTTGCTCCTTCTAGGTTAGCGCGTACAGTCTCTACAGTGCCGGCTTCGCGGTACTTGGCGATATCAGCTTCCATAGTTGGCATCCAATTACCGAGGAAAATGTCGATATCGTTGTTGGCCAGAGAAGTATATGTAACAGGTACAGATAAAAGCTGTGTGGAAGCCTGGTAGCCCAGGGCGCTGACAATTTCGGATGCGACTGCAGTAGTAGCGGTGATATCTGTCCAGCCGACATCTGAGAAGCGCACTTTGTCACACTGACCGGCGAATGCGCCAGCGCTGAATAAGCTCAAAGTGAGGGCTGTCGCGCCTATAATTGCTTTGCGGTTGGTTTTTTTATGCTGCGTAGTCATGAGTTCTTCCTTTTTATTAGGCTTACAAATACTTGCAAGATTTTGGTTTGCTCTGCTTACTTTTATCAGGCCGGTAATTTAGATAAGTTACCGGCCTGCTGTTTAAATGTCTTTAACCTCAGCGGCGGATCTTTTCGCGGTTGATAAACGTTGCTGCTCTTGCCAGTTGTTATCTATCCACACCGGGGCTTCATCGGCGGGCAGTGGATCAACGCCTAAGATCATATCCGCGGCTTTTTCGGCGACCATGATGGTCGGTGCGTTTAGATTACCGTTGGTGATACTTGGGAAAACCGATGAATCAACTACCCGTAACTGACTGATGCCGCGCACCTGGCAGTGACTGTTGAGTACAGCCATAGGGTCATCATCGGCGCCGATCTTACAGCTACAAGAGGGGTGATAGGCGCTCTCGACGTTTTCCTTCACCCAAGTGTCAATCTGTTGATCACTCCGAATATCAGCGGCGGGCTGGGTCAGTTCACCGCGATATTCGTCCAGAGCCGGCTGACTGAGAATTTCCCGGGTCAGGCGGATACAAGCGCGCCAGTCCTGACGGTCTTGCTCTGTGCTCAGATAATTGAAAATTATGTTTGGCTTGTCCAGCGGGTTACTGGAGTTGATCCAGATCCGGCCTCGGCTACTGGGTTTATTTGGCCCGACATGTACTTGATAACCGTGACCGTCAATTGCTTTGCCACCGTCATAACGCATCGCAGCCGGTAAAAAATGAAACTGGATATCAGGCCACTCAACCCCAGCTCTGGATCTGATAAACCCACAGGACTCGAAGTGATTGGTAGCTCCAAGACCGCTTTTAAACAGCAGCCAGCGGCTGCCTATCATTCCTTTGCTGACTAAATCTAACTTGCCGTTTAAGGTGATGGGCTGTTTGCAGCTGTACTGGTAGTAAACTTCCAGGTGATCCTGCAAATTTTCTCCGACTCCGGGTAATTCATGCACTAGCTCTACGTCGGCGTCTTTCAGCACTTGTTTAGGACCAATGCCGGACAGTTGTAATAATTGCGGCGAACCTATGGAGCCGGCGCTGAGAATCACCTCTTTGCCAGCCATTGCCGCCAGGACCTGTCCGCCTTTTTGGTATTCGATGCCCTGAGCTTTTTTGCCATCCATGATGATCTTGCGACAGACCACTTTACTGATTAACGTTAGATTGCTGCGACGCATGGCTCGGCGCAGATAGGCATTGCTGGTGGAAGCTCGCCCCCCGTCTTTGACCGTCATGTGCATAGGGCCAAACCCCTCCTGCCGGTAGCCGTTGTAATCCGCGGTTTGCGGGTAACCCGCCTCAACTCCTGCGTTGATGAATGCCTGATACAACGGGCTGGTACTCATCTCATTACCATTGCAGGTTGTCACAGGGCCGTTGCCGCCGCGATATAAGTCAGCGCCGCCGCTCCAGGTCTCTGCCTTTTTGAAGTAGGGCAGACAGTCCTTATAGCTCCAGTTGTGAGCGCCATGTTGCTGCCACTGATCAAAGTCGCGGGCGTGTCCTCGTACGTACACCATGCCGTTAATTGAAGACGAGCCTCCTAGTACCTTGCCTCTGGGGCAGTGCAGCACTCGGTTGTCTAGTCCCGGTTCCGGTTGCGATTCAAATTGCCAGGCGTACCTCTGGCTGTTCATCGGGTAAGACAGTGCGGTGGGCATCTGGATAAAAATGCTCTTGTCGGTACCCCCAGCTTCTAGCAGCAAGACGCTATGTTTGCCATTTTCTGTGAGTCTGTCAGCCAGTACACAACCGGCGGAGCCCGCTCCTACAATGATGTAGTCGTATTTTTCGGCGCTGTTTAATAGGGACATTCGACATCCCCTAACTCTATGTAGACACTTTTAACTTGGCTGTAGGCATTCAAAGTAGCCAGGCCATTTTCACGGCCGATGCCCGACTGCTTGTAACCGCCCACTGGCATTTGTGCCGGTGAGCTACCCCAGGTATTTATCCAGCAAATACCGGCCTGTAGCTTGGCGATTACCCGGTGAGCGCGGGAGAAGTCCTGAGTGAAAATGCCAGCAGCCAAACCAAATTCGGTATTGTTGGCGCGCGCTAGCACTTCCTCTTCAGTGTCAAATTTTAAGATCGACATTACCGGGCCAAATATCTCGTCGGTGACGTTGGGCATTGTATCTGTACAGTCGGCAAAGACAGTTGGGCGTACAAAGTTACCTTTGTCCAAGCCTTCAGTGATGACTTGCTCGCCGCCGCATACAAGCCTGGCACCCGCTGCTTTGGCAGCATCGATATAGCCTAAAACTTTGTGCATATGCGCTTTGGAAATCAGTGCCCCGACTTGTGTATTGGCATCGGTCGGATCGCCGACAATCATTTTTTGGGTACGCGCTTTGATTTTATCCACAAACTCATCGTAAATACTGCTGTGTACAAAAACGCGGGTGCCGTTGGTGCAGACCTCTCCCTGAGTGTAGAAGTTTGCCAGCAGTGCCCCGGATACCGCATTCTCAATATTGGCGTCTTCGAAGGCGATAAATGCGGATTTTCCGCCGAGCTCCATGGTCACCTCTTTAAGTGAGCTAGCGGCATCTGCCATTACTTTCTTGCCAGTACCACACTCGCCGGTAAATGAGACTTTGGCGATTCGCGGGTGTCGCGAGAGTGCCTGACCTACTTTTCCGTCCCCTTGCACTACGTTGAATACGCCGTCTGGGACTCCGGCTTCAGTGTAGATCTCTGCCAGTTTTAGGACGCTCAGTGGCGTCTCCTCAGAAGGTTTGAAAATCATTGCATTACCGGCGGCCAGAGCCGGGGCTGATTTCCACATGGCGATTTGAATCGGGTAGTTCCAGGCACCGATCCCGGCGCAGACGCCCAGTGGCTCTCTGCGGGTATAGAAAAAATTGCTGCCGCCTAAATCTTGTTGTTCACCACTGATGCTAGTGGCAAGACCTGCATAGTACTCGATCACTTCAGCGCCAGATTCAATATCGACACAGTCAGCTTCCTGAATAGGTTTGCCAGTATCTAGGACCTCAAGCATTGCCAGCTCATCATTGCGCTCACGCAGCAGCGCTACCGCTCGCAACATTATCCGGCCGCGTTCAGTCGGGCTCATCGCCGACCAGAGTGCAAACCCGCGTTCGGCAGCGTCGACTGCTCTATCGACATCGGCGAGACTCGCCTCTTGGATTTGCGCTAACAGATCTCCAGTGGCCGGGTTGTAGCTGGCGAAAGTGTTACTGCTGCTGGCGTCGCTATAACTGCCATCTATATATAATTGAGTCGGTTTCATCAGTTAGCTCTTGGTGTGTTGTGAGTGGTGTTTGTTCGGTTGTCTAAATACAGCTGCCAGGTATCGTCTGGTAGCTGCTTTTGCAGATAGTCGGCGATAATTCGCTGCGCCAACTCACCGTCTATTCCCCTGGGGGACAGCGAGCCGCGCAGCCAGATGCCATCGATCAAAGCGGCAATCGACAGAGCTACAAACTTAGCCCGCTCGGCTGGCAGTACCCGCTTTAGTTCTATTAATAAATGTGTCATCAAGCGTTTTTCGTTGACTCGTTGCAAACGGTATAACTTAGGCTGATGCATGGCTTGAGACCAGAATGCCAGCCAGGTCTTGACTACTTTTGCGTCTAGCTGCTGCGAGTCGAAGTTGCCACCGACAATTGCGGTGATTCGCTCAACGACATCCTCTTTGCTACAGAGTCTAAGGCGCTGTTGCACACCGATCGACAACTGTCGCAAGATGCTGCGCATAGTTTCTTCCAGCAGGCCATCTTTACCGCCAAAGTAATGATTGATAATAGCGGGAGATACTCCCGCGTAACCACTGATCATTACCACACTGGCTTTTTGCAACCCCACGGCGTTGATAGCCTGCATCGTGGCTTCAATTAACTGTGGTTTACGTATCGCTGGCATTCCAACTTTGGGCATCTCAGAGCAGGTCCTTTTTTATTAAATGCGCGTTTAATTAAACGTTCATTCAATAAAAATATGGCATTGTGAATTTGCTGTCAAGCACAATAGCCCTCAGCGATCTATTTGTCGTATTTAAGTCGACAAGAGTCGTAAATTACCTCGCCCACAGCGCTGCTTAATTTAAACGTAAGCTAATGCTCTCTCTGGTGTTTTTATCTGCTGGTAAAAGCGCTGGATATTAATCAACGCTGAGCCTAAAAATGGCTTAACAGCTTCAAGCTAGCTGGCAAAAAATATATCTATAACGATTTTCGCCAGATAGCATTAAAGAAGCTTTAAAATCAAAGGCTGTCAGTACTGCAATATCTTGATTTCAATTTATACCAGGCGCATAGGTTCGCTCAGGTGCTGGATAAGCTAATTAGAAAATTCGCTAAGCAGGTGGCTGATGCGGTTATCAAAACCGTAGTAGAACAAACCATGGGTTGTATCTGTATGAAATATAAGGATAATGTAGTGGAGGTAAAGCGGTGGAACTCGCCTCGACTGCAGCAGTCTTTGTTCAGTCATTGTGCCGATCCTAGACATGTTGATTAAATCTACAACATTGTGACACTTACAGCAGGGCAGTATTACCAGCGGCGGGCTCTTTTTTCAGATCGAATTTGTTGAAGCAATTTTTCAGCTTAGTTCAGAGGCAGTCGCTGCTGATTTGCTTGGCAGACTGATTTTTAGATTACAGCGCTGCGTCGCAGCGCTGTAAGTTGCAGTATCACTTTAGTGATTTTACCAACGAGGAGGTATCCATTCTGCCCATTCCCTGTTGCTGTAATTGTTCATAGCGGTTGTCCACATCTTGGGTCAATGGCAGCTGTAGCTGGTGACGTGCGGCTTCTTCGAGGCAAATGCCTAAATCTTTGCGCATCCAATCGACGGCGAAGCCAAAGTCAAAGCTGTTCTGATCCATAGTCACCAGCCGATTCTCCATCTGCCAGGAGCCTGCTGCGCCATGCTTGAGTGTGTCGACAACTTGAGGTATTGATAAATTGGCGCTCTGGGCTAGTTTCAGGGCTTCAGAGAGACCCTGTAAGACCCCGGCAATACAGATTTGATTGACCATTTTACAGCGCTGTCCCTGGCCATTATCCCCAAGTAGTTGAATCTGCTGGGCATAACTTTGCATTAAGGGCACAGCGGCATCAAAACTGCTCTGTTTACCGCCGCACATGACCGTTAACTTGCCATTTTCAGCCCCCGCCTGACCGCCGGAAACTGGAGCATCGATAAACTGTGTGGCTTGCTCGGCACAGGCCGATGCTAACTCTAAGGCTAAGGTTGCTGAAGTAGTTGTGTGATCGACTAAAATTGTGCCGCTGCGCAATCCGGCTAGAACACCGTCTTCGCCATAGACTACACTGCGCACATCCTGGTCATTACCGACACAGATAAACACTATATCTGCTGCTGCGGCCGCCTCTCTTGGAGTCGTTGCCTGTGCTCCGCCGTGTTGTTGTTGCCACTTTAGTGCCTTTTCAGAACTGCGGTTGTAAACAGTGGTTTGGTAGCCTTGGCTCTGTAAGTGTGCAGCCATAGGGTAGCCCATAACGCCCAAGCCGATAAAAGCGGCAGTTTTGTTGCTCATAGTGTCGATCCTATTAGATTTATTGATCATTGCATGGAAAGTTAGCTCAATATTAAAGTTCAAATTGACATATGTCAATCGTCAAATTACTCTTGAGCAGCAGTCGCGGATTGTCTTTAGTCATGAAAATTATAGCCAGATTGGGGCCGAGCATGAAAAAGCATAAATACCAATTAATTGCAGCCCAGTTGGGCTCTTTAATTGACTCGGGGAAATATCCTCCCGGGAGTAAACTGCCGGCGCACAGAGAGCTTGCAAAAGAGCTGCAGAGCACTGCAGTGACAGTTTCTAAAGCCTATCAGCTATTGGCAGAACTAGGCAAGATAGAGTCTTTTGTCGGTCGTGGCAGCTATGTTGGCAATACCTCTTTAAACAGCGTGATTCAAGCACAAGAAGATGACACAGTGCTAAATTTCTCTATTTTGCAACCTTGTCTGCAGCAGAATATACAGGCTTTACAGCAGCAGTTTACACAGCAGTTCAGCGCTCTAGATAACCCGCAACTGTTTGGCTACAGTGAAAATACTGGACTACTGGAACATCGCCGGGCGGGGGCTAAATGGTGTGCCCAATACGGTTTAGAGGTGGCCAATGCAGACCAGTTGATACTGACCAACGGTGCGCAAAATGCCCTGGCGAGTATCATTGCCTTGTACTCAAAAGAGGGCGATTATATTGCCCTGGAAGCGCAAACTTATCCGGGCATTTTAGCGATTTGTAAATACATGGGGCGAAAAGTGTTGCCTATTGCTATGGATGAGCAGGGCATGTTACCTCAGGCACTGATGCAGCAGTGCAAAATTTGCAAACCTAGGATGGTGATTGTCGTGCCCTCACAGCAAAACCCGACGGCTGCAACTATGGGCCATGCGCGCCGTGAAGCGTTGGCGAAAGTGATTGCAGAGCAAGATGTCTGGTTGGTTGAAGACGAAATTTACGCTTTTTTGAACACTGTGAAAATGCCTGCTATCAGCAATTTTGTAGCTGAAAAATCTTTTTATATCAGCAGTCTATCCAAGGCGATTAGTCCAGGGATGCGCTGTGGCTACCTGCGGGTGCCAGAGTCGCAATACTCAACCTTGGTCGACTACATCAGAGCGACACTTTGGCTTCCCTCTCCCTTTATGTTTGAAGTCGCCAGCGCAATGATTGATAGCGGCAATGCTTTTCGCTGGGCCGAGCAGCAAAAAATGATTGCTGCACAACGACAGCGGTTAGTGACGCAGTATTTATCCGATTACCGGTTGCAGCGACAGCGCAGTAGCTACAGCTGCTGGTTGCACTTACCGGTTAACTGTCAGGCAGAGGGTTTTTGTGCCACGGCAAAAAAACAGCGATTATTACTAAGCAGTGCCAGCTATTTCAGTAGCTCTGGGCAAGCAGCCAACGCCGTTCGCCTATCGGTGATGGCAATTGCAGAAGAAGACGATTTTGTTTGCGGGCTGCAGCAACTTTCGAAGTTGCTGAGCTCGTATGCAGCACAAGATTAGCGGCTATGCTAGCCGGGGAATTTTGGCTTGTTGTTGCTGCCGATAGAGGCAATTTTAGTCTTAGTATTATCTAGAGATAAATATTCACTGGAAAACTCACTGGCAGCTACCGGCCTGGCCTTTAGAAATCCTTGCATCTGCTGGCAACCTAAATCCGTCAGTAGTTTTTGCTGCTGCAAGGTTTCCACTCCCTCGGCAATAGTGGTCATATTTAAGTTTCTAGCGACATCAATGATTGATCGGGTAATCACCAAGTCATCTTGCTCCTGTGGCAGGCCAGTGATGAAGGTACGATCTATCTTTAACTTGTCCAATGGAAATCTTTTTAAGTAGGCGAGCGAAGAGTAGCCGGTACCAAAATCGTCCAGGGCTATTTTTATGCCCAAATCCCGCAACTGTTGCAGAGCCTCCTGAGTAAAGTCCGGGTCGTGCATTAAAGCACTTTCGGTAATTTCTACCACTAGCCATTTTGCATCTAAATTAGCTTTAGTTAAACTTTGCACAATAGAGGAGACAATGTTTTTGGTAAATTGGTAACTAGAGACATTGACGGCAATTGGAATCGGCTCATAGCCCTGTTCTCTCCATATGCTGGCCTGTCTGCAGGCCTGATCTAATACCCATTGGCCGATGGGCAAAATCAATCCGCTCTCTTCGGCGATAGGTATGAATTTATCAGGGGCAATCATGCCTAACTCTGGAGTTTGCCAGCGCAGTAGGGCTTCACAGCCACAGAGCTTATCAGTGCCCAATTCGTACTGGGCCTGGTAGTGAACTTCAAATTGTTGTTTAGTGAGGGCTAAGCGCAAACCTCGCTCGATGGTCAATTTTTCTGATGCGCGTTCATGCATATCAAAAGTGAAAAACTGGAAGTTATTGCGTCCCTGGCTCTTGGCGTGATTTAAAGCGGCATCTGCATTTTTTAGCAGGGCGTCGAAGTTATCGCCATGTTCGGGAAAAGTGGCGATACCTATGCTGGGGGTAACCACCAGATCGTGCTCTAAAATGTGCACAGGCTCCGCCAAATCACGCATGATTCGGTTGGCTAATCGCTTGGCTGCCGACTGGGATTTATTGTTGTTAACCAAGATTATAAATTCATCGCCACTGAGACGACTGATGATATCCGAGACCCTGATGTTACCGGCCAGACGCTTGGCTATTTCCTGTAATACCTGATCGCCAATATTGTGGCCCAAAGAGTCATTGATGTTCTTAAATCTGTCCAGATCGATCAGCATCAACGCAAATTTTTGTTGCTGATTAAGGTCACTGTAATTAATTACTTCGTTGACTCTCTCCGCCAGGATATGCCTTTTAGCCAGCTTAGTTAGCGGGTCATAATCCGCCAGATAATTTAGCCGCTGTTCGGTTTTTTTACGCTCTGAGATATCGGAGAAAGTGGAGATGTAATTGAGTACTTTTTTGTCACTGTCTAAGCTGGTAGAAATCGATACCCAGCTGGGGTAGAAACCACCATTTTTATGTTGATGGAACATTTCTCCCTGCCAGTGTCCTCGCTCTTGCAAATGGGTCTGTTGGCGTTGGTAAAATACTTTGTCCTGGTGATCTGAGGCAAAAAAATCTGATCTCTGGCCTATGAGTTCATTGGCAGGGTAACCGCTGGTGGTTATACAGGCCGGGTTCACTGCAATAATATTGTGTGCGGCGTCGGTGACGACAATGGCGTCATTAGAAGATTCAAAGACCCTGGTGGCAAGCTTAAGCTCTAGTGTCTGACTGAATATTTCGCGTTCTTGCAGGTCAATACTGCCCTGATACCTTTTAAATAGACGACTAAAACTGCGGTTGAAAAGGAGGCTAAATGCTAAAGTCACTAAGCCGGCAATAGATAATACAATCACCAGCATCTTAAGGTCGCTGCGGGAGTTTTCTGCGATCAAGGATCGCTGAGACTCAATGATCTGGCTGATCTGCCGAGGGAAAATATCGGCAATGATGACCCAGTTAAATGGCTGAATTGTCTCTACAAAGGCAAATTTACCGGCAGTTTTTGCAGTCGTTGTCCGGTAGTTAAAGACCCCGCCGCCACTGTTGGCAAAACTAAGTAATTGCTGCAAGTTGTCTGCTTCTAAAAGTGGGATCGTCTCTTCTTGGATGTTTTGGGCGAGTTGTGAATGGCTAATTACCTTGCCCTTAGCATCGACAATGGTCACTGCAGTATTGTTGTTGGTGGTTATTCTGGAGAGACGCTCCAGAGCTGCCAAACGTAAATCCTCTTCGAAACTTTGGATATAATCTCCGGCGCCTATATGCCAGTCAAAGGGAGCAAATTTCTTGGCATAACTGATTTTCCTTAATTTTTGCTGCTTCTCTCCTGGTGGGTACCAAGAATAGCGGGAGAATCCTGCTGCCGATTCGTTGTCGATGGAATCGAGTATGGTATTGATGATATGAAATATTTGCGTATCGGCATTTAATAGTAGTGATGTGCCCTCCAGAGCTGGTCGAATGGGCATTAACACGGCGTTGGCGTGAGCATCGTTGATAAAGTAATAGCCGCGGCCTTTAAAAAAACGCACATCGCGTAGAGCGGTTTTAATCAGTTCTTGGATTGCAGCTTGATCGAGCTGATTCTTATGTTTGTTATAGAGGCTAGTGGCGATGCTATGAGCTTGTTCGACGGCGCTTCGAGCTTGTTGTTTTAACTGCTCTTCGGCCTGTGAGTTCATATGTTCTATAAACTCTCGGGCCTTTTCAACTTCGGCGCGGATCTGCTGTTTTTGTTGCAGCTGGATTTCATGATCTAAAGTCTGCAGACGATTTTCATAACTGAGGTTTTCTTTAAATAAAAAATAGCCAAAAATACCGGCAATGATTAAAAAAGAAATGCCGATCATGCCAAAGGCTTGAAACTTTAGCATCGCCTTAGCTTGCGAGTTTAATGTCATATAGGTCCAGTAAGCGCAAATAGTGAATTTTTATAACAAATTAATTATAGAGGGTAAAGTCAGACCTGCCATTGAGTGTGAAAATCATTTTAAATGAACCCAATATAAATACAAAGCGGTTTAACTGCGCCTTAAGACAGTCATCGCTGGTTTTAATGATTGGTTTATGCACAGTGCGCAAATGTCTGAAAAAGGGCCCAAAATAATTTTTTTTGTCGCCCTGCAAGCAATGCTGACGGCCGAAATCGCCAATTTAAGTCCAGGGCGTACGGGAAATTGTAAAGTTTAGGAATCTCCCTTAGATATTTATCTTAGTTTTTCGAGCCCTGAACTGCGCATTAAAGAGTGTCAGAGCAAAAAAGCAACTTTTTATACTGCACTGAAGCTAAAGCGGCAAGATGCAGCAGCTACAAGCAGGACTGTTAAAATCAGCTCCAAGCTCTGCTAGCAGTCTGCTATCGTCCAGGTAACAGTGAATTAAAGGCTTTGTTTGCTCGGTAATTGCACCGGCCCGATCAACTGCGCAAATTGTGCAGCGGGTTGCGGTTTTGCCTTGTAGTAGCCCTGCATTTGCTGACAGCCAAGCTGTTGTAGAAACAGATACTGCGCTTGTGTTTCGACCCCTTCAGCAATTGTCGTCATGTTTAAATTAGCGGCGACATCAATCACCGATTTAGTCAGTGCTATATCGTCTTTATCCTTTGGCAGGCCATCTATAAATACCTTGTCGATTTTTAACTTGTCGATTGGAAAACGTTTTAAATAGGCGAGGCTGGAATAGCCGGTGCCAAAATCATCCAGGGCAATTTCTATTCCCAGTGCCTGTAGCTCGAGCAGTATTTGGCGACTGAACTGTGGATCGTTCATCAGCGCTGACTCAGTGACTTCTACAACTAACCAGCTGGATTCTAGACCAGTATCGAGCAGGATGTTGCGGATATAGGGAACGAGCTCTTTATTGAATTGACCGCTGGAGACATTGACAGCAATTGACAGAGGTTGCAAACCTTGCTGTTGCCATTTTACAGCTTGCCTACAACACTCAGCTATTACCCAATTGCCAATGGGGATAATAATACCGGCCTCCTCGGCAATGCTGATAAACTGATCTGGGGGCACTAAGCCGCGAGTCGGACATCGCCAGCGAATCAATGCCTCGCAACCGCTGAGCTGGCCGCTGCTGAGGTCGTATTGGGCTTGATAGTGGATTTCAAACTCATTGCGCTTCAGCGCTTTGCGTAAATCGCGCTCAATCGATAGCTTCTGCGTCGCTCTGATATTCATGTCATTGGTAAAAAACTGGAAATTATTTCTTCCTTCGCTTTTAGCGTGGTAGAGCGCCGCATCGGCATTTTTCAACAAAGTGCCAAAATCTTTACCGTTATCGGGGTAGACGGCGATGCCAATACTGGGGGTGATGACTAAATCCAGCTCTTCGATCTGCAGCGGTTGTGCTAATTCGTGCAGTACTCTGTCGGCGAGATGCGCGGCAGCTGTCTCAACTTCAATGTGGTCAATGAGGATAATAAACTCATCTCCACCGAGGCGACAAACAGTGTCAGAGGAGCGAAAAGTATTCAGTAATCTCTTGGCTGTCTGCTGCAATACCTTATCACCCACCGCATGTCCCAGTGAGTCGTTGATGTTTTTAAATCTGTCCAGGTCGATAAACATCAACGCCAGTTTGTGACCTGGGTTGCGATGACAAAAACTAATCGCCTGCTCGGCTCTTTGTGAGAGTAAACGCCGGTTTGCCAGCTCTGTCAGTGGGTCGTATTCAGCCAGGCGACGCAGGCGCTGCTCAGCATTTTTTCTTTCAGTGCTATCGGAAAAAATTGAAATATAGTTGAGTACTTCCCCGGCTTCATCTTTACAGACGGAAACCGACATCCACTGTGGAAAAACTTGACCGGATTTGCGTTTGTTCCAGATCTCGCCTTGCCTTTTCCCCTCTTTGTTAATTCCCCGCCACATCTGCTGGTAAAAGTGCGTGTCGTGTTTGCCAGAGGATAAAATATTTGGAGTTCCTCCAAGTAACTCAGCCTCGCTGTAGCCGTTAGTGGTGGTGCAGGCGGGGTTGACCGCAAGAATGTTCTGCTGTGCATCGGGGATGATAATGCCTTCATTGGCGAGATTAAAAAAACTGGCGGCAACCCGTAACTCTTTAGAGATTTCCTGCAGGCTATGATTTTTATGTTCTATATTTGCTTGGTAGCGTTTAAAGAGAAGTTTGTAACTGCGACTAAATAGAAGGACAAATGTGAGAGTGATTGCGATAGTCAAAAGGAGTGTAAAAACCAAAAAGCCAACAGTTTGTTGCTCTTTGTTCCTAAGAGACTGGCGCTTGGATACTAAGTTAGCAGAAGGCTCTCGCTGTTGGCTACCGGCGACAATGATCCACTGAAAGTCGTCAATGCTTTTTACCAGTGATAAACTACCAGAACCCGTGGCAGTGGCCCGGCCGTTTAAATCAGTGCTGATAAACCCACCACCGGCTGCTGCGAATGCCAATAAATTGTCTAGGGAACCACTATTGTTTGGATCTGTCATCTCAGTTTGCCAAAACCAGTTTCCAGCAGGGGGAGCGAGTAACCAATTAGCGTCTTTATCGAGCACTGCGATATAGCCGTTGCCGTCAATTCGTAATTGTGACAGTCGCAGCAGCGCGGCGGCATGTAGGTCGGCGGTGAATCTGTCTACATAGTCGCCACTGCCAATGATCCAGTCATAGGGGGTAAATACTTTGGCGTAGGATATCTTGTTTGCATAGATGTCGGGATTGCCAGCGCTGGGCCATCGGTAACTGGAAAAGCCGGCCTGCTGCGGGTTCTTAACTGAGTTTATTACTTCGCGGGCCGATTTCTGTATCGTTGCTTTGGCGCTAAACAGATGGCTGTTTTCCATTTCAGGATTGTTCGCTGACAGTACACTGTCGCCTTGTAAGCTGGCGATAAAATAATAGCCGCGGCCGTTAAAGAAACGCAGTGGGCGCAATGTCTCAACGATTAACTTTTGCAGTTGCGCTTTACTCAGTTGATCTTTTTGTTGTTGGTACAGAGAATTAGCGATGCTGTAGGCGTGCTCAACTTTGGCTTTTGCCTGTTGCTTCAACTCTTTGCTGGCACTGTCATGCATATAGCTAATATAGCTAGTAGCTGCTGCGAGTTCGGCACTGATTTGCTGCTGCTGTTGTCTATATTCGTCTTGCGCTAGCGCGCGCACTTGATTGTTAAATGAGAGCTTGTTGAGGTAAATAAAATTGCCAAAAACGCCGAAAATTAGCAATAACACAATGCCGAGCATCCCTTTAGACTGATAACTGAGTAAGCTAGAGGCATTGGGTTGTGGTTTCATATTGATCCAAAGAATGTGACTGGTGTATCTCTGCTAGGTTGCAGAAATAAATTTGTATCGCAAGGTGTCTACTTCATTTCCAGTGAACGGTTTAAATACATTGTTTAGACAGCTCTCACTGGGTGTTAAAGCACTAACTTAACGTTCGGAGGAGTGTAGCAATATGCCGACTGAATGATCGGTATAATGGGGTGATCTTTGATATGGATCATGTTTTGCTTGTGAGGATGTGTTGCTGGTAACCCTTTCGATTACCAGCAATTAGGAAATTTTAAGCTCTAGTCCTCCAAACCCTTTCGTACAGTTTCACTGTACCAATCGATAAAGTTTATGACGCCGAACTCAAAAGTTTCGGAGTAGGGGCCCGGCTCATAGCCGATAGAGTTAATGCCTAACTGATTGCGCTCGGCGAGAGTTTTATCTTGCTCGTTGGTCGCATCCCATACCGCGCGTAGTCTATCGACGTCATAATCAACGCCTTCCACCGCATCTTTATGCACCAGCCATTTAGTAGTCACTAACGTTTTTTGTGCAGAGACTGGAATCACCTGAAACACCACACAGTGATCAGATTGCATGTGGTTCCAAGAGTTAGGTAAATGCAGGATACGCATAGAACCGAGTTCAGGGTTCTTAATTCGGCCCATTAATTTACTGCAGGCGGCTTTGCCATCCATGGTCATTACATGGGTGCCTTCTTTCAATGGCATGCGCACAATACGGTTCTTCAGGCCATGAGAGACGTGTTTGTGCGGTATTCCCTCGGCGTCCCATGCCTTCGATTGGCGGTCGTACTGGGCCAGAAATTCATCACTGGCCCTAGGATCGTTTGTGTCGTCCCACTCCAAAATACTGCCTAGTAGTTCTGGATGAGAACCGTTGCAATGGTAGCATTCGCGATTGTTTTCAATGACCAGTTTCCAATTTGCCGCCTCTTCTATGGTCACTTGTACTGCCACTTTGGAATTTTCTATGTCATAGGGTTCCATATAGTGATTTAGTGATTCAGACAGCGGTTTGATATCCGGAGCTGATCCCTTGGCCAGACAGATAAAGATGAACCCACCTGCGACTGTACAGTGGGCCGGTTTTAAACCGTGTTTTTTGGGTTTGAAATT
>ASZI01000393.1 GCA_000416315.1 Osedax symbiont Rs2 | reverse complement strand
CTCATCCATCAAGAATACTCTTATACACCGTAAAGGCAAAAGGCAAGACCTGACCCTATAACTTGTATAACTTTTATGTACCGTAAAGGTAAAAGGCAAGACCTGACCCCACAACTTTGTACCGTAAAGGCAAAAAGCAAGACCTGACCCCATAACTTTGACCCCATAACTTCGTCGCAGGGCTTAAGTATTCGCCGAGATCGTCACAAAGCAGCGAAACAAACACCCCCAGGCGCTTGCCAATAGCTAGTAAACCAGCTATTGCAGTAGCCAATAGCAGACAGTTTTGATGTCTGTTATGTTAATTTCGAAGTACTAGCTTGAAGAACGGCTAAGAAATCTAAAAACCACTATAACCATCAGTAATCTATGACATTTTTAAAAATAGTACCGTACACAGGCGGATTTCTTGAAATTCTCATTTAGCTTTGTTTCACCAACTGACAAATATTTTAATCAAAATAATTTCATAACTCATTCAATTTACAGCATTTTATTCTGATCACAAAACAACCTAGACTAAAGTATATAAGCTTTAATAATTAAGCTGTGGTAATTTTTTATCCTTGGAAGGAAGAGTTGGACATTGCCTGACTGTGCTTCCAAAGAAGAGCTCGATACTTAACTTTTTTAAAAGTCAGTCACGGAGAATAAAAACAATGAGCGACAAAAAAGATCAACAACCCAACCTGCTGCGCAGGAGAATTTTAACCGCCGGTGGCGCCTTTGCACTCGCGGGCTCAATGCCGATGTTTTATACACGCAATGCATGGGCAAATGAGTTCCCAAATGATCCAAGTAAATTATCTACTGTTACTTTAGGCTTTAACATTCCCCAATCTGGTGCCTACGCGGACGAAGGTGCGGATGAGCTAAGAGCTTACAAATTGGCCGTTAAGCATTTGAATGGAGATGGTGACGGTGGTTTGATGAACACTTTGAAGCCTTCCATGCTAAAAGGTAATGGTATTTTGGGTAAAAAAGTTGCCTTTGTTACTGGTGATACTCAAACAAAATCAGATGCGGCCCGTGCATCTGCTAAACGTATGATTGAAAAAGATAAAGTCATCATGTTCTCTGGTGGATCATCTTCAGGAGTGGCGATTGCACAACAATCCTTCGCTCAGGAAGCGGGCATCATCTTTATGGCTGGCTTAACCCATTCAAACGATACTACCGGTAAAGACAAGCGTCGCTACGGCTTCCGCCATTTCTTTAATGCGCATATGTCTGGAGCAGCACTGGGGCCGGTACTGGAAAAGGAATATGGCACAGAGCGTAACGCCTACCACCTTACCGCTGATTATACCTGGGGCTGGACTCAGGAAGAATCTATTAAGAACACTACCGAAGCTATGGGTTGGAATACCACCAAAACAGTTAGAACCCCTGTTGGAGCCGGCGATTTCTCCCAGTATATTACCCCGGTATTAAACTCAGGTGCCGATGTCTTAATCTTAAACCACTACGGTAAAGACATGATCAACTCACTGACACAAGCAGTGCAGTTTGGCCTCAGAGACAAGCAAGTTAACGGTAAAGACTTCCAGATTATCGTACCGTTGTTCTCTAGATTAATGGCGCAGGGCGCTGGAGATAACATCAAAGGTATCTTGGGAACCACAAACTGGAACTGGACCTTACAAGATGAAGGCTCACAAGCTTTTGTTAAATCCTTTGGTGCAGAATACGGATTCCCACCGTCTCAGGCGGCACACACTTGCTACGTGCAAACGTTATTGTATGCAGATGCCTGTGAGAGAGCCGGTACTTTCTATCCGCCAGAAGTTATTAAGGCATTAGAGGGGCATAAATTTGATGGTATGGGTAACGGTGCTACAGAGTATCGCGCAGAAGATCATCAGTGCTTCAAAGATGTACTAGTAGTGAAAGGTAATGAGAAGTCTCAAACACAGTTTGACTTACTCGAAGTGGTACAGCAAGTACCGCGCTCGCAAGTAGAATACGATGCCAAGATCTTTGGTGGTGAGCTAGGTCCTTACAAGGGCTAGGCAAATGTCATAAGCCGTGGTCTGAAGCATTCAGACCGCGAGCTAGTTGAACGATGTCGGCTGTTACGACTCAACGATTACAGCCGACGATTTATATAACCTAGAGCAAAATTAAAATGGGTCACTGGTCCGTTAGATAGATTTTTGCCTCTGTCCATAACGTCGATAATTATAATAAAAATCATATTACTCATAAATTGCCCTGCGCATTGAGAGTAATGAGTCAACTAAGACCTGCTGCAAAGTGCTATAGCAATAGTTTATTGCAGAGAGTTTTAGATGTTTTTGCTTAACAAGCTGCTTTTTCTGATCGCTGCGTGATCGGCAAAACATGCACTGTAATTGATTTTTAAAATAATTAGTTGATCTAATTGACCTCTGTGGATGAGATTAAAAATCATATTTAGACTGCCCTGAATTAACCCACTTATTTTCGCCCTACACTAGCGATGTTGTTTAATCTTATGGATGCAATACTCTTACAGCTACTTAATGGTTTGGACAAAGGCGGCGCTTATGCACTTATCGCCCTAGGACTTACCTTAGCATTTGGCACATTGGGAATCGTCAATTTCGCCCACGGCGCACTATTCATGCTAGGGGCATTTTGCGCGGTAACTTTTAACAAACTACTGACTGTTTCAAAATCGGTTAAAGATGAAAGCATCACCTTTTTTGATGCCTATAAAGAGGTGCCCTATCTGGAGATATGGTGGGGTGACACAGGCACAGCCATCATAGATTATGCCGTACCGCTATCTATTCTATTTGCTGTTCCGGTAATGCTATTAGTAGGTTGGGCGCTGGAGCGCGGTTTCATCCAGTATTTTTACAAGCGGGATCACGCCTCGCAAATACTTTTCACTTTTGGCATGGCGATCGTTATCCAAGAGATTATCCGCCATATCTTTGGTGCGAACCCTATTCCGACCCCCGCCCCGGATGTAGTCTCGGGCAGTGCGAATATCGGCCAGTACTTTGGTTTAGGTGACAATGTTGTCTACCCTTGGTGGCGGCTGATCTATTTAGGATTTTCCCTCTGCGTGATTAGCGCTGTATTTGCCTTTTTGAAATTCACTACCTTTGGCATGGTGGTCAGAGCCGGGATTCAAAACCGGGAAATGGTCGGCATGTTGGGCATCAATATAGAGCGGCGTTTTACCATTGTTTTTAGCCTCTCTGCAGTCGTCGCCGGCGTTGCCGGTGTGATGTACGCGCCAATAGTGCCTCCAGATTTTCATCTGGGTATGGACTTTCTGGTACTCACATTTGTGGTCGTTGTCGTAGGTGGAATGGGCTCTCTTCCAGGCGCTGTCGCCGCAGGCTTTTTACTTGGCATACTGCAGTCTTTTGCCTCGATGAATGAAGTAAAAGAGATTATTCCGGGTATCGATCAAATCATAATCTATTTAGTTGCGGTCGTTGTTCTATTGGTCAGGCCACGCGGACTGATGGGCGTTAAGGGGGTTTTTGAAAATTAATATGAAAAACTTAATAAAAAAACACTGGGTGATAATGGCTATTTTCTCCGCAGTGGTATTGTCTATGCCGATCTGGATGTCTCCGTTTGGCGCCGCCTACCCCGACATTTTGCAGAAATTTGTTATCTTTGGGGTTTTCGCCATTGGCTACAACATTTTATTTGGCCTGACAGGTTATCTCTCCTTTGGTCATGCAGCCTTTCTTGGAGTAGGTTCATATACCGCAGTCTGGTCATTTAAACTGCTGTCAATGAACATCATCCCGGCGATTTTGCTAAGTGTTTTGATGTCGGGAATATTTGCCGTTGCCATGGGTTATATCGCCCTGCGCAGATCCGGCATCTACTTCTCTATATTGACCTTAGCTTTCGCACAGATGTGCTATAACTTGGCCTACTCAGTGCTCACGCCAATCACAAACGGTGAAACAGGGCTGCAGCTGGCAAAAAGCGACCCGCGGATCATTGACAGGTTGTTTAGCGAGGCCGGTGAAGGCTTGCCCTCAACCACACTCTTTGGTATTGAGACCAGTGGCTACTCCGGGTTTTATATCTCCGCGGTGATCATGATATTGGCCTTCTATGTTTCATTGAAAATCTTCAACTCATCCTTTGGCTTAAAACTCAAGGCGATAAAATCCAACCAAAACCGCATGCGCTATTTAGGCTTTAATACAAAGCCCTACTTACTGACCGCTTTTGTTATTTCGGGAATGTACGCGGGACTTGCAGGTGGATTGTTAGCGGCAACTGACCCGCTGGCAGGAGCAGAGAGAATGCAATGGACCGCATCCGGTGAGGTCATCCTAATGACCATACTCGGAGGAGTAGGCACATTATTTGGCCCGTTACTCGGCGTTATCATCATTAAGTATTTCGAAAATATATTCTCCGCAGTTAACCAGGTGGATCTGCACAGCTTTTATGCATTACTCCCGGATTGGTTGGAAGATATCATGGTCGCAGTTTCTTCGATGTTTGTTGGCGAGGGCTGGCATTTGACCTTGGGACTACTGTTCATGTTTGTGGTTGCATTCCTGCCCAAAGGTGTCTTGCAAGGGGTGGAAATAGGCTATAAAAAAATTAGTAGCTATTTTTCAAAAAGTCCAACTAAATCAACCAAAAAAGCAGATACTGGAGCAAATCATGGCGAGTAAGGCCGTATTACAAGTCAGCAATGTGCTTAAAACTTTTGGTGGTTTGAAAGCATTGAACAACCTTAATTTGACTATTGAAGAGGGGACTGTTCACGCAATTATAGGCCCCAATGGAGCAGGTAAATCTACCTTGCTGAATGTCTGTATCGGCCAGTTAACTCCAGATACTGGCAGTGTCGAATTTGACGGTCAAAACATAACCGGAAAGTCCCCGCACCAGATCAGTCAGCAGGGCATTTCCAGGGTCTTTCAGACCCCGCAGATTTTTGAAGACCTTAACATTTTTCAAAATGTGATGATCCCCGCCCTCGCCCAAGCCGACGGGGAGTTTACTTTTAACCCCTTTAAAGGTCTGGATCAGCGCAAGGACGTTGAACAGGAGGCGCTGCGTATTATCGATGAAATGAATTTGACCAGCCAGATGTATGACCGCGCCGGAGCGATGTCTCGCGGTAATAAAAGACGCCTGGAATTGGCGATGTGCCTGGTACAAAAGCCCAAACTGCTGCTACTGGATGAACCCACCGCCGGAATGGCTAGGGCTGATACCAACCAGACCATTGAAATTCTTAAAAAAATCAAAGCCTCAGGTATGACTAAAGTGATCATAGAACATGATATGAACGTGGTGTTTTCACTGGCTGACCGTGTCTCTGTACTGGCACAAGGCACCATTATTGCCGAAGGTACTCCCCAGGAAATGCGCGAGAGCGAACTGGTTAAAGAAGCGTATTTGGGAGGAGCAACAATATGAGTAAAAGTAACCTAGCACCGGTCAAACAACCTGTCACCAATAAAGGGGGCTCACCTGCCTTCTTCTCAGTGTGGGAAATGAACAGCTATTATGGCGAAAGCTATGTGGTCCAAGGCGTCAGTTTTGATGTCAGAGAAGGTGAAATATTGGCCTTGCTCGGTAGGAATGGCGCCGGTAAGACCTCGATTCTTCGCTCTATTGCCAGAGTGTCCACCCCGGTACTGAGTCAGGGCGAAGTCTGGTTAGACCACCAGCCGCTGCACAAAATGAAATCCTTCGAAGCGGCGCAAAACGGTGTGGCACTGGTGCCTGAAGATCGCTGGATAATTCCGGGACTGACGGTAGAGGAAAACATCTTGCTGGCGCAAATAGAAAAGCCCACCGGCTGGTCACTGGAGCGCATCTACAAACATTTTCCACGCCTTGGAGAGAGACGACTGCAAGATGGCGCCACCTTATCCGGTGGAGAACAGCAAATGCTGGCCGTCGCCCGCGCCCTTTCCCGCGACATTAAATTGCTGTTGTTAGATGAGCCCTACGAGGGCTTAGCACCTGTGATAGTCAAGGAAATTGAGAACATCCTCAACGAAATAAAACAGCTTGGAATCACCACTATTATCGTCGAACAAAATGCCGTGGCAGCCCTGAGATTAGCAGATCGAGCTATTATTATTGACACGGGGGAAGTTGTGTTTGATGGTTTAGCCCAGGAAGTATTGGATGACAAAGAACTGATGCACAAGTATCTGGCGATTTAGCGCTGTGTTGCATATGCATTACCTTTTATTACAGGTATTTTCAACACTGCAACAAATGCTTCATTGAAATACGACGATTATCCGGCCGGTAATACTGGCCGGGTATTCTCACTAAGGTATTGAGGTATTTAGGTATTTAGGT
>ASZI01000392.1 GCA_000416315.1 Osedax symbiont Rs2 | reverse complement strand
CTGCCCCGCCCGCCACGAGGGCCCCCCCCCCCCCCCCCCCCGCCCCCCCCCCCCCCCCCCCTTCTCTGCCCTCCGCTGAAGTATTGCCTTAGGGCTTTTTTTGTAAATTGTGGGTAACACTTGTCCAGTGTGAAATCGTTGCTGTGCTGTGCTGTGCTGTGCTGATCTGGGTTCTGCTGTTTCGCTGAAAATAGCAGATTAACGCAGCTGAGAAGGTGTTCAGGGCTAGTGCTTGACCGGCCCTGAAGGTGGTTTATTGATTATTTAGGTTTTCTGGTATTCCATGGATGAACCCTTGGGTGGCGACTATGCCCAAGATTCGCAATTGCTCTATTTGCTCGCTCTGTTCCACTCTTTGTGCATAACTAGGTATGCTCAGGCTTTTGGCAACAGTCACTAAACTGCCCATAAAGAATCTGTCTTCGGCGTTGCTGGTGATTTGCTGGCAAAGAGATCCGTCAATCTTAATATAGTCAGGGTGCACTTGATAAAGATAGCTGAAGCCGCTCGGGTGCACTCCGAAATTGTCGACACCAAAGCCGATACCGTTCTTGGTTAGTAGTTGTCTGAAGCTGGCAATGCGTGAGACATTGTTAAGCACCGAAGATTCGTTTATTTCAATATTGAGTCTGCCCTGGATAGCCTTGTCGGCGATAGTGTGCATCAGCCACTGGTCAAAGTTTCCGTCCTCAAGGCTTTGTAAGCTTACGTTGATAGCCAGCGGTTCGCTGTCATTATGACTGTCCAGATAGCTGACGGCCTGCTCCAGCGCAGCTTTGTCCAACGCTTCAATTAAGCCAAGTTGCTGGACTATGCGAATAAACTTTGCTGCGGCGCAAGGCTCGCCTGTTTGGTTTAAAATACGTACCAGTAGCTCCTTGTGTACTACTTTTGAATTTTGGCTATCAACCAGCGTTTGGTATTGGAAGAAAACTTTCTTCTGATTCACGGCATCGGCAACGTGTGCACTCCAGTCGCTAGAGGATGTCTGCAGGTCAGTGTCCGAAAGGGTTTTGTAAATGCTTGCTTGTTTTGCGCCAATCGCCTCATCGATTGCTATTCTTGCAGTGGAAAGTATTTGCGCACTACTTATGTCATCGCCTGCAAGAATCGCAGCTATGTGCACCGGGATTTGTGTAGCAGCGTCAGGATTAAAGAAATTAAAGGTGATTGTATAGGCGTCCAGCAAGCTGTTAACTTCGCGAGCGACAGTGTCGCTATCGGGCTGCGGGATTAGCAATAACATATCAGAGCCTGACAATCTGCCAGCTATGGCTCCTGTATGTGTATCTCCCAGTGTATTTAGCTTTTCTGCAAGTTGCTTGATCAAGTTGTTGGCGTTCTCTTGACCGAGTTTTTCATTCAGTGCGTTCAGATTTGCTATATGTACATAATATAACGTACAAGGTCCTTCATCATCGCGGTTGTCTAGTTTGTCGCTGAGTTGGGCAAGGGTTGAGCGGCTGTTCGCAAGACCGGTTAGGTCATCAAGGTAAGCGGTGCGGCGCAATTCTTCAATGTTGTTGCTCTGCTCGTTAAACATGGTTCGAACTCGCGCGATCATGCTGTTCATTGTGATGACGACACTGCGAAGTTCTTTGGTTTTAGGTAGCTTAGTTTCTTCTATGTACTCTTTGTTGCTTAATGCTATCGCCTGCGCCTCAATAGACTTTAGCGGTCGCAGTATCAGTCGCAACAGCGAGCTGATGAACAGAACACTGATTAATGACAGTGAAATAAACCAAATGAGAGTTGTTTGGGTGCCCTTCCACAGCTCTTCATAGGCGTAACCGGCACGGGTCTTTACTTCTACAAAGCCAACCTTTGACCAGGAGTGGGTGACTGCCCTTTTGAAATTTGGCGTATCAAAAGCAATCAGTTTAATGAACCATCTGGGGACTTCATCAGAGATTTCAGGCGATCTCAAGGCGGTGAATAAATCTTCGTTGTCGAAATTGGTTACCTGAATTTTCTCGTAGTAACCGCTGTCAAAAATAGCATTGACTATGGTCTCAATCGCCGCGGAGTCTTGCGCCGCTATGAAAGGCGCCATGTGCATGCCTAAGTTGGTGGCGGTATCTTTACTGTGTGATTGCAACTGGCTTGTTAACATAGATTTTGAACTGTCTGACATGATGTAGATAGTGCCGGACACCAAACCAATCAGCACGGCAAACACAGCGGCTATTATTTGGTTTAACAAAGACATGCTGATCTCCTGATCTTCTATTACAAATGATGTTATTGGGTTTTTAGTCTTTTTTTAAGTTGGACCCAGGGGCCTAGTCTGTCTGCGCTGCCAACTAAATTGGCGCGACGACCTTTTTTAGAGATCCATAAATTATCACCGTTAAAGCTGTAGACGTGCAATAAATCTTTGCGTCTAGAGGCCTTTTTTATCTGCGGAATTAGGTTGTCTAAGATTACCGGTTCAGCCCTGGGAGAGGAATAGTAAGTCAATACCATGTGTGCCTGGTTATAATCCAGTGCTTTTACATAGGCAATGCTCATTTTTGACATATCCACGCCCAGTGCTTTCAAGGTGTAATATTTGGCGATGGTGAAATCTTCGCAATCACCGCCGTTAGTGACCAAAAATTCAACTGGAGTTGCCCAGTAGTCATTCTTTTTCCAGTGCAAGATATCGTCCAGAAACCTGACTTTGTTGAAAAAATCGTTTACTTCTCTGAGTTTGATTTTCTCGCTTTTTCCCTGCAAATTTTGCATCAACTGCTGCCATCTGTTGAGTCTTAGTTCGGCGCGTCTTCCATATTTTTTTCCCATCTGTTTAATGTAGGCGGCACTTAAATTTACTCCCGGCTCGCTTTTTACAAAAAGCGGGGTAAAGAGTGTTGGAAGCAGGATTAGCAATAATAATATCAGGCTGTATTTTAAGTTGAGCCCGGGGCTACCCTTTTGTATTGGTATGCTGTTGTACACTACATTGTCCTGTCTATAAATTAATTAGCTGATAGCAGTCTCTGTGGTCTGATATCATGCAGCTACATTAGTAGTAGCTGTGCCATGGTTTGTCTGCGGCTGCTAAATAATAGGGTTTAATGCAATTACTTTAGTTGTTGTCTAATTGTCATTGTAAATAATAGTCAGTGCTCAAAATTTAACATATTTTAATGACAATATAATGATTATTATGATTATTTTTGCTTTTTAGTGTTTATTGCTAGTTCTGCTTAGTATCAATTAACGCCCTCAGCTAGCTCGTTGGAAGCTGATAAAGTGATTTATTGTGTCAAGCTTGGGTTTATGACCTCTGTATAGCGTTTTGGTTCTAGGGCTATGTGAAAATGCTGTTCTGCTGTTCTGCTGTTCTGCTGTTCTGCTGTTCTGCTGTTGTCGTCATCCACTGATAGAGCAAGTAGTGATCCGGCGTGCTTGGGCTTAATCATATGTTTTTAATATTGGTACCACTGCAAAGAGCTTTGTGCTGTTGTTATGCTTGCCTTGGTATTTGTTATGCTGATATCGCAGTGCTTACGCTAGCCTTTGCTGTTGTATTTTAGTCTAAGAAAGAGATAAGTCTAAGTAGTCGCTTTATTTTAACTTGTATCGGCGAGTGTTATGATGGACACAAGCTGCCTTCGTCTGTCTCCGTTTGAATATAAACTTGTTACAGTTTTGTTGAATTTACCTTAAAACAAGAAAAAACATCCAATGAAAAATTTTACTTTATACAGCACCGAATACTGCCATTTATGTGAATTGGCCGAAAGTATTTTGCTCTCGCAACTAGACAGCCAATTACATAGCGTTGAAGTCGCTGATATTGCAGAAGATGATTTGCTGTTGGCTAGATACGGGGTGCGAATTCCAGTTCTAATGAATCAGCAAACTAAAGCTGAGCTGAGCTGGCCTTTTGATGCTCATATGCTAGACCTGTTCATTGCCGGCTGATGCCTTCAGCTGATTCAGGTTTGATAGCGCTACGAGACTCGTTCGAACTGTAGTTTCTCTCATATCAAAGCTTGAAAAGGCGCTTTGCGTTGGCGCTGCTGACAGCGATAATGTGCTCAACGCTCTGGCCTCTGAGTTTTCCTATGCGCTCGGCGATATGCGCCAGGTTTGCCGGTTCATTTTTGCTTTTGCGTTTTTTTCCGCTCAGTGTTCTGGGGGTGAGGTAGGGAGCATCAGTCTCAATCATCAAGCGCTGGTCGGGGATGGTTTTTACCAGCTCTTGTAATTCAGTGCCTCGTCGCTCGTCGCAAACCCAGCCAGTAATTCCTATATAGAGATCTAGGTCCAGGTATTTTTGCAAGTCTCCGGCGCTGCCGGTAAAACAGTGTACTACTGCCCCGACAATGCTTTCCCTGGCGCCCAGTAGCATAGAGTACTGTTTGGAAAACGCGTCTCGTTCATGTAAGAACAAAGGCTTTTGGCTGGTTATGGCCAGGTTTAATTGTTGATCAAAGGCGTAAACTTGCTGTTCAGGTGTGGAGAAATTTCGATTAAAGTCCAGTCCTGTTTCGCCAACGGCAACTGCTTTGGGGTTTTCAAGCAGTGCTCGCAGGTTATTGAGGATTGTTGGATTTAAGCTGGAGGCGTCGTGAGGGTGTACCCCGACGGTAGCGGATAATTGCGGGTACTGCTCACAAAGCTGCAGTGCCTGTAAGCTGCTAGCCAAGTCAGTACCAGTAACAATTATTTTTTCAATCCCCGCCTGTGTTGCCCGCTCCAGTACCTCAGGGAGGTCGTTGGCAAAGCGTGTATTGGTGAGGTTTGCTCCAATATCTATCATTGCGTTCTCTGTATTAGCGGCGATTTAAGGTCAGTTGTGCCCGGTCTTTGGCAGTGAACATCTTTGCTTTTCGCCCTGCCAGTAAGTCGTAAATCGCACTATAGGTCAGTACATTTTGTACGTATTTTCGGGTCTCATCGAAGGGGATAGTTTCAATCCATATGTCCAGGGGCAGCTTGCCTCTGGACTTCAACCAGAGTTCTACTCTGTGTGGGCCTGCGTTATAGGCCGCGGTGGAGTAGGCTTGGTTATTGAACTTTTGCATCATTTCGCCAAGATAGGCTGTTCCCAGAGAGATGTTTGTGCGCGGATCGTATAGATCATTTTTGCCGCTGTAGGGAATGTCGAATTTTTTTGCCGTTTGTTTTGCTGTCGCCGGCATTAGCTGCATGAACCCTCGAGCGCCTGCGGGGGAGCGAGCGTACTGGTTATAAGCGCTCTCCTGTCTGGCTATCGCAACCGGCCAAGTGTTGCCTATACCTTTGGCTGTGCCCAATTCGGCGAACAGTGCATTTTGCGAACGCGGAAAACGTATGCTTAGTTCGTTCCAGGCTTTTAGCTTGGCAGCTATTCTGATGCCCTGAATATGCCATCCCCAATTGCTGACTAAGTAACCCATTGCCAAAGTTTGCTGGCTATTAAGAGACTTACGCAAAGAGCGCCATTCCTGATAGGCGCTATTGGTATCGCCGGTTTTAACCAGTTCACGAATACGGGCTACCGCGGGGATCGAGTTCAGTTCGTCGAGTAGCTTTGAGCTGATATTTGTCTTGTTATGATTGAGTTGTAAGGCGCTGCCACTGAGCTCGGCTGCGACAAAGCTGTAAAAATCCCGCTCGGCAAGAATCGGGTCGTATTTGGCCTTGTAGCTTTTAGGGTTGGCCCTTTGTTTGGCTGTTTCTTTCCAGTAGATCCAGCGGTTTTTTGACTGTATGGATTGTGGAGCGCTGTCGATCAGAGCAATGACTTTTTTCCAGTCCTGCTTGATTAGTGCCAGCCTGATTTTCCACTCACTGATTTCGTCGTAATCATATTTTGGGTCGAGTTTTTGCAAAATACCAGGTGAGGCTGGGTCGTAATAAGTGCTCTTGGCAAATTTGTTGCCAAAGTAGACGTTCAAATAACGGCGTTGCTCATCGCTAAAGTTAAAGCGACTGCGGTCTCGCAGCCAAGATTTTAGAGCGACTTGAGGTTTTTTGATCGCTAGCTTGCGGATGGCATACGCTGCTATATCGGCATTGTGAGCAGTCGTTTTAGAGAGGGTTTTGGGATCGCTGATAAGTGCCACATCTTTTTGTACTTTCCAGAATATATTCAAAGAATGGTTAAGAGATTTGCTTTTGACGTGTTTTTGCGCAAATTTGGCGATTTTGTAGTTTTTGTTGTTTATCGCTTTCCAGCTGCGCTCAAAGGCGATTTTGGAGGAGGGGTTTCCCTGTTTGATCCAATAACTGAATACCGGGTCGCAGCTTTTAGGTTGTGAGTTTCCCACGTTCCATAGTTTGGCAATCTCAGCACCAATTTTTTTTCCGGAACCGGTATTGATTTTTGCCTGCAATTGATAACAAGTATAGTGTGCGCTGCGCAGTGGTAGCTGTTTATAATTTGTCAGCAAAGAGCTCCACTGTTTAGTATTGGCAAGTTTTCTCAAGTAGCTGGCCTGAGCTCTCTTGGCCAGTGGCGTGCCCGTATACTCTTTGAGATATTGG
>ASZI01000391.1 GCA_000416315.1 Osedax symbiont Rs2 | reverse complement strand
CTGTTTCTGGTTGGGTGGCTAAAGGCAGTGCGGATTTTTTGTCGCCCTCTTGCTTCTATCAATAAGAGGACGGTTGATTACTTAATCTCTCGCCTTTATAAACTCATATAATGGCAGTAGTCTTTTGATATCAATCTACAAAAAGGATTTGTCGTATGTCAGATGAAAGCTCTAACAGCAATAAAAAACTCAGTTGGTTACACATGTTGCTTAGTGTCTGCAGTGCTTTTTTTGGCGTACAGTCGGACAAAAATCGTTCAGCGGATTTTACCTCGGGGCGACTTTGGCCATTTATAGTGATGGGGTTTGTAGTCGTTGTTGCGTTTATATTTGTGTTAGTAATTGCCGTTAAAATAGTTTTAAATTGAACAATATGAAGATTGTTCGTCGCCATTAACAGCTATTATTTGCGAAAAATAGCACTTTGTCTTTGTCTCGTCAGTAATCGCCCCCTCTTTTTAATCCTCATCTATTCAAAAGTGCAGCTTGTAAACTTGCCGTTGCGCTCAAGCAGCATCACCAGTCAAGTAAAAGATTGATTATTTTTTGTACGATTTCGGGGGTCGTTTTAATAAAATTTATGACATTTACTTTGATTTATATAAATAAATCTGCCTATAATTTGTTCTATATCAAGAAAAAAAGATCATGAAGTCATGGAAATTACGGCCATAGAGCCAATCCTAGCCCATGTAGTACTACTGTGAATATAATCATAAAAAAGCAGTAGATTTGACTTTGATAGGCTTTCTGGCCACTTTCTATTTTAGAAGGAGACAGAAAGTGACAATGAAGTTGCTAAACTCAGCGAAAAATATACTGAGCTTTTCTCAATTAAAGCTTGTGATGCTTTTATTATTCGCTATTCCATCTGCGCATGCCGACTGGCAGTTAAATATGCGTGAGGGTGTGACAGAAATTAGTCGCACAATCTATTCATTACACATGACCATATTTTGGATTT
Organism: Osedax symbiont Rs2; assembly: GCA_000416315.1. GTDB lineage: Bacteria > Pseudomonadota > Gammaproteobacteria > Pseudomonadales > Balneatricaceae > Rs1. Next base: position 8,529 of record ASZI01000391.1, on the reverse strand, counting down.
GTGTCGTTATTGCCGCTGTGGTGTTTGGCATCATGCTGTACTCGGTGATTTATCACCGAAAGTCCCGCGGTGCCAAAGTACAAAATTTCCATGAAAATGTTTATGTCGAGATCGCCTGGACCGTTATTCCTATGGTGATCCTCATCGGCATGGCAGCCCCCGCCACTGGCACTTTGAAAAAAATGTACGATCAAAGCGATTCTGAAATCCATATTCAAGTCACAGGTTATCAGTGGAAATGGCGCTACCAGTACTTGGAACAAGACGTCGATTTCTTTTCTTCCCTGGCGACTCCTCTCGCACAAATTAATAACCAAGAGCCAAAAACTGAAAACTATTTGTTGGAAGTTGACAATCCACTGGTGCTGCCAATCGGCAAGAAAGTTCGGTTTTTAATTACTTCAAACGATGTTATCCACTCGTGGTGGGTTCCTGATTTTGCAGTGAAAAAAGATGCTATCCCCGGTTTTATCAATGAGTCTTGGGCAATACCAGCAGAAATCGGCATCTACCGTGGGCAGTGTGCTGAACTCTGCGGTAAAGATCACGGATTTATGCCAATAGTGGTTGAAGTGAAATCTCAGGTTGATTACGAAGCTTGGTTAGCGGGGCAGAAGCTGGCGCAAATTGAAAAAGCCAAATCAGCGGAGAAACGCTGGACCTTAGATGAACTGATGGTTACCGGCAAAGAGGTTTACACTAAGTCTTGTGCCGCTTGTCATCAGGCATCAGGTGAGGGAATCCCAGGGGTTTTCCCTGCGCTTAAAGGCAGCAGCATAGTACAAGGTGATCCCGCAGCGCATATTAGTATTGTACTCAGTGGCAAATCAGGCACGGCAATGCAGGCATTTCGCGATCAGCTGAGTGCCGTAGAGCTTGCCGCCGTAATTACTTATGAGCGCAACGCTTGGGGTGATGCATTGGGCGATATTATTTCGCCGAGCCAAATTGCAAAAATGAAGCAGTAGGAGTCCGAGATGACGACAGGGACAGAGCAGGTAGTTGAAGCTGAAATTGAAACCGCAGAGGCGGGGAAAAATGAGTCTTTTGACGGCGCGATAGCAGATACCGATAAAAATGAAAGTACCACAGAGCATCACCACGGACCGGCCAAAGGTATAAGTCGCTGGTTCTTTACCACCAATCACAAAGATATAGGGTCCATGTATCTGTGGTTTAGTTTGACGATGTTTATGGTTGGCGGCTGTATGGCGCTAATGATCCGCACTGAGTTGTTTCAGCCGGGGCTGCAATTTATCCAGCCAGACTTTTTTAATCAAATGACCACTATGCACGGTTTAATCATGGTATTTGGCGCGGTTATGCCCGCCTTTGTCGGGCTGGCCAACTGGATGATTCCAATGATGGTGGGTGCCCCGGACATGGCATTGCCAAGATTGAATAATTGGAGCTTTTGGATTTTACCTTTTGCCTTCAGCATAATGTTGATGACATTATTTATGGAGGGCGGAGGCCCCAATTTCGGTTGGACATTTTATGCGCCGTTGTCGACTACTTTTGCGCCACCGTCAGTCACTTACTTTATTTTTGCGGTACACATGATGGGCATTAGTTCTATCATGGGGGCAATCAACGTCATAGTGACTATCCTTAATATGCGCGCCCCCGGCATGAATATGATGAAGTTACCGCTTTTTGTCTGGACCTGGTTGATTACCGCATTTCTGCTAATTCTAGTGATGCCGGTACTAGCGGGGGTAGTGACGATGATGTTAATGGACATTCATTTTGGCACTAGTTTCTTTAGCGCTGCAGGTGGTGGAGATCCAGTATTGTTTCAGCACATATTCTGGTTCTTTGGCCACCCAGAAGTGTACATAATGATCTTGCCGGCATTTGGTATTGTCAGTGAAATTATTCCCACCTTCGCCCGTAAAAAACTCTTTGGTTATAGTTCCATGGTATATGCGACGTCCTCAATAGCCTTTCTGTCGTTTATTGTCTGGGCGCATCATATGTTTACAGTGGGGCTACCCTTAGCAGGCGAGCTATTTTTCATGTTCGCGACTATGCTGATAGCAGTGCCTACTGGAGTCAAAGTCTTTAATTGGGTAGCGACGATGTTTCGAGGCTCTATGACTTTTGAAACGCCAATGCTGTTCGCTCTCGCGTTTGTGGTGTTGTTTAGTATAGGTGGCTTCTCTGGTTTGATGTTGGCAATCGCTCCGGCAGATTTCCAGTATCACGATACCTATTTTGTAGTAGCGCATTTCCACTATGTGCTGGTGCCAGGTTCGATATTTTCGATAATGGCGGCGACCTATTATTGGCTGCCCAAATGGACTGGTAATTATTACAACGAGAAAATGGGAAAAATACATTTTTGGTTGAGCTTTATAGGCATCAATATTACATTTTTTCCGATGCACTTTGTCGGTTTGGCAGGCATGCCGCGGCGTGTTCCGGACTACGCGTTGCAGTTTGCTGATTTTAATGCAGTGGCTACAGTGGGAGCTTTCCTATTTGGATTCTCGCAATTACTCTTTATCTATAATGTGGTTTGTTGTATCCGCAAGAAGAACCAGGCCAGCAAGCAGGTCTGGGAAGGGGCGCATGGCTTAGAGTGGACTTTGCCTTCTCCGGCTCCCTATCATTCTTTCACTAAACCGCCAAAAGTAGACTAGATTATGGCTGTGACTAATAACAAATTAGTAATCAAACTTATGGGCAGTACTTTGTTGATGTTTGGCTTCGGTTTCGCGTTAGTCCCGCTGTATGACGTATTTTGCCGGGTGACCGGCATTAACGGAAAAGTGGACCTGACCCCGGGGACATACTTAAGTAGTAGTGATACCGACAGAGAAATTAAAATACAGTTTATCGCTGTCAACAATGAAGCAATGCCCTGGAAATTTAAGCCCAAAGAGTATTCGATGAAGGTCAAGTTGGGCCAGACTTACTCGACGGCTTATATTGCCAGTAATTCAACGCCCAACTATATGGTCGCTCAGGCAGTGCCTTCAGTTTCACCATCTGAAGCGGCTGCTTATCTGCAAAAAGTTGACTGTTTTTGTTTTAATCGCCAACCGCTGGATGCGGGGGAGCGTAAAGAGATGGGGTTAGCGTTTAACATATTGCCTGACATGCCGGCACATATTAAAACTATTACCCTTTCTTATACTTTATTTGATATTACCCAGGCGAGCAGCAAGGTGCTGGCAAGCACTGAATAATTGTGCAAATTGCAATTGATCAGTGAGCCGCTTTGGGGGAACCACGATAGGTATTATGAGGAGTAATAATAGATGGATTCGCAAACGCAAGATTATCAAGAATACTATGTTCCAACGCAAAGCTATTTTCCAATAGTTGCATCGGTCTCTCTTTTCTTTTTGGCCTTTGGCGCAGGATCGGTATTAACAGCGGCAGAGAATACCGGTGATATGGGCATGATAATGCTACTTACCGGCTTTATATTGTTGTTTTTTATTATTATTAGTTGGTTCAGTAAAGTAGCAGCAGAAAGCCGAGATGGCTTGTATTCTGCACAAATGGATGTCTCTTTCCGCTGGGGCATGGGCTGGTTTATCTCCTCCGAAGTGATGTTTTTTGCCGCCTTTTTTGGAGCACTTTTCTACATCAGGGTTTTTTCTGTCCCCTGGCTAGCCGGGGAGGGAGACAAAGGCATTTCAAACATGTTGTGGGAAGGTTTTGTCAATCAGTGGCCATTAATGACTACTCCGGATCCTAGCTTGTTTAAAGGACCTGCTCAAGTAGTAGATCCATGGCACATTCCGCTGCTCAACACCATTTTACTGATTTCATCCAGCCTCACTTTAACGTTATCGCACAAGGCTCTGAAGCTGAATAATAGAACATGGACTTCTATATGGCTGGCGGTCACTGTGGTCTTGGGGGCTGTGTTTTTGTATTACCAAGTACTTGAATACCATGAGGCTTACACTGAATTAGGCCTAACTTTATCCGCTGGAATCTATGGCTCAACGTTCTTTATACTCACGGGTTTCCACGGGTTTCACGTCACTATAGGCACAATTATGTTGCTGTGCATTTTAGTACGAGTGCTGGAAGGAGAGTTCAGTGGGAAAAAGCATTTTGCTTTTGAAGCGGTTGCCTGGTATTGGCATTTTGTCGATGTGGTCTGGGTAGGGTTGTTTATTTTTGTTTATATTCTCTAACCAGAGCATCTGTGTTACAAGCCGTGGGGAGTCAATTCCCCTGAGTAAAACCCGTAAACAAGCAGCAAAATTAAGCTGATGGTTAAGCCGACTCGAACAAATAGCATGTTGACTGTTCTATGGCTTTTGCTGTCATCTTTCATCAAGAAAAAAAAGCTAGAACATAGCGACGCGATAATGGCGAGAAAAAGAATAACAATCATATATTTCATGGTTTCTGTCCGGTAACGAGAATCTGTATGAGTAAAGCGGAAAAACTAAAGGCTAGCAAGTTAATAGTACTGATTCTAGTATTGGGATTAGTGTTGTTATTGATAATTTTAGGTTTTTGGCAATTAGACCGAGCAAAACAGAAAGAAATGTTAATCGAACAATGGCATCAGGGTGCTATTCAGATCAAGTTTCCACTGGCCGCCGATGCGGGTGATTTCTACCAAAAAATTGAGATATCAGGAAAATTAGATCCAGAGCACGTATTCCTGCTCGACAATCGCACCCGTAAAGGAAAAGTCGGCTATGAGTTGTTGGCGCTGTTGGCAGTGCCGCAGAACTCTTGGATTTTAGTCAATCTGGGTTGGTTGATAGCTGATCCGGATCGTGCAAAATTACCAGCTATAAAACTACCAGTTGGCGAGATAAAAGTGAGTGGTTGGTTAAAACAACTTAACAGAGCTTTTCAATTGAAAAGTGATCAATGGGGCGCTAGCTGGCCTAAGAGAATACAGCAGGTAGAGATGTCCAAAATCGCCAGTCTCAGCGGTGTTGATAACATCTATGAAAATATACTTTTAGCAGAAAAGCCACTGTTAGCTGGGCTGATCACTGACTGGAAACCAGTAAATATGAGTGTCGAAAAGCATATAGGCTACGCATTTCAATGGTTTTTAATGGCAATTGTGCTCTGTGTTTTGCTGTTTTGGTTATGGCGGTACAACAACTTAGAGAAGGGAGAAAAAGCGTATGAGTAGTAACACAAACAAAATGACTTTCTGGCTGATATGGTTGGTGGGTGTTGTTCCTATGGCTATTGCCTTCTTTATGTATTACACCGGAATGCTAAGCCCTTCCAGCACTGTTAACAACGGTGAGTTGATTAAAAGTCAAACCTTATCTCAATGGAAATTACAGTACCAGAACAAGGCCTGGCAGCAGAGTAATCAATGGCAAATTCTGCATACTCAACCACTACAGTGTCAAAGTGAAGCATGTACCAATTGGAGCAGCACGCTACCTAATCTCGTTAAATTGCTGGGAAAAGACAGTGATCGGGTAGTGCTACTGGAAGTGGGAAAGCAAAAAAGCATGTTGCAGACTAGCAAGTTGTCTGAGCTCGGCGAAGCCGTCTGGATAGTCGACCCACTCGGTAATTTAGTGATGCGTTATTCACCTGAATTGACACCAAAACAATTGCTTAAAGATTTGAAAAAGTTACTTAAAGTTTCTGGAATTGGCTAGGGAGGAGGGAGGTAGCTAACAAACCTGAGGAGAAGGTCTTGAATTTATAGGCATATTTTCTGTGTATTACAGAGGTTGTTAAATGGATCAAAACACAATAATAAATACAATTGCAGCGGGTTCAGAGCAGTATAGAAATTTGGCGATTAAGCTCGTCAATAGCGCCATTGTATTGGTGTTGCTGGTGGTCCTGATGGGCGGTTGGACCAGAATAAACGATGCGGGTCTGAGCTGTCCAGATTGGCCCGGCTGTTTCGGTCAAATGACAGTGCCTAATTCAAGCGCAGAAATTAATGCCGCTAATAATTTGTACCCAAAAATTGCCGTTGAAAAGAGTAAAAGCTGGCTGGAGATGATCCATCGATATTTGGCGGGCTCTCTTGGTTTGCTAATTTTGGCCCTGGCGTTGATTGCAGTTAAGTTGCGCAAACTATCAAGTTACCCACATTGGCTGAGTCTCAGCTTGTTGGTTTTAGTGGTATTTCAGGCTCTGCTGGGAATGTGGACTGTGACTTTAAAGCTGCTGCCAATAATAGTGACGGCGCATTTGTTTGGAGGCTTGTTGACCATAGTGTTACTACTATTGTTACGCGCAAAAATTATCCCACAATACGCCAATCGTCAGCAGTGGCAAGTCCACAACTATGCGCTTTTGGCGGGGCTGCTGTTCTTGTTTTTACAAATTTTATTGGGCGGTTGGACCAGTAGTAATTATGCTGGCTGGGGCTGTAGTGATTGGCTGGCATGTAATCCCGGTCTGGAGATCGAATATAATTTTTCAAATGCCTTTGCTATCAGCTTAGACAGTACTTATTCCCATCAGGGGGGGCAATTACCATTGGCTGAGCGCGGCGCAATACAGATAAGTCACCGTGTTGGTGCGTTGCTGGTGGCTATGTACTACCTGTCTGTGTATTTCTTTATCGCCAGGCATCAACCCTGGAAAAATCACTTCATAGGATTACTGCTATTAACATTGTTACAAATAGTGCTTGGACTGTTAAATATCTTGTGGGCAATCCCCACATCGTTGGCCATGGCGCATCATTTTGTTGCGGTATTAATGCTAATAGGCACAACCCTATTGTTAGCGCGAAGTTTTTCTCAACCATCAGGAGAGTCAGTTGATGCTTAAACAAAATTTATCAACAGTTAGTCAATTAAATAATCAGCTGCACATCGCGGACTTTTTGGCTCTTTGTAAGTTAAAAGTAGTGGCCGTTATGCTGATAACTTCGCTGGTGGGTATGTTGTTGGCCAGTGAAATAATACCTTCATTGTCAACTATGCTGATAGGTTTGCTGGGAATTGGCTTAGTGACAAGTTCAGGGGCGGCAATCAATCACGTGATGGACCAAAAAATTGACCAGGCGATGACCAGAACTAAGTGGCGGCCATTACCTCAAGGTAAAGTATCAAGCCAGCAGGCATTGATTTTTGCCCTGTCTATTGGTGCCATAGGTCTTTATCTGTTAGCGGTATTTATAAATCCCTTAACAGCCTGGCTGACATTGTTTTCATTGGTAGGCTATGCCGTAGTCTACACCGTCTGGCTGAAGCGGGCGACACCACAAAATATTGTTGTAGGAGGTATCGCAGGAGCAGCGCCACCGCTATTGGGCTGGACTGCCGTAAGCGGCGAAGTAACAGCAAACAGCTTGTTATTAGTGTTGATTATTTTTGCCTGGACACCGCCGCACTTCTGGGCATTGTGTCTGGCCAGGAAAAAGGATTACGCCAAAGCTGATATCCCTATGTTGCCAATTACCCATGGAGAGCGTTATACAAAACTGCACATCATGCTCTACAGTGTAATTATGGTGTTAACCACCGTGTTGCCGTTCTTGACCGGCATGGCCGGGATACTCTATTTGATTTTAGTTACAGGCTTGAATCTACGTTTTTTGCAATGGTCATATAGGGTTTACAAAGATGTCAAAAATAGTCAAATGGCCATGTTTAGATACAGTATTAGCTACCTTATGTTGCTGTTTGCAGCATTATTAGCCGATCACTATTTTTATCAATTAATAATAAATACTTAAAGGAGAGAAAGGCTCTGGCTATACATACCTAATGTAGCAACTAACTTAAGGTTGATGTGTGCTACATCTAATCAAAGGAGATGCATTATGTTTATAAATCATATGGTAGGAATGTTTTATCACCCCAAAGAAGAATGGGGGACTATCCATCAGGAACGCTACAGTGTCTGGCACATATTCCTGGCGCAAATTAGTATCTTGTCCCTAATACCTGCGGTAAGCATGTATATAGGAACCACACAGATAGGCTGGACACTCAATGGAGTCGACTATATAAAGCTCTCGGTTAATAGTGCTGCCCCCGCCGCAATCGCAACCTATTTTGCCTGCTGGATTGCAGTAGGCTTTATAGCCTACTCCATTCACTGGATGGAAAAGACCTACGGCGGTCATGTAAATATGAACGAGTGTCTTATCTTGACGACTTTCACCGCCACACCGTTGTTTTTAGCAGGGCTTTCCGCCTTATACCCAATGTTGTGGATAAATGTCAGTGTCGGTTTGGCTGCGTTGATCTACTCAGTGTACTTATTGTTTATTGGTGTTCCGGTAATCATGGAAATTCCAGAGGATAGAGCCTTCTTTTTTTCGGCTTCTATCTTAACAGTAGGGCTCTGTACTATGGTGGGTATGTTAGTAACCACCGTGATCCTCTGGGATACACTGGTACCGCTTAGCTATACATCATTCTAGGAAGTAAGAGAAAGATCTGACTAACTCTTAGTATCAGGTACTTAACTAGCACCTTGTTACTAAGAGCAGCTTACTAGGCTGCCAGTAGAGTATGAACTGGCAGGTATAGGATGAAATTTATACGAAACTAGCGAGTTATGCATTAATTCAAATTAACTGTTGACGTCCGTCCGCAG
>ASZI01000390.1 GCA_000416315.1 Osedax symbiont Rs2 | reverse complement strand
TGTATGTATGAGCTGATTGTTTAAGGTGTGGTTTTGGTAAAGGGTATATAGCGACTGTTTAAAGTTTGAAAATCGACACTAATCATACATAAGCCTACAAAGACAAGACTGTATATCTGATAGTAGCTGGCTACTATGGGGACAATTAACGATGAAGGGAAACCCCAATGAAATTCAATATTAGTGTTCTATTACTTGGCTTGTGCGTTTTTAATCAGCAGGCGGTTTTTGCAGGCGACAAAAACACCACTGAACTCACTGTTCACATTAACAGTGCCAGCAGTGATAAAGGTGTGGTTAGAGTCTTCCTGCTAAATACCAAAGAACAGTTTGATCAATTAGAGGGTCATTACAAAACATGCACTAAAGCCGTTAAGAGCCGCCGCGTTAGCTGTCGCTTTGAAAACATCCCCTATGCAGATTATGTGATTTTCGGGTTCCACGATGAAAATTCAGACACGCAGTTGAATTTTAGCTTGCTGGGATCTCCGCTTGAGAAAATGGGAATTAGTAACATAGACCTTGCCGATAACGATGATCCGACTTTTGCGCAAAGTAAATTCAAATTAGGCTCTGTCAGCGCGCAAATATTCATGAATTTACAATAGGGCGTTTCAAAAGATCGTGCGTTTAGCCCGCTGTTGTTTGGCATTTTCCTTTAGTTTGCAGCTGTCAATCATGTCAATCATGTCAATAGATACAGGCAGTGGCAATTGAGTATCCTCTCCCCCCCAAAAAAAGTAAGCAGATAGTATGACAATTGATTTCCTGGGTTCACTTTTTGAAACACATGCAATCATGTGGGTTGTCGTTACGCTGTTCCTTTTTAACTTAGCTTTGACAGGTTTTGAAATCATTATTGACCTGGTGACACAAAAGCAACGGTGCTGGAAAGACACTGTTGCAAATTGTGTTATTTTTGTAGCCCATCAGCTACTTGAAAAAACAGCCATTGCCTCCCTAGGCTTTGTGGCGTTACTGCCTTTTTATTTGATCACACCGGCGCATATTGCAATGACAACCTGGAGTTGGATAATTGCCTTGCTGGTCGCTGACTTTAGCTATTACTGGATGCATAGAACAGAACACCAGCATCGTATTCTCTGGGCGTGCCACAGTGTTCATCACAGTTCAAAAGACTACAATCTGACCGTTAGCTTTCGTCTGAGTCTGATTGAAGGTCTGTTTGAATGGATGTTTTTAGTACCGATGATTTTAATAGGCTTCAATCCCTTTCAGGCGATTGTGGCACTGCTGCTGATCGCCCAATATCAGCACTGGATTCACACAGAGCGCATCGGAAAAATGGGTTGGCTAGATGAGGTCTTCAATACACCTTCTGTGCATCGGGTACATCACGGTTCAAACAGTCAGTATTTGGATAAAAATTACGGTGGGGTACTGATGATCTGGGACAAAATGTTTGGCACTTTTGAGCGGGAGGATGAAAAGGTTATTTACGGTTTGACTTGCAACATCAACAGTAACAACCCGGTCAAAATTACCTTGCTTGAGTTCAGCCGTATTTACACTGATGTTAAAAAATGCCGAAACAATAGAGACAGATTGAAAATTGTCTTTGGCGGTCTTTGTTGGCGTCCCAGTTACTTTAAATCCAGCAATTAATCTATTGGCACGGCGCTCTATTGAAGCTATTGATTCCCCTGCTGGCGATATAAAGGAAACTAAAGGAAGTTAAACACAGTAGAACTGCAGCTTGCAGGCGTTATTTAAAACGCCTGAGGTTGGTGAAAAATCATCAACTTCAAGGTTGATATTCATAATTAATTGTCAGAGAGTTGGAACTGATAGCGGTTAAATGCGTTTTAGTAAATCAAGTAATTGATCAATCTCTAAGGGCTTAGCTAAGTAGTGATTGGCTCCAGATTCTAAACATTTTTCTTTGTCGCCAGGCATTACGTTGGCTGTCAGTGCAATAATAGTCGTTTCTTTATAGCGATCAATGTTGCGGATTAACCCTATCGCCTGATAGCCATCCATTTCAGGCATCATGATGTCCATTAATATCACATCAATATCGGTGTGCTCCTCTAACAGCTGCAAGCTCTGTTGACCAGAGGAGGCTATTTTGACTTCATGGCCATATTTACGAAGGACTTTGGCCAGTGAGAACAAGTTGCGCATGTCATCGTCAACCAGCAGAATATTAGCTTTAGAGACAAGCTCGGTCTCTTCTGACGGCACCTGAAGGGCTGAACCCGAGGCTGAAAGTGATTGCTTTACAGATTCCGGAAGCGGTTCGCTTTCAAGCTCTGCCTGAGGTTTTATTTCTGACTTGTTTAGCACTTTTTCAATTCGCTCAACGCTTGTTGTTTTATCAGGCTGCGTATCTCTGTGCTTTTCATCAGTGCTGTTGCTATTTAACTGATTGGCAAATAAGGTCACTGCATTTAGCAGCTCTTCATGGGAATTGTCTGATTTTAGAATGACTTTCCCGCTAAAGGGCGCGAGTTTTTGCTGTTGTTTTACGGAGAGCTCCATCCCTGAATGGATGATTATAAATATCGATAAATCTACTGATTCATCGGCGGATAACTTATCTAAAAGCACGAATCCGGAAATATCCGGTAGACCTAGATCCAGTATTATCACATCAAATATTTCCTGACGAATAATATCAAATGCCGCTTGACCTGTGTTGACGCCTGTCACATTTACATCTAATGACTTAAGCAATTTTTTAATCGCAAACAGCGCAGCGCTGTCATCTTCTACTATCAGTACCGCAGGTAAATGGTGCTTGTCTCGAGTCAGTAAATCGATAATCGATTTTAATTTGTCACTGCTGACAGGCTTGCTCGATTGGCCTATTGCTCCTAATTCGCGCATATTTCTAAGATTGTCCAGAGCACTGATCAAATGCACCGGAATATGATTGGTTAGCGGATTAGATTTTAGCTTGGCTAACACGCCAGCGCCATCTAACCCGGGTAACATGTAATCAAGTATAATACCGCTAAAATCATGTTCAGTGGATAGCTGTACACCCGTTTCGCCATCTGATGCGACCAGTGCCTGACAATTTAGTGAGTGACAAGTGTCATAGAGAATTTTTGCAAAATGTCTGTCATCTTCGATGATTAGAAGCAGTTTTTTGCCGGATTCTAACTGAGCTCTATCATCGACAAAGGGTGGGAATGAATGCCCTGTCAGTAACTTAGAAACTGGATCTGACTGATCAAAATTGAGGGCTGTAGCAGTATTAATGTTTTGAATTTGCTTTGTCTGGTTGAGTAGCTCAATACCCTTGTTATGTGAAGTATTAACTGCAGCTGCATCTTCTTCCTCTCGTACGGGTAAAATCAATTTAAAAACAGACCCTTCACCGAAGCGGCTATCGAGTTGTAAATCGCCTGAGAGAAAGTGCGCAAAACGCAATGAAATTGACAATCCCAGACCTGTACCGCCATGTTCGCGACTGGTTGAGCCATCGGCCTGTTTGAATGCTTCGAAAACATGACCTTGCTTTGATTCTTCAATACCAATACCAGTATCTTTTATGGCAAAGATGATGACATCATCAGATTTGTCTATTAAACCTTTTTGTGAATGTGCGCAGATGTCTAAAGTGACGGAACCTTTTTTCGTGAATTTAATCGCATTACTGAGTAAGTTAGTCACTATTTGCCCTAACTTCATGCTATCTGTGAGAATAAACGGCGGTAAATTATCAGCCAGTGCAATGTTAAAATCAATCGACTTGTCTTCGGCCATATGTTTGAATCGACTTTGCATCGCATGTGCGAACTCAGTGATGATCACTTGCTCTTGATGAAACTGCATTTGACCGGCTTCTACTTTGGACAAATCTAAAATATCATTGATTAAACCTAGCAAATGCCGTCCACTGTCATGAATTACCTGAGCGGATTCGACATCATCTTCGGATAAGTTTCCATCGGGGTTTTCTGCCAGTAAACGCGCCAATATCAACAAACTGTTTAAAGGTGTTCTTAATTCATGCGACATGTTTGCCAAAAATTCTGATTTGTACTGGCTGGCCTGGGCAAGTTCTTCTGCTGATAATTTGAGTTCTTCTTTCTGTATTTGCAGTTCGGTTGATTTACGTTGCGAGTCATTGAGTAAAAGGTTTAATTGCATTCGATCTTGAGAAGATTGCAGGGAAATGGCAATGGTGTCCGAAACTAAATCCAGCAACTCTAGCTTGTTTTCAGGGAAATCACAGAGCGAACCAATTTCTAACAGTGCTTTGACCGAGCTGCCTACACTAAAAGGGCAAAGTAAGATTTGCTTGGGTTGAGCGTTGCCGATGGTGGTTCCGATCTTTACATAGTCATCGGGAATATCAGAAATCATGATCTTCTTATTTTCTAAGACTGCCTGGCCTAAAAGTCCCTCTCCCTCTTTAAAAGAATGAAACAAAATATCCTTTGAGCTCGCAGCATAGCGGCCCCGCAAGTGATAAACCTGTGAGTTAGTATCATAAACATATAGAAAACTAAGCGGACTGCCTAAGTAACTTGAAAGGAAAGTGGTGATACGGGAGGCGAGTTCGTCGACCTCCAATTGTCCGCGAATTTTTTCGTAGAGTATGTTCTGGCCCGACTTTGACCACTGTTGCTGTTCATTATCAGAAAAGGATTTTTTTAACTGCTGGGTCATATTAAGTAAAGCGATTGAAAGCTGGTCTTTATCGGTGCGCGGGTGGATATCGTCACTGAAGTCACCATTGGCAATATCGGTTGCGATTTTTGCAATGTCAGCCAAAGAGCGGGTCATGTCATTAAATATCTCGGCAAGCTGCACTAGCTCATCGTCACCATCAATCGGTATTTGGTAATCTAACGCACCTTGTTGAACTGCTATTGCCCCCTGTCTGATGCTGGCAATTCGATTTAGAATAAGCCGAGAAATACTGATATGCAGCACGAAAAAAATAAGAGCTGCTGTGATCAAAAATAACACCAACATTAACCGCGATGCTGTTTTTACAAAACTGAATACTTGTTCGCGGTTGAACTCAAGCACAATTTTCAAACCCTTTTCAATAGCGTTGAGCTCTGTACTTGCGGATAGAATATCAATAACACTGTCTGTTTTACTTTGCACAACGGTTTCAAGTATTAGTTGTTCAGTGTTATGAATTTGCAATCCCACTATCGGCATACCTGCTCGCTGTATGTTCTTAGCGCTGGTATCTAATAATTTCGTCACTTGGCCCTGCCAGTCGTAAGAAACCAAAACCCAACCAATAACCGACTCTTGATATTTAACAGGAGAGATAAACCATTGCGTACGTGACAAAGGCAAGCCAAGATCGGATAACCAGGGATCCTTTAAGGGCATTACCGCGGTGATTTGATCGTGCATGTTTTCTGCAAGTTGCGGTATATCTTGTGTGGTAGCGCCCAATAAATTTTCGCCGGGGATGCGGTTTCCCTCGCTGTCGCGGGTAGTGACTGCGAAAACTTCGCCGTCTTTGTCGATTAAAATAACGTAGTGAAAAAATGGATAAATTGATACCAGACGATTTATTGCCTGAGAAATACCACGGCTTGAATATTGGTTAAGTGAGCGAGTGATAGTAGGCTCACTTGAAATAATCGAGCCAATATTTTCAATTTCTTGATGTTTGTTTTGCAGCTGCAAAACAACAGAGTTAAGCTGATTATTCAGGTCCAATTGAGCGCGATTAGACACATAGTCTTCAAAATACGATGAGACCAGCCAAAAAAGTACGCTAAAAGAAATCAAAATAACAGACAAGATCAGCGCGTTTATTCTGACACTTAAACGCTTGTATTTAGCTATTTGCATAACAGGGCAGCTAATCGACGTACTTAATGTTAGGAATACTGGCTGGCATATTAATCTCTAAAAAATCCAGATTCTTGCGGTTAACTAAAATCATAGGTGGCTGGTGCAGTTTGCTTTGCATTTTTGTTGGTTTCACCTTATTGGCGAGTATTTCAACCGCCATCTTACCGGACATGTATCCCAAGGTGTAAAAGTCGGCAACAGGTCCAAAAGTAGAACCTGCTTCGACGCCACTTTTATTGGAACTTAATATAGGCATTTTCAGCTTTTGCGCGACTTTAATTAATCTTTTTTCACCGCCGCCTTGCATCAATGTATCAGTGGTAGTGATAAAGGCATCAACTTTACCTGCAAGTAACTCGGCCATTTTTTGAACTTGCGCTATATCTCTGGGCTGCTGGTCAAGTACTTCTATGCCCTTTTTGCGCAGCAGTCTACTTAAATTCACTGCCTGGATTTGTGAGTTGGGCTCCCCTTTACGATGGAAAATAGCCACCCGCTTAGCATCGGGTAGTACCTGAGTTAATAAATCAACATATAAATGAAAGGGCACAAAGTTACTAGTGCCGACCAGGTTATTACCGGAGTATTCAAAAGAGTCGATCAGGCCACTATCTGCAGGGTAGGTAACAATTGAAAAAACGATGGGTGTAGACCTTGGCATGATTTCTTTAACGATACTGGTACCCGTGGTAGTCAGGGTGTAGACAAGGTCAACTTGTTGCTGTTTAAACGATTGAGCTATATCCGTCTGTTTTTGTTTATCACCAGCACTTTTACCATAAATAATCTTAAGGTTTTTACCTTCAATAACACCTGATTCTGCAAGGGCATCCTTGAAGCCTTTTAGATTATTTGGGTATCCCGTCCAAACAGATACACCAATAGTATGCATGCTTGCCTGTTCTGTGGCCAATGTTAGATTACTCGTAAGGCCTACTAGTGTAATGAAGCTAATGAGAAGCCATCTAAAGATTGATTTCATGATATAAGCCCTTTTAAAGCAATAAACTATGATGTTATGGATTGCCATGCGCCTGATTGGCAGGCTTTAGTCAAGTATAGTATAGATTTTGAATAGCATTTTGCAGAAGCCAAAAGAGAATTATCGAAAGCACATTACTGTGTTTTTGCTAAATTCTGGGATGTTTATTAATGGGTCAAACAGAACAGCAGGTGCTTGTTTGACCTTATCTAAGGGCAGTTCAATATCAATAATATTTGCGTTAATTTGTAGAGTAGATAGATGTAAAACATTAAATACGAACTACACTTGTATTGTCCATATACCCCAATGGGAATCACTAAATAGTGGAATCATCGAATCTAGGATACATCATCAATGGCTGTTACTCATGAGTGATAATTTGCGCCCTTCAATACTGATTGTGGACGATATATCCGCCAATAGAATTGCGTTAAAACGTCTACTTAAACATATGGATACTGATCTGATAGAAGCTGAGTCAGGTCAGGAGGCACTGTGTAAGGCCCTAGATTTAAAAAGACTATCGCTTATTTTACTCGATGTTCAGATGCCGGAGATGGATGGCTACGAGACAGCTGAGTTTCTCAGGGAAAAAAAATTACCCTGCCATATTCCTATTATTTTTGTTACAGCCGTTCATCGAGATAAATCTCACATTTTAAAAGGTTATACCTCAGGTGCCATTGATTATATTACTAAGCCTATTGAGCCTGAGATATTAGTTGCAAAAGTCTCCTTATTACTGGAGTTATGGCGACTCAGGTATGGCCTGGAACAAGAGGTTAGGGTACGGGGTCAATTGGAAGCTAAAAATAGGTTTCTGGCCGAACATGACCTACTTACTAAGTTACCCAATAGGCGGCGTTTATTTAACCAGATAGAAACGGCGATAGCAGTCGCTAACCGAAAGAATAATGAGTTTGCTCTGTTATTTGTCGATTTAGACGGCTTTAAATCAGTCAATGATAGCTGCGGACAAAAATGCGGTGACAAGGTACTCATCACCATTGCTGAGCGCTTAAGTAAACTGATCCGTAAAAGTGATACCTTAGCGCATATTGGCGGGG
>ASZI01000389.1 GCA_000416315.1 Osedax symbiont Rs2 | reverse complement strand
AAGTGTCGTGAAGCGAAAAACAATCCAATACAGGCAATAAGACAGTAAATCCCCATCGCAATGATTTGTTTTGGATAGGAAACGCCGCTATCAATTAACCAACCGGTAAGTCCTGGTCCTGCTGCTGTGCCAAACACCATGATTGAGACGATAACTGCACGGATCGACCCCAAATACTTGGTGCCATAGACTTCTGGCCACATAGCCCCCACCAACGTTGATGAAAACCCATAAGATATGCCCATCAAGGTCATGAATAGAAATGGTGCCCATACCGCTTGTATACCCCCAAGGGCAAAACATGAAAGTGCAAGCGGTATAAGAAAGAAGGGCAGTAGAGCGACTGCTGAGAACCGATCTACTAAATAGCCGGTTATTAAAGCGAAAGCGATGGTCGAGCAGGCCATAACAGAAAATGCAGATGTAAATACTGAGAGCGACCAGCCTCGTAGTTCAACGAGATAAACCTGATGGAAAAAAATAGTGGTGCCAATAAAAGGCGGTGCTAAGACACCGCTAAGCAGTAACCAAAATAAAGGATCACGTACCACTTCACTGCGTGTCCAGTCTCGTTTTGCTGTAACTTTTGATTCTGGATCAGAAGGTTGCATCTCTCTATCTTTAGACAATAAGCCTGCGATGATGGGTAGAGCCATTATCATCAGTAGCACAGCAAATACAATCCAGCTATAACGCCAGCCGATAGCGGCGGCAATGGCGACAAAAATAAACGGTAGTAGTGCTTCTCCGACATTGTGGCCCAGCGTCACTATCGAGATGGCTCGACCTCTGTTTGAGCTAAACCAACGTGAAGTCGCCGTTAACGCATTTTGTGTCATCATGCCTTGTCCAAATAAACGCAGCATATAAATAGTGAAGACTAATGCGACAATATGGGTGGAAAAAGCCATGCTAAACGCACCCAGTGCGAGTAAAGGGATAGTGATTAAAGCAACTTGGCGCGGGGATAGTCGGTCAACAATTTTCCCTAACCAAGGCAATGTCAGCGCACTGGCTAAAGTCGCCAGCATATAAAGTAAACCAAAATCACCATGGCTTAAATTATACTCAGCGCGAATGTTACCGGCAGAAAGTGAAATAAAATAGGTTTGCCCAAAAGCGGAGAAGAAGGTCAGTAAAAAGCCACCAAAAAGCCATCGGCTGTTATTGGTAATAAATTTGAAAATAGACATCTTGATTAAATCTCGCAGTCATTCTAGCTACTAACGGCATTTAGCCTCACGCTCTAAGACAATTAGATAACAATTCAGGGGAGGGCTTTAAAACTATCGCTGGCCTACTTTACTAGAGAATTCAATCAGATCAATAATTAAACTACTCAGCAAGGCATTATACATCGTACCAATGGATGTGAGACCAATTTAGCTAAAATTGATGCAGCCTAAGGGTGGCTATCACTTTGCTCGCCAATGGGCGATGTGACGCCTTGCGAAGGCAAGCGAAAAGACAATCAATTAAACGGATTAAGGTTTTACTTTAAGCTTTAAATTATGTCAGAGCTAATCATATACAAGCCCGGCAGTTACCACTCATTATCGACCCTGCTTAGGGAAAAACTATAGTGTGTAGGTTGGCAATTAAGTTTTATAACATGCCTGTCCTGTCGTTTGATTGCTAACTTTCGCACCAGTAATTAACTATCCGGATTGGTTTTGTAAACGTTGATGAATTGCCTCAAGTGCGCTATTTGTTTGCTCAAACCAGCCATTGTCAGTCAATTGCTGCAGTGATTGCTCATTTAGACCGCCACTAGTGGCTGCCTCATCTATCATCGCATGTAAATCAGGCGCCGATTCTTGGATCGCATTATCTGCCAGAGAATGATACAGAGCTCGCACATAATGGGCGGCAACAGGCTGTGCTATGCCTTTTTGCATTAACCAACCTTGCACTGTGGCTTGTAGTGCATAAAAAGGGGCTATTTGCGCACTGGCACAAGCAAAAATACGCAGCTGTGCTTCATCTTCGACAGCAAGAGCGGTGCCTATTTTTTGTAATAAATCCTGCATTAGTGGGCTGTAAGGGGTGTAACTTAAGGGGCCTATTTGACGGGCGGCAGGGGGTAATGGAATAGCTTTGTATAAAGAGACATCCGCTGGAATAAGTGCTCTGGCTTGCTCCTGCGTTAAAGTAGCAACGCAATTAACTAAGTGTTGACCAGCACGAAACTGCAATTGCTTTAACGTTTGTACAGCAACAGAGGGCGGCACAGTTAAGAAAATAACATCGGCCGTATCAACCACCGCTTGGTTAGCTTGTGCGACTTCTACAGCACGATAAGTCTCAGCTAATCGTGTCGATCTCTCTACACTGCGCGGGGAGAGCCAAATACTTTTGACGGGCTGACTCGCAGTGCAAAAACCTTGAATCATAGCCTCGGCAATCGCCCCGGTACCAATAAAACCTAAAATCATAACAGTCCCTTATTGTTGCTTTATAAGTTTGTTTTCAATTATCCGATTATTTCTACAACGCAGCGTCTACAAAACCAGCTACTGATCAGTCCAGAATACGGGATATATATAGGGACTCTCAAGCCATTTCAGTGATAAGTTTTTTGGGCAGTGGTATTAACTGTAATCGCATCAGCGATAGACTTTAACAGCTTACTCGGCCTAAAACTAAAAAAGGGCTTACTTATTAAAGTATGCCCTTTAGATTACTACGAGTAATAATCGGTAGTGTTTTTTATGCCCAAGATACTAATCGGACTTGATGACATGTTTCCCTAGTTTAGATTAGCACCTTGCGTCACCCACTGGCCGATTAGGTCTCTTTCCTGTGCTGTCATCTGCGTCATATTGCCTAAGGGCATCGCCTGAGTAGCAACAGATTGGGCGTGGATTCTGGCCGCCAGCTGTTTGATCTGCTCGCTGTTATCAAAGGTGATGCCGCCAGGTGGTGCGCTAAACAACGGACTACTAGGTGTGGCCGAGTGACAGACAGTGCAGCGCTGCTCGATAATGGGCTGAATTGCACTAAAGCTAACAGCAGCGCTTGCAGTAGCGTTTATCGGGGTAGGTGCTGTGCGCTGCGGTGCCACTACAAAGGCCAGTGAGATCATACCTAGCGCCGCTGCAGGAAGTGTCCATGCGTATTTCTGATTCAAGTGACGGGTATTAAAATAGTGGCGCACTAAAATACCTAAGATTGAAATGCCCGCCAGCACTGCCCAGTTGTAGCTGTGGGCAAAAGTACTGGGAAAGTGATTGCTGATCATGATGAATAAAATCGGCAAGGTAAAATAGTTATTGTGCCTGGAGCGCAATAGCCCTTTCGCCGGCAGGGCGGGGTCGGGTAACTCACCGGCCTCCAGTGAAGCCACCATTTTACGCTGCGCCGGCATGATCACAAAAAACACGTTGCCAACCATGATGGTACCAATAATGGCACCGACGTGGATGAAGGCACCGCGTCCGCTAAACACTTGCGAGAGTCCCCAGGCGGCGGCAATGATTAACACAAATAAGATAGCTCCCAGCAGTGCCGGTTGCTTGCCTAGTGCTGATTCACAGAGGCTAGTGTAGAGCACCCAGCCGATAATCAAACTGGCGATACCAATGCCAATTGCCGCGCCTGAACTTAGCCCGGAGCCCGGTGCCACCAGATATAACTGCGCATTTAAATAGTACACAACAGCGAGCAATGCCATCCCAGAGAGCCAGGTGGTATAGGCTTCCCATTTAAACCAGTGCAGTTTTTCGGGCATTTTCGGTGGTGCTAATTTGTATTTTTCTAAGTGATAGATACCTCCGCCGTGGATGGCCCATAAATCACCTGCCAGCCCCTCTCGCGGGCTGCGTCTGTCCAGATGATTTTCCAGCCAGACAAAGTAAAACGAGGCCCCTATCCATGCGACGCCGGTAATCATGTGTGCCCAGCGAATAACCAGATTTAACCACTCTGTGTAATGGGGATCCATTAGTTGCTCCTACGGCTGCCTGTGCTGTTAACGACAGGCAATTATTATTGTTATAGTCAAAATTATTGTTATTGATGATCTCACTATTAATACGCGAGAACATCAGTAGGGTCTAAGATAACTTCAGTATCTGCACTAAAAAAGTGCTCATCACAGTTGTCGCCTTCTCCCTGGCGATCAACCACCAGGAACTCATCATTATCGACCAGACTCAAAATAGGGTGGTGCCAGACCCCGCTATGGTAGTTAATGCCCTGAGAGCCATCGCTGATAAAAGCCTGTAACTGGTCGGCTGTTGGCGGCTCCCCGGCAGGGGCAACCACAATCAGGAACTGATTGGCGTTGAGTGGGATAAAGGCCTGACTGCCTTTGGGGTGGCGCTCCATCATTTTCAGCATCAGTGGCATTGCATGACTGCGGGCCCGAAAGATGCTGATGATGGCCTGGTCGGAGGCGGCTGATAACTGCACACTTGCCAGTTTGTGGTAGCGTTGGGTACTGTCGTTATTGATCAGGAAATAATCCCGATCTACAGTTTCTATCACATCTCCAAAGGGTGCAAAAGCCGCTTTAGTCAGGGCTTGAGGTTTTAGAGTGGCCATTATTGATGACCTTTAAAGCTACCGAAAAGACGCATGCGACTGATGCCGCCGTCGGGGAAAATATTCAGCCGTATATGGCTGACAGTCCCGAGATCTTGTACTTCTAGTGCAAACTCGTGTTCGCTGTGCATTTCTAGTTTTTGGCTCGGCAGTAATTCTTGCCAAAATAGACTTTGTGTCTCTACCTGCTGGTCGGTGCCACCTTGAACAAAAGCTGCCTGAATCGAACAGCTGTCCGGGTAGTTACCTTTAAAGTGCAAGGTATCGATAATAATGCGTGAAATCTCACCCGGGTGGCCCAGTGCAACTATTACCCAATCATAACCTGGGGTGCGACGCCGTGCAGTTTCCCAGCCGTCTCCCATGTTAATACCGCGACCAGGATTGAGTATATTGCTCATATGTCCGTAGTGTTGATCGGAACAGGCCAGCGCCCGGCCACCGTGGAGGGCAGAGGCCAGATCGATCAACTGCTCGGGATCTTGTGCGCTCCAGTCGTGGTGAGGGATGCCGTGTACCCGCAATCTGGCGATGCCGCCATCGGGGAATATATTAAAGCGCAAGTGGCTCCAGGGTTGTTGCTTATCGATGGCATGTAGATGCTGGCTGTCGCCCTGTAAGTTTACGGCCGGCAATATTTCATGCCATAGCGTTTCTGTATCCGGATCACCTCGCTCACAAAAACAGGCTTCGATAGAGGCAGAAGGTGGGAAATTACCAGTGAAGAAGCAAGTGTCAATTTCCACCCCTTTAATAATGCCGACAACACCGAGTCGAATAATGGCGTGGTCGTGACCTTCAAAGCGTTTACGCCGAGATTCCCAGCCATCCATCCATTTACCGTTGTCATCAAAGACACCCTCTTTCCATATTGGAGCTTCTGCTTGTAACATCCGGTCGGCTTCGGCAAACCAGTCATCACTGACACTGACAACTTTACTGCCAAGGCGGGCATCGGCGAGGTTGATGTATTTTTTAAATTCTTCTGACATAGTGTTTATCGCTCATTATTTAGTGTGGACTATCGTCGATCAGCGTCATTACAGCTGTTGTAATCGCAATAGGGCAATTTTGTCAATTTCTTGCAGCGCCTGGCTAAATTCCTGTTCGACACTGTGTTCCAGGCGCCGGCTAAAAGCTGTGAGAATTTTCTGGGTATTGCTGCCTTTTACCGCCATGATAAAAGGGAAGCTGAATTTTGCTTTGTAGGCGGCATTAAGCTGGGTGAACTGACCGTATTGCGCTGAGCTACAGCTGCTAATCCCGGCGCTGGCTTGTTCTGCACTGGACTCTGCAGTTAGTTCACCGGCGACTGCTGCCTTACCTGCAAGGTCCGGGTGGGCGTTAATCAGCGCCAATTTGTTGGACTGCGATGCAGCTGCTACTTGCGCTGCCAGCAACTGGTGCAGGGACTCTATTTGATTGTGTCGGCCCAGGACTCCCTGTTGGTAAGCGTCTCTGGCCACCCAGGGCGAGTGTTCGTAGATACCACCAAAGCTCTGGATAAAGGCGGCACTGTCCATTTTGCTGGGAGTGATGGTCTTGAAGCAGGCAGTAATCATTAATTGTTACTCTTTACATAGGGGTGCTGTTGATGCCAGTGATTGGCGATGTCGATCCGCCGGGTAATCCAGACCTGCGGGTGGCTTTTAACGTATTTAATAAAACGCTCTAGTGCGGCGATGCGCCCAGGTCGGCCGATTAATCGACAGTGCAGACCTATAGAGAGCATCTTTGGTGACTCCTCGCCCTCGGCATACAAAGTATCAAAACTATCCACCAGATACTGATAAAATTGCTCGCCACAGTTGAAGCCCTGCGCAGTAGCGAAGCGCATGTCGTTAACATCTAAAGTGTAGGGGATAACCAAATGCCCCGCACCTTTATTATCCAACCAGTAGGGCAGGTCATCGTCATAGGCATCACTGTCGTAGAGAAAGCCGCCTTCATTCATCACTAGTTGGCGGGTATTAAGGCTGTTGCGCCCGGTATACCAGCCGCTGGGACGTGAGCCGGTTATCTCGGTAATGATTTTGATAGCAGCGCTTAAATGCTGTTGCTCTTCTTCAATGCTGATGTTTTGATAATCCAGCCAGCGATATCCATGACTGCAGATTTCATGTCCGGCTGCCACCATTGCTTTGGCTACATCGGGGTGTCGCTGGATGGCCATAGCCACCGCAAAGACAGTTAGCGCAATATCGTGTTTAGCAAACAGCTTTAACAATCGCCAGACGCCTGCGCGACTACCGTATTCGTAACAGGACTCCATGCTCAAGTTACGCTGGTTGGGCAGTGGTGCAGCGCCGGGCATTTCCGAGAGGAAAGCTTCTGATTCGCTGTCACCATGCAGCAGGCAGCGCTCGCCGCCCTCTTCGTAGTTAAGCACAAAAGATACGGCGATACGGGCGTTATCTGGCCAGCGGGGATGGGGTGGAGTGGCACCATAACCAATTAAGTCTCTAGGGTATTGCTCGCTGGACATTTTGACTCCTGAAGAAATGCTGATCGTTTGTATTTGAACAGATTTTAGATGTTTGTTAAACAATATGATGATAGATTGTATACAATATTTTGCATTAACTGCAATGTAAAAAACTTAAAGGCAGCACCAGAAGATAAAAATGACGTCCTTTACAACAAGATATATGATAAAGCTAATTAAAGATCGGCAGCTTTAGTGGCAATAGAAACTCTATATTGCTGTAGATAGTCCAGAGGTTATGGCCAATAAATGGCTAACTCGAACTAATAAAATCGTCTTACAAATCTATTAAATTAAGGGAGTTGGGCCAATGGCAACCACTGCAGGGTATTTGACAACACATGTATTAGACACCGCCAATGGCTGTCCGGGCAATGCGATTCCGGTAGCTTTATACAGGGTGACTGATACTCGTCAGTTGCTTTGCGATACACTGACCAACAGTGATGGTCGCTGTGATAAACCTGTTTTAGAAGGTGATGATTTTAAAGTAGGTGTCTACGAGTTAGTGTTTAAAGTGGCTGATTATTATCGCGCTAAAGGTGTTGAGCTGGCGGAACCGGCATTTTTGGATGAAGTAGTATTAAGGTTTGCTGTCGCCAATGCCGATGAGCACTATCATGTGCCTTTACTGGTATCGCCCTACAGTTATTCTACTTATAGAGGAAGTTAAGCTTTTTGATCTGTTAATGGCATCTTATATGTTGATGGTATCTGTTTAACGCTTGTCCATGTCGGGGCTCATTCTACCTGTCGGGCAAAACTTTTGCATCCGATCTAAAAGCTGCCATTCGACTTAGCAAATACCTGTTCTGCAGCAACATTTTTATTCTCAAATTAAATAATAATTTAATGCCCTCTAAATAACAGGCTGGTTAAAAATACACTTTTCACTGATGACTGCTGGTTAGGTTTTGCCAAGGTTATTGGCAGTTAATTTTCGTTGAAACAGCTGGCGAGGCAGTATAAGCTGGGCCGGTGCACAAAAGTATTCGATTTACATTCATAAATCTTTATTTGACGCTACTTGGTTGTACCTTGCTGGGCGTTAGTCTTTAGGAGTAAGTATGGACATCACAGTCATGTTGTTAACATTGGCGGGTATTGCGGCACTAGGCGTGATGAGCCCTGGTCCGGATTTTATTGCGGTGACTCATGCAGCAGTAAGCTCAAGCAAAAAACAAGCAGGGGCCGTAGCAGCGGGCGTTGTTTTAGGTAACGGAATTTGGGCGGCAGCAGCATTATTTGGTGTCGGTACTTTGTTTATACTGTTTCCGACATTGTTCATTGCCTTTAAAGTCATCGGTGGATCTTATCTGATTTTTATGGGATATCGGATGTTGCGCCAGGCAAAAACTCCAATGAGTTCAACAACAGCGAAATCTGCTCCCGGGTTGCTGGCTAGCTTTGTTAAAGGTTTTTCGGCAACCATCGCCAACCCAAAAGCCGCCATTTTCTATGCGTCAGCGTTAACTGCCGTGGCTCCCCTTGATGCGTCTTACGGGTTATTGTCATTAATGGTGCTAGTAGTGTTATGTGTAGCGACTGTCTGGTTTGCCTGCGTAGTGTTGTTTTTGTCCACGCCAAAAGCATCAGCGTTTTACAAAAACATAAAAGTCTATCTAGAATCTGTTTTTGGCTCGTTGATTATGTTCTTTGGTATCAATCAAATATTGAGTCGCTAAATTTATCAGCGCCAATAAGGCGTACAAACGAAAAATAGCTGGTTATTGTCGATTGGTTGAGCATTATAGCCAGCTATTTTTTTTCAGCCGATCCGTGTCTCTTTGATACTTTCTTTCTCCTTGCACTTGTTCCATAAAGTGGTCTAATAATATT
>ASZI01000388.1 GCA_000416315.1 Osedax symbiont Rs2 | reverse complement strand
TTAAAGCCGATCTGTTTTAATTTTGCATTGTCGCCGGCATTTTTATGGCGATTACTTGGCCTGTTACACAGAGCACACCGTTGGCGGTGAGCTCGATATCGACGATAATCTTGCGCTCTTTCGCCTCGCTAAAGCGGCCCAGTAGCTGCAGCTCAACTCCCATAGGCGTAGGTGCTTTGAAACTGACATTGAGTGCGCCTGTGACAAAGCGCATTGCCGGTGTTGATCCCAGTTCCGAATCGCGCATTTTATAGGCCATCGCCGAGGCACTGCCGGTGCCGTGGCAATCGATAAGTGATGCTAGCAGCCCGCCGTAGACAAAATCTGGGATGGCAGTGTGGTAAGACTGCGGGATAAATCTCGCTATAGTGGTCTCTGCGTCTTGTCCCTGCTCATGCCAATAACTTTTTAATTGGTGCCCCTGCGGGTTGTTTTTACCACAGCCATAGCAGTGGGATAAATCATCCGGATAGGCGTCCTGAAAGGCTATTTGATTCATCTTTTCTGTTTCTCCCCTACGCAAATTCGCGTATATCATCAATGACTTTGCCGTCGTCCTGCAGACTATCAGCTGCCACAAGTTGTACTTTTCCATTGAGTTTAGTGATATTTTTCAAACTGATAGCAATCAGTGCTGATAACTGTTCTGCACTATCTGCAGTTCCTTCTTTGGCCAGTGCAGCACTGTCTACTTCACAGAGCAATAACATCTGATCCTGTAGCTGATTCTGGCTCACTACTAACCTGACCTTGTTAATGGCGCCATGTTGCAGCCGTACTTTCTCAACTTGTT
The DNA here is from genome assembly GCA_000416315.1 of Osedax symbiont Rs2. Taxonomy (GTDB): domain Bacteria; phylum Pseudomonadota; class Gammaproteobacteria; order Pseudomonadales; family Balneatricaceae; genus Rs1. Next base: position 24,688 of record ASZI01000388.1, on the reverse strand, counting down.
CTGGGTGTACAAACATGCCTTTTATTTTGGTGGTCTGATCGGCACGTCCCATCCAGCCTTTTATGCGCATGTTGGTTCGACCGCACTGACTGCGCCCCTCAAGTACTGCCGACAAATCTCCGGTGGCGAAGCGAATCAGCGGATAATCAGAATTAAAGCTGGTCACTACTACTTCACCAACCTCACCTGCTGGTACTAATTGATTAGTCCCCGGTCGCACTATTTCTACTATGACATCCTCGGCGATGATCAGGCCATCATGGGGATCGGATTCATAGGCGATCAGCCCCACATCGGCCGTGGCATATGCTTGCAACGCCAATATCCCCGCCTGTTTGAATTGCTCTCGCAGCGCCGGCATATACGCTTCGCCGGTCACCAGCGCCTTAGTAATACTGGATACATCGCGGTTATTGGCTGCAGCCTTGTCGAGTAAAATTTTTAAAAATGAAGGGGTACCGCAATAACCTTCCGGTCGCAAACTCTCTATCACATCCAATTGCTGCTCGCTCTGCCCCGGTCCCGCTGCTATAACCACACAACCGCAGGCACGGGCACCAGAATCGAGAATAAAACCACCGGGAGTCAAGTGATAGGAGAGACAGTTCTGTACTTTATCACCCGCCCGAAAGCCCGCTGCATAAAAAGCACTACCCAGACGCCACCAGTCATCAGCTGTGCTCTCTGGCTCGTTTATTGGCCCGGGTGATTGAAAAAGACGGCTAATATTGGCCGAGCCGGCATCCAGGCCTGCCAGTGGCGCGTGCTGCGCTTGTAGCTTGATTAAGTCTGATTTTCGCGTTACAGGCAGCGTTGCCAACATCTGCCGAGAATTAATCTTACTGGCATCAATATCAGAGAGTGTCTGTGCGTAGTAGTCACATTCTTTTTTCGCGTATTCAATAAAAGGGGCTAGGCGTGAACATAAGCTTTGCTCACGATCACTACTGCTGCGGGTTTCTTTACTGCTAAAATACTGACTCATTGTCTGTGTACTGCCCTATCTGTTATCGAGATTAACTTAGCGGGATAATCGTTAGAGTTTATAACCAGCGCTTGCGGCGCTTATAGGATTTTAAGTTTTTAAAGCTCTTGCGCTCTTCGTTGCCACCGCCTAAGTAGAACTCTTTAACATCTTCATTGTTCATCAATTCATCGGCTCGGCCATCCAAGACAATTTTACCGGATTCCATAATATAGCCGTAATCGGCCGCGCGCAGTGCATAGTTGGCATTTTGCTCGACCAGCAACATAGTAATGCCCTGATCCTTATTGATTTTTTTGATAATACCAAACACTTCTTTAACCAGCAGCGGCGACAACCCCATGGAGGGCTCATCCAGGCAGATCATCTTTGGCCTAGCCATTAAAGCGCGCCCTATCGCTAACATTTGCTGCTCACCACCGGATAAATAACCGGCTAATCCACTGCGCTCTTTTAACCTTGGAAAATAGTCAAACACCATCTCGATGTCTGATTTTATATGGCTATCGTTACGGGTATAGGCCCCAAGTTTTAAGTTCTCAATCGAGGTCATATCTTCAATAATGCGCCGCCCTTCCATCACCTGGAAGATTCCGGTGCGGACAATTTCATCGGCCATTTTTTTATCAATGCGCTCGCCCATAAAATGAATATCACCGCGCGTCACTTCACCGTCTTCGGTTCTCAACAAACCTGAAATTGCCTTAAGGGTGGTCGACTTACCGGCGCCGTTAGGTCCTAACAAAGTGACAACCTCGCCTTCAGGTACTTCCAGGGATACCCCGCGAAGTACTTGAATCACTTCATCATAAACCACTTCTATATTGTTAACGCTTAAAAGCGGTGTTGCGCTCTGTGCTTGTTTAGCGGCTTTTGACATAAATACTCCGTTTACTCAGATAAAAACTGCCGCTATTCACTGTCTGTAATTAGCGGCAAGTTTCTTAACACTGTTATTGATTGCGACTGCCACAAAATCTAGCAGTCACTTTTTCAGTGCTTATTAATAACCTAACCAGTCATCGCGACGCGATAAGGTCACAGTAGTGACTTTGTCGATCTTAACTTCACCACCGTTAAAGTTGCCTTTATAGATATTGACCTGGTTGATACCGCGGTGATCCTCTGCAGTCCAGTTAGCTGCAAGGCAAACGCCTTCAAGACCCTTAGGTACCCAGTTAGATTGTGCGTACATGCCTTTTTTAACGTTTTCACCGGTAATACCACCGTTGCTATCCGCCCACTCCATCGCCTCTTTCATGAAGTAAGTAGAGCAGACTCCACGCATGTAGTGGTGCAATCGTGCTTTTTCACCGCTTTTATCGGACATCTTAGAGATTTCACGAACTAGCTTCATGCCAGGGGCGGCGTCATCCCAAAATGGGGTCATCGCCGGGAAGATATAATCTTTGATACCCTCGCCCGCTGCGGCAAAAGTTTTTCTATCGCCGCCCCAGATGTTGGACATAAATTGAATGTCTGTTCCCACTGTGTTGCAAGATTTAACCAGTGACAGTACTGAGCCTCCTAAATTACCTATGTAGCCGTAGTTGGAGCCGGAACTTTTAATACTCAGGCACTGTGCTTTAAAATCACCGGGCTTCATAGAGACGACTACCGGAGATTGCACATCAAATCCCAGCTCAGTTGCATACTCAGCACAAGCTTTCTTAGGTGCGTTCGGGAAAGGGTGATTAGCGCCTATATGGGTAAACTTAGGCTTACCCGCTGTGCCTTTGGCTTTCCAGTCTTGCGCTGCCCACTGTACTAAACCGCGACAGGCATCAGAGTAAGAAGCACCGTAGAAAAAGTTGTAGGGAGCAGGCTTTTTAGTGTTTGGGTTCTTGCCGGTAGGGTCTGTTAAGTGTCCCGAGTAAGAAGCTGAAAAAACAGGCGTTTTGTCTTTGGCAACAAAAGAGATCAGGGCTTCAGTATCGGCGGTGCCCCAGCCTTGCATTACTACCATGTTCTTACGTGATTTCCACTTTTTATAAGCGGCGATAGCTTGGGGGACTTTGTAGGCGTAATCGATAGTTTCATATTCTAAAGTAGTGCCATTAATACCGCCGTTAGCATTGATGTATGCCAGAGAATCGCGAATACCATTAGCGTACACTTTGCCGATAAAGGCCGTTGGGCCCGACATATCGGCTAAGTGGCCAACAAACACGGAATCCGCGGCACTCACTCCGGTGCTGATACTGAGCACTGCGCTGGCCAATAGTGTAGGTAACAATATTTTATGTTGTCTAGCTGCTTTCATAGTTGTTTTTTTCATCACAAGCTTCCTTCATAAAGAGTGGCGATTCGCCATTTTTTGTTGATTTTGACCAGCGTTGCCACCGGCCGGTTTTTACTGTTTTTATTAACTTCCTCTGCTTAGCGCTGCACGCTATCAGTAAGAGAAAGGGTAAAACTTCCAATAATTCTTAATTTGTGCCCAGCGGTGCGCCAACCCCTGAGGCTCGAAAATCAAAAAGCCGATGATCACTAAGCCAATCGCCATCTCTTTGATGTAGGCAAGTCCGTCGATCACCATAGGCACATTACCCCAATCGGTATCCTTTAATACAGAGACAGCGCTCTCTAATACTTCAGGTAAAAACACCATAAAGATCACCCCCATTAAAGTGCCTTTAACTGAGCCCAACCCACCAATGATGATCATGGCTAAAAATTGGATCGATAAAAATATAGTAAACCCTCCCGCGGACACATAACCCAGGTAAGGGGCGTATAAAGCCCCGCCTATACCGGCGTAAAACGAGGATATACCGAACGACAACAAGCGATATTTATTCAGTTTGATGCCCATGATTTCGGCCGACAAATAGTGATCGCGGATCGCCACGAAAGCACGTCCATCTCGACTGCGCAATAAATTACAGGCCCAGATAAACATCGTCACTAAAGCAAACAATGCCACGTAATAAAAGCTCTGATCAGTATCAAAGACCACACCAAACATAGTTAGTGGCTCTGCTGCTGCCCCGTAAGAGCCCCCAGAGAACCAATCGGCACGGGCGAAAAAGTCTTCGATAATAAACTGTGAGGCCAATGTTGCTATCGCCAGATATAAGCCTTTGATACGCGCAGCTGGCAGACCAAACATCATGCCCACCGCCATGGTTAAAAACCCCGCCAGTGGTATGCTCAGAAACACCGGAATCTGAAAGCTAGTATTGAGCCAGGCCGAGGCAAATGCGCCAAAGCCGAAGAAGGCGCCGTGGCCCAGCGATATCTGACCGGTATAGCCAACCAGAATATTCAGGCCCATTGCTGCGATTCCCAGATAGGCAATCTGGATGCACAAGGTTAAAACGTATCCATCAACAAAAGCTGGTGCAGTACACAATACTAAGATAGCGATGATCGCCAGCCGACGGATGGTTTTGGTCTCAAATATTGTATTATCTTGTTTATAGCTAGTGCGAAAATCTCCGCAGGGGCGCAATGTTAAACTAGACATTAGTTACTCCTAAAATTATATAAACAGCCGCATTAACAGCAGACTTCCGCGGCTGTCAGATCAAATACGTTCTATGTCTTTAGTACCGAACAGGCCATAGGGCTTGAACCACAAGATCACCAGTAATACATAGAAAGGGGCTATGTCATACATATTGCCTATTTGCAGATACTGGCTGTCGACAAATTCTGCAACATTTTCCAGCCCTCCAATAACCCCCCCGCCAACTATCGCGCCGATGATAGAATCCAGCCCGCCCAATATCACTGCCGGAAAGACTTTAATGCCCATGATCGACAGTGAATCTGATACGCCGTTAACCATCCCCAGCACTACCCCGGCTGTGGCAGAGACAGTGGCGGCAATCGCCCAGCTCATGGCAAAAACATTTTTAACGGATATTCCTAAGCTCTGCGCTACTTGCTGATCAAAAGCGGTGGCACGCATCGCCAGGCCGTGTTTTGAGTATTTAAAAAAGAAGTAAAACGCCCCCATAATCACTAGTGCGATCACTGTACTCATTAAGTAGGCCATCTCGATGTTCAAACCTAATATATTAATGTTCTGGGTATCAAATACCTGCGGGTAACTTTGCGGCGATACGCCAAAGATCCATTTCATTAGCGACTGGAAAAATATCGACAGACCTATGGTAATCATGATCACCGAAATAATCGGCTCACCGATCATTGGCCTGAGCACCACCATCTGCAGCAGCACACCAAAAGCGGCCATAAAGCACAAGCTTAATAAGAAACCGACAAAGAAAGGCAATTGCAGGTAGACCAGCGCCGCCCAGCAAACCCAGGCACCTATCAGCAGGAATTCGCCCTGGGCAAAGTTGACAATTTTGGTGGATTTGTAAACCAGTACAAAACACATACCAATCACCCCGTACAACAACCCGACGATCAGGCCGTTAACGATTAACTGGGTCAATAATTCAAAGTTCATGATGCTCTCCTGTGAAGTGTTTGCAACTGCTCAGCACTGTTCTTCGCCTCAATCAGTGTCTCGACCTGAAGCTGAGTTTGAATTCTAGAATTGCTGCCATCCTGGAAGGTAATCACTGTGTCTATATCGACTACCTCAAGGTGCTGATAAATAGCATCGATAATTCCGGCATATTTATCGGCAATCACTGAACGGCGCACTTTGCGGGTGCGCGTCAGTTCACCGTCATCCGCATCTAGTTCTTTGTACAAAAGTACAAATTTATGAATTTTCTGGGCATCTGGTAATGTCTTATTAACAACTTCGATCTCCGAAGCCAGCTTGGCGTAAACTTGTGCGTGGGTGGCTAGATTTGTGTAATTGGTAAAGGATAATCCCTGCTGCTCAGCCCATTTGGAGACAATCGAAAAGCGAATACAAATAATCGCACTAAGGAAAGGTTTATCTTTACCCAGAATCACCGCCTCGCCGATAAAGGATGAAAATTTAAGCTTGTTTTCAATATATTGCGGTGAATATTGGAGCCCATTACTGGTCTTGGCCAAATCTTTAATACGATCAATGATCACTAAGTGACCGGAGTCTTTGAAGTAGCCGGCATCGCCGGTATGCATCCAGCCATTTTTAACATCCTCATCGTAAGCTTGTTGATTATCCAGGTAGCCACTGAACATCCCCACAGTTTTAGCGACGACTTCGCCTACTCCCTCACTGTCAGTGTTAATCACTTTAACTTGGGCGCTGTCAAAACTTACACCGACACTGTCATAGTCGATATCATCTTCAGCGTGCACCGTATAGGCGCCACAGAGCTCCGTTTGTCCGTATAACTGGCGCAGCGGCACACCGATGGTCTGAAAGAAGCGAAAGGTATCAGGCCCCAGTGCCGCGCCGCCAGTAGCGGCAGATTTTAAGAAGGTAAAACCAAGGCGGTCGCGAAGTGCTTTCATTAATATCAGCTCAGCCAACCAGGACTTGCGCCCCAGCTGCTGTGCCTGCTCCGCATGCGCCATGGCAAAGTTAAAGATTTTTTGTTTCAACGGCGTCGAGTCCATCATTCGCGCTTTAACGTCCGCCAGAATTCCCTCCCACACCCTGGGAGCGAGCAGTACAAAGCTGGGGCCTATCTCGCGCAAATCCGCCATCATAGTCTCTTGCTCTTCAACAAAATTCACTATCTGTCTGGCAATCAATGCCTGACCTACAGCGTAGACTTGCTCCATAATCCAGGGCAAAGGCAATACTGAAACATAGTTGTCGCCTGGGTCTCTGGGGTCCGCACGCAAATATGAACTGCAGTGTTTAACAAAACTTCCGCCTGCTAATAGCACTATTTTTGGCTTTGAAGTAGTACCTGAAGTGGTGCAGTAAATAGCCGTGTCGGCTGCTTTTGTGGCGTCTATATAAGTGTCGTAAAGCTCAGGTGATAAGCTGTCTATCTCTTTACCCGCAGTGTAGATGTCTTCAATACTGATCAGTCGCGGGTCATTATATTTGCGCATGCCTCTGGGGTCACAATAGACAATAATTTTCACCTGCGGAATTTGATCGCCAAGCTCCAATAATTTATCGCACTGCTCTTCATCCTCGGCGATCACTACCGTGGCTTTGCTTTTATTCAGCAAATACACGACTTCCTCATGTAGAGAGTCCTGGAAAATGCCGATGGAGTAACACTGCATCGCATGGGCGGCAATTTCCCCCCACACCCACTCGGGGCGATTGTCACCGAGCAAGGCAATCGCATCTTTAGCATTAACCCCTAGTTTCACTAGTGCCAGAGATAACCATTTGACCCGGTTTTGGTAATCGCTCCAGCTAAACTCGCTCCAGATGCCAAACTCTTTTTCGCGCATGGCTGTATCAGTGGGCCAATTTTTGGCATTGTGCCTGAGAATTTTTGGAAAAGTATCAAACTCTCCCATCTCGAAATTAGTCATTGCATTCATTAGCTGGCCTCCTGGATTTCTTCATCTTCGATTCCTAAGTAGGCGCGTTTCACATGAGGGTCAGCCATCACTTGATCCGGCAACCCGCAAATCAATTTTTTACCAAAATCCAGCACCATCACCTCGTGGGAGATATCCATAACCACTCCCATATCGTGTTCGATCATTACTACCGTGATATCAAATTCTTCATTTAAATCTAGGACATACCGCGCCATATCCTCTTTCTCTTCCAAGTTCATGCCCGCCATAGGCTCATCCAGCAAAATCAGTTTTGGGTTCAGCGCCATCGCCCTTGCCAGCTCGACTCTCTTGCGCAAGCCATAGGACAAAGTACCAGCTACAGATTTTCTGATGTGCGATATTTCCAGAAAATCTATCACTTCTTCAACTTTACGCCGGTGCTCCAATTCTTCTTTTTGAGCATTTGACGCCCAATACAGCGGACCGGTAAGCCAATTATTCTTCAGCAGATGATGACGCCCGACCATGATGTTATCTAACACTGACAAGTGCCCGAACAACGCTAAATTTTGAAAAGTACGGCCCATGCCTAAATCGGCCCGGTCGTTCGGCGCTAAGTCAGTGATGTCATTACCCTGGAAATTTATTTTGCCACTGTTGGGTTGATAGCGACCGGAAATACAGTTCAACATAGAAGTTTTACCGGCACCGTTTGGCCCGATAATGGAAAAGACTGACCCTTTTTTAACTTCAAAACTCACATCACTGAGCGCTTTAACACCGCCAAAGGCCAGTGAAACTTGCTCTATTTTGAGTATCGACTCAGTCATACTCACACTCCTAATAATCAGTTAATACTAAGGTCCAGGACCAACCACTATGGATAAAAAAAACAGGGGGCAGTGCCCATAAAGGGCAAAGCTTGGCCCCCTGTCAAAAACAGTAGCTATGAGGCAGCTACCGAAAATCCAATCTTGGATTGCATGCAAGGCCTGCCATCGACAGCAAGTCGCTAATAACCACTGACCAGCTGCAATCTACAATCATCATAAAACACTGAGCTTTTGCCACAATCGGCAATAGGGATTAGCACTTCAGGTTTAGCGCTAAGGTATTAGTCCTTTAGTACTAAGGCTTTCGAGCTAAGATTAGCAGCTGTATAACAAAGACCTTTATTTCAAATAGATATGTGCTAAATTAAAAGCAAAATAAAAATTAGGCGCAACGCGGCATAAGCCGCACTTTAGCGCCTCTCAGAGAATAATATGTTTTCAAATTGGTTACTGGTAAGTGTCAGCGTAGGCTACATAAGTTTGTTGTTTTTAATCGCTTATTTAGGGGGTAAATACCGGCATAAACTAGCGGCTTCGCAACATACTATTATCTATGCACTGTCTCTGGGAGTGTACTGTACTTCCTGGGGATTTCTCGGTACTGCGGCTCAGGCAGCCAATAGCTCATTCACCTACTTTTCTATTTATCTGGCTCCTATATTACTGTTTATATTCGCCTGGCCGTTCATTCAACGTATTATCAAAACCAGCCTGGAGCTGAAGATCACCTCGATCGCCGATTTGTTATCGGCACGCTTTGGTAAATCACAAAAACTGGCGATCATCATCACCTTAGTCGCCTTAATCGGCACCATGCCTTACATTGCCCTGCAACTTAAAGCAATTGTCTACTCTTATAAAATTCTTCAAGAAAATCAAGATCTTCCGGTATGGCAGCTGGGCTTGATTGTCAGTATTATTCTCGCTGGTTTCACCATTATCTTTGGCGTGCGCACTATAGATATCAGTGAGCGTCACCCGGGAGTCATGATCGCCATTGCCTTCGAATCGCTGGTAAAACTTATCGCCTTTTTGTTGGTCGGCATGTTTGTGTCTTTTTATATCTACGACTCGCCCCTGCAGATCGTCGATTTATCCTGGGATCACATTGATATAGATAAGCAATTGAGCGGCTCCAGTTTAATTGGCATGTTTGGCATGCTGATTATAGTGACCTCGGCTTTTTTGTGCCTGCCACGCCAGTTCCAGGTGATGTTTGTAGAAATAAAAGAGTCAAGATTCTCCGCAATGTCTCGCTGGCTAGTACCTCTGTATATATTAATTTTTGCTTTTTTCGCCGGCCCCATTGGTTTGGCAGGATATCTCAATTACGGCAATTCGATGCCTGCGGATGCCTATGTGCTGTTTTTGCCAGCTTACAACGGCCAGTTATGGTTATCCCTTTTTGCATTTTTGGGCGCTGTTTCCGCGGCCAGTTCTATGGTTATAGTATCGACAATTGCGCTCAGCACTATGCTCAGTAACGAGATCGTTTTCCCAATGATCTTTAAATACTCCCGTCGCCAGCACCATGATTTTCGCCACTTTCAGGCGCAGTTATTATTAATTCGCAAAGCCCTGGTACTGTTGGTCATCGCCTTGAGTTTGGGGTTGTTACTGCTGTCGCCGCCCGATACTTTATCGTCACTGGGAGAGGTAGCCTTTGGCGCCATCGCCCAGATAGGCCCGGCATTGGCTGCCGCTTTCTTTTGGCGCAGAGCCACTCTCACCGGGGTTTTGTGCGGAATAAGTAGCGGTTTTAGCATCTGGGCACTGTTTAATTTTTTACCGCAACTAGGGCTTTACACTCATCCACTGCTCAACTCAGAGCTGCCCGGCACCACTGTAGTCACTCTTTGCGGCCTGTTTGTCAATATCATAGTGATGGCCATTGTCTCGCTGGCAACCCGCCAGAGCTTGCGCGAGCAGATGCAGAGTAAGTTTTTCTACCCTCAGCGCAAACCTGCACAATGGAGTCTACCAAAGCAACCTAAGGTAGATATTCATGAACTAGAGTTTTTAGTGGCGCGCTTTTTCGGTGCCGATAAAGCCGCACACTCATTCAAGCTGTTCGCCAATAAAAACAGCTTTATGAAAGCCAAAGAGTACGATGAGGCACTTATTTTCCACGCCGAAACAACTTTGGCGGCAGTACTGGGCTCAGCCTCGGCAAAGCTTGTAACCACTTTCGCCACTGGCGGCAATGAGATGGCTTTTGATCAAGTGGCTCAGCTAGCCGAAGATAACTCCAATCAGCAACTGGAGTTTTCCAGAACGGTGTTACAAAGTGTGATTGAAAATGTCAGTGAAGGCATTTCCGTGATCGACAGTGAGTTGCAGCTGGTGGCATGGAATCAGCGCTACCTGGAAATTTTCAACTTTCCTGAAGAGTTTATCTATATAGGCAGCCCGGTAAGCCAATTGATCCATTTCAACTTAAGCCAAAGACCCGAATACGCCGACTGTGTCAACCAGCAAGTGCAGAAACGCCTTGAGTTTTTCCGTCAGGGCAGCAGACATAGCTCTGAGCGAAAGTTAGACAACGGCATGACTATTCGCACTGAGGGCAACCCGATACCCGGAGGCGGGTTTGTAATGATATTTTCCGATATCACGGCTTATCGTCAGGCGGAAAAATTCCTGCAAGAGGAAAACTTTGATCTGGAGGGACGGGTACTGGCACGCACCGCGGAACTGGAGCAGGCAAACCGAGAGTTAGAACAGGCCAACAGCGAATTGGCACTGGCCAGAGAGAAAGCGGAACAAGCGCATTTTAAAAAAAGCCAATACTTAAAGGCCTGTAGCCATGACTTGTTGCAGCCCCTGTCTGCAGCCAGACTGTTTTCATCGGCTGTCAGCTTAAGCCCTAAAGTCTCGGCACAAGAGCGCGAACAAATCCAACAGATAGACACTTCTCTGGAAATAGCCAATAACCTGCTGTTAGATTTAAACGAAATAGCCCGAATCGAAAGTGGCAATATCACCCCGCATATACATGCGCTACCGGTAGCTCAGTTGTTTACCTTATTAGCGGCTGAGTTCAGTGGCCTGACAGAGCAGTTCGAGATAGATTTCAGATTTGTATCCAGTGACTTATATATCAAAAGCGATTTAAGTTTACTGACCAGGATAGTGCAAAATTTTCTCAGCAATGCCTTCAGGTACGCCGGTAACGGTAAAGTGCTTTTAGGCTGCAGGCGCCAGGGAGAGTACTTATCGATACAAGTTCTGGATAACGGCCCCGGTATTCCAGAGGACAAACAACAAGCGGTGTTCGAGCAATTTACCCAGCTGTCTACGGTACAGATAATCGGCCCTAAAGGCCTGGGACTAGGACTAAATATTGCACAGAGCTTAGCGGCACTGCTAAATCATTCCATAGACCTGAAATCCCAGCTAACCAAGGGCTGTCTATTTAGTATTTCAGTACCGATAGAGCGCAACCCGGTAATCCAGAGCCAACCTGTCACGCCCAGCGTCAGTACATTACAGGGAGTAAAAGTATTGTGCATTGACAATGAGCCGGCCATATTAGCTGCAATGAAAGATTTGCTGTGTGCCTGGAAATGTGAGGTGCACACTGCACAGAGCGCTCAACAAGCACTGGAAATTTTCACTCAACAGGATAAGCAATTTGATATTGTACTGGTAGATTATCAACTGCAAGAGCCTTCAGTAACACCAAGCTTGGGGCAGGTTGACAATAGCATGGGCTTAGACAGAGACTATAGCGCTGATGGCATCTCCTTGATCGCCCTGCTACAACAACGCAGCCGCTATCCCCTTCCGGCAATATTGATTACTGCGACCACCGATGAGGAAGTACAGATCAGAGCCCAGCAAGCGGGGATCGGCTATTTGCGCAAAATTGTTAAACCCATCGCGCTGCGCGCGTTAATGAGCTCGCTGCTGGCAAAAAACTTGGAGAGGAACTATGCCCACCAAGAATTCAGGTAACAGCAGCTGCTAATCGCCTAGCACCGATCACATTGGACCTCCCAGCGAGACCGGCAACTGTTGTCACATAGCGGGGGGTTAGTTAGCTGCTGAAGGTCCGAAACAAGTTTGCCCTTGGACTATTTCATTTAATAAAATCACTGCCTGGGTTCGATTTTTTACCCCAAGTTTTAGGAAGATAGTACTGGCGTGACTTTTTTTGGTCGACTCTGCCAATCCTAAATCGAAGGCAATCTGCTTGTTTAGCAAGCCATCTGCGAACATCAGTAGAATTTTATGTTGCTGTGGTGTCAGTGAGTCCAGACGCTGATCAATCGCTAAAGCTGCGCCTTGCTCGACATTTTCTGCCGGTATCCAGAGGTTGCCATTAAAGACTTCACCAATGGCCAACACCATGTCACTGACCGCTGTGGATTTAGGAATAAAACCAGCAGCACCGTGCTGCATTGCCTTGTTGATGGTGTCGGCATCTTCAATTCCAGAAATAATAACCACACCCATCTGCGGGTATTTGGCTCTGATATTAATCAAGGTATTAAAGCCCTGGGCACCTGGAATATCTAAATCCAGTAACAACAAATCTACTGGAGTCATTAATAGCAATTGCTCTAAATCCGGAATGCTCTGTGCTTCTAAAAGCTCTGCTTCACTGAAATGAGATTGCAGCATGATAGCTAAGGCTTGTCTAAACAGTGGATGGTCGTCTGCTATTATTATTTTCTCTGCACTGGTCATTGTAAAACTACCTGTTATTTGCCGTAAGCAACACTTACCGCTTTTTTTATTTTCAGCAATATTAGCAAACTAGACCACAGACTAAAATCAGATTAGCGATAATTTTCTATTATCTTTTACTGACAAAAACGTCTCTGCAGTTTTTCCTGTAACTGACAGATCCGATCTTTTTCCCCCCCGCTTGTTGCAGTGAGATCGCAAGACAATTGCTGGTCGGCGGCTAGGACAAGGCAAAATTGTGCGCTGGTACCGCTGGCAACACTAATGCAATCAGTGCTCACTGCGCTCATCGTTTTCAGGCAGGCGTCAGAGTCACAGCTCTCTAGAAAACTGACGCTCTTAAGCAGACATTGATTTTTCGACAGCCCTTGCATGTAGCTGTGCTCCAGCTGAGACTGCTGCCAAGGTGCTGTGTCATTAGCCGATTTGAGCCCTGCCAATAGCAATGCCCCGGCAAAGGCCGCAGCGCCTAGCAGCAGCCCAAGAGCAAAGCCATAGAACTTTTTCAAGGACAATATTTTTGCGCCAAACAACCCTAATAAAGCAGTCCATAACATTGAAATGATTAGAAAAAATATTTGTGGTTGGGAACCATGAAAAGCCGGCAAATACATCGCCAGATACTGACCTAAGGTAAATAAGATCAACAATGTTATGCCCAGCATCGCCAGTTTTGAGTTTGTTTTTTTGGCCTTATTGTCACTGTTTGTCGGGGGGTTAACCGTGTGTCTGGGGTCCATCATTGACTATTTTTACCTTGAAAAAACTGCATGAGAGTCACTGTTGTCTATGCTTGATTAAGATTTAAAGCCAGCTTAGCATTGAGCATCACCCGATTTTTACCGGCTTTTTTAGCCACGTATAACATCCGATCCGCCTCTTGAATAGCCGCCTCGGCGCTGTCAAATTCATTTAAAGAGCTGATGCCGGCACTAAAAGAAACCTTGATGCTATTTTCTTTATAACTCAGCGGCTTGTTACCCAGCTGTATCAGGGCGCGTTCTACGACGAATTTAGCCCGCTGCGGTGACACACCTATTAGCAGTGCCAGGAACTCTTCCCCACCCCAGCGCGCCAAGTGATCAGTCCCTCTTAAATGCTGCTTCAGCTCTTTGGCGACATGCACTAGCACCGCATCACCGCCGCCGTGGCCAAAGCGATCATTGATGATTTTAAAGTCATCCAGATCCATCATCACCAAAGTCGCGGGACTGTTAAATCTCAAACTGCGCTGGAACTCAGCCTCAATGAAGCTACTCATAGCCCGGCGGTTAAGCAATTTTGTTAAGAAATCATTGTATGCTTGCTGGCGCAACTGCACAGTCGCTGTATGTACCATATAGCCTATCAGAACAGCGCTGAAGAAAAAGGAAGAAGCATTGATAATATCACCGCTAACACTCCAGGGATGTGAAAAATACTGCCCGCCTATATAGCCGATCAAAAGGTATAAGCTGGCAACTAAGAAACTTAAAACCAAAGAATAAATAAAGCTAGAGTTGGCAAATAAAAATGACATGGCCATCATCGCGCAAATCAAAGTAGTCGCGCGCATATCGGCCATTAAGAAGCTCCACAGTGCAAATATCAAAAACCAATTAACAGCCTGCAAAGACATGATTTTATTCGAATATGCGCGGCTAATCTGCGCAGGCCTTAAATGCCAGTATGTGAGACTTGTATTCGTGAGATAAATCAGCAACAACAGATAACTAAAATGCGCAGTAGTGTAACGACTATCGCCCAACCAAACCGAGAGATAGCCTATGAAGATAGCGACATGGTAAGCCAGCATAGAGAGCAGGAAATTACGCAGGACCATTTTTCTGGACTTGTGCAACTGCTGATACTTAGCAGCTGGCGTAAACTTAAAAGCTGAGATATTCATCTTTTTGTCCGTGAGCTCATTATTGTTTTTGTTTAATCTGGGTCACTGCACAAAAGCGCTAACAACTTGACTGAAGCTGCAGTCAAAATCTTCTATAAACCTTTGTATTTAAAGCGCTATAAATCGTCGTTGCTGACTTTTTAAATAGCTGATTATAACGCCCGATAATGCCGCTCTATGAAAATGACCGCTGTGTTATGGCATTTTCAAAGAAGATCTCACCAAGATGCATTTCTCATCCCAATACAGTCGGTCCAGCTGTTTACGTGTTTGACCAGAATATCTTGAATAACCACTGGTTTTGCTGCCACGCATGCGATCCCTGGCATGACCTATTGCGATGTTAATTTCATTACAAATAACGATTTTTTGCGCCTTTTGTGCTTTTGTTAGCGACGCCTGCACTGAAAACGAAGATATCAACATAAGCACAGCAATAAGAGACAGTTTCAACACAATATCCTTTTACAACAATTTATTAGCCTTAATATTAATGTTTCTATGTTAGTGAAGCTAGGAATTTATTTAATTGCGTCGAGAAAGCTGTTGCTATTTTAAGCAGGGAAATGACTGCTCGCTCGGGTTAGTGGGTTGCAGCGCAGATGCTAGCTT
Source organism: Osedax symbiont Rs2 (assembly GCA_000416315.1). GTDB lineage: Bacteria > Pseudomonadota > Gammaproteobacteria > Pseudomonadales > Balneatricaceae > Rs1. The sequence goes on along the minus strand of ASZI01000388.1, from coordinate 9,342 downwards.
TCATAGTAATTCATGACAACTTTCACAGCAAACAAGGTACATATTATTTTATATGTATTTTGTATTTATAATACAGTAAATACTGGATAATCGATTGAATTCTGCTCAGCTGTTTTAGGCTAAGGTTTATTGTCCAGCGACAGACATCTTCCCAGCTCGACGCTTAAACCAAGTGCCTGAAGGTTTTAAATGCAGCCATCCAAAACCAAACCATTATCGCCCACTAATAACAGGGCGTGGCTGGCTTAGAGCATTTTTAATTTTGATCTTACCAAAATGCACTTGTGCGCTGAATACTCATCATCCAGGGCATAAATCTTTAAGCGAAACTTCTCCATCTTCGCCGCGCTACCTCCTGCCCTGCTGGCAATTTTGCTTTTCTTGATTTTGGCATTGATTTTGTCACAGCGCTTTATTAGCTGCTTTTCTTGTGTGCTAGTGAGTGCCCAGACATTGCCTGCTAGCAAAAGCAGTAGTAAACAGCTAACACTGCTCAAAGCAATAGCTCTAGTAAGAGCCTGCATGATGGTAGCGGATGGATAGTCGAAGTGTCTGGAGGCAGATCTTACTATGGATAGATTTTTCATAGTTATCTCCTGTTTTTATAATATGAACAGGAGATAAACTACTATCAAATTGTATTAATAGTCAATCTGATTTTTCACTGCTAATCTTCACCTATACTATTACCACTAGCACTGGGAGCACTTTGCATGATCCGATCTGCGAGTCTGGAGAAAGGCATGCTTTGCAACCAGACAGTCCCATGGCCCGACAGAGTCGCCAGAAACAGCCCCTCACCACCAAACAGCATCGACTTTAAACTACCTGCGCGCTCAATATCGTAGTTAATTCCCTCGGTAAAACCCACCAGGCAACCAGTGTCTACTCGCAGCGTCTCTCCTGTTAGCTGTTTTTTGATTAAGGTTCCACCGGCGTGGATAAATGCTTTGCCGTCACCCTCTAGGCTCTGCAGGATAAAGCCTTCGCCGCCAAAAAAACCAGCCCCAAGCTTGCGGTTAAAAGTAACCGATATCTTAGTCCCTAACGCCGCTGCTAAAAATGAATCTTTTTGACAGATCACTCGCCCGCCAAGCTCTGCCATATCCAGAGCTACGATACTACCGGGGTAAGGCGCCGAGAAAGCCACCCGCTTCTTCGCTGACCCACAGTTACTAAAGTGGGTAATGAACACAGATTCACCGGTCAGTTTGCGCTTGGCGGCACCAAACATTTTTGACATTAGCCCTTCATCGGGGTTTGAGCCATCGCCCATTTTAGATTCGAACTCTATCCCCTCCTCCAGATAATTCATCGCCCCGGCTTCAGCGATCACCGTCTCACCTGGGTCCAGTTCTATCTCAACTAATTGGCAGGCTTCACCGATAATTTCGTAGTCAACTTCATGGCTTTTCATTGCGCATTTCCTTGTAATTAGGTGTAGATATTCAACAGCAGATTATTGATTCACTGCGCGGCAGTCAAATCAATTGACTTAAGAAGGTAAAATTAAAGCAAAAAAAACCAGCCCTAGGCTGGTTTTTTAACAAATTAAATTTACTTGCTAAGTTCTAGCAACAATTTATTAAGACGCGCTACGTAACTGGCCGGATCATCTAACTGACCACCTGAAGCCAGATCGGCCTGGTCGAAGATGATGTTAGCTAAGTCATTAAAGCGATCTTCATCGGTTTCGTTATCCATCTTCTGGATTAACGGATGTTCGACATTGACTTCAAAGATTGGTTTAGAATCTGGTGCATCCTGGCCTGCAGCTTCCATAATCTGACGCATCTGCGCACCCATGTCGTAAGCATTTAATACCAGACAAGCAGGAGAATCTGTTAGACGATTAGTAACACGTACTTCAGATACCTTATCGCTCAGGCTCTCTTTCAGGCGCTCAGTCAGCCCTTGCGCTTCTTTAGCAGCCTCTTCCTGCGCTTTCTTTTCTTCTTCGTTATCCTTATCACCAAGATCCAACTCGCCTTTTGCGACGTCCTGGAAAGACTTGCCATCAAAGTCGAAGATATGGCTCATCATCCACTCGTCAATACGCTCGGTAAGCAACAGTACTTCGATACCTTTCTTGCGAAAGATCTCCAAGTGCGGGCTATTTTTAGCCGTTTTGTAATTCTCAGCGGTCACGTAGTAGATCTTTTCCTGAGCTTCTTGCATACGCTCAATGTAGCCGCTCAAAGAGACTGTTTGCGCATCAGAATCATTGTGGGTAGAGGCGAAACGCATCAACTTCATGACCTTTTCACGGTTGGCAAAATCTTCTGCCGGCCCCTCTTTGATCACATTGCCAAAAGCCTTCCAAAATGTCAGGTACTTGTCTTCATCTTTGCTCAGTTTAGAAAGCATATCCAAAGCACGCTTAGTTAAAGCGGCGCCTAATTTTTCTGCACTTGGATCTTTTTGTAAGATCTCGCGCGAGATATTCAGTGACAAGCTGGCAGAGTCCACCACACCTTTGATGAATCTAAGGTACATAGGTAAAAATTCATCGACTTGATCCATGATGAAAACACGTTGGATGTACAACTTCAAACCACGTGGCGCCTCACGGTTCCAAAGATCGTGTGGAGCATTAGTAGGCACATACAAAAGGCTGGTATATTCTTGCTTGCCTTCAACACGGTTGTGAGTCCAGGTCAGTGGATCAGTATGATCGTGAGATACATGTTTATAAAATTCGCTGTAATCTTCTTTGCTGACATCGGACTTGTTACGAGTCCACAGTGCTGAAGCTGAGTTTACAGTTTCATCTTCAAGTACTACAGCTTCTACTTCTTTAGGCTCTTCACCTTCTTCTGCAGGGGGCACGAAAGGTGCTTCTTGCTGCATAAGGATAGGCAGTGCGATGTGATCTGAATACTTGCGAATCAGGTGACGCAGACGACTACCATCTGCAAACTCTAACTCATCTTCTTTAAGGTGCAATACAATCTGAGTACCGCGCTTAGCTTTTTCAACAGTGGCTAATGTGAATTCACCTTCACCTTCAGAACTCCAGTGCACACCTTCACTGGTATCGCCGCCGGCTTTGCGGGTAAATACATCTACCGACTTAGCAACGATAAACGCCGAGTAGAAACCTACCCCGAACTGACCAATTAGTTGGCTGTCTTTGGACTCATCACCCGTTAATTGGCCCAGAAAACTAGCGGTGCCAGATTTTGCGATTGTTCCCAAGTGGTCAACCACTTCCTGACGTGTCATGCCAATACCGTTATCTTCGATTGTGACGGTCTTAGCTTCCTTGTCAAAGCTGATGTGAATATTTAAATCACCATCACCTTCGTATAAATCTCCATTTTCCAGCGCTTCGTATCTGAGCTTTTCAGCGGCATCAGACGCGTTAGAAACCAACTCGCGTAAAAATATTTCTTTGTTAGAGTACAGAGAGTTGATCATTAAGTTCAGTAACTGTTTAACTTCCGTTTGAAAGCCTAGAGTTTCTTGCTGGGTTTCAGTAGTCATTTAAGTGTGATCCTGTGCTACAGAACAACAGCGAGTCGCTGTTGTTGTATTTATTAATTCGATACCTGAGAGCAGAAATGGGGGCACGGATGCCATATTCAAGGGGGACAATTAAGTTATTTTTCTAGATTTTTCGACCGCTGCTGATTTTTAGCGAGCTGACAGCCAGCAAACTGAGCGCTGGGTGACTGCAGCAAATTCATATATCGCTCTTCTTGGCTTTGTTTTTATCCAAGTTTATTTTGCCAATTTCACCCAAATTCATCATCAAATTTTGCAAGGTTTCAGAGCGAAACTCTCTGCGATAGAGGATCAGTGCAACAAATGCAGCACTAAACATAAACAGCACAGGCGAGATAAACCAGGACAACATAGACACCGAAAAATAATAAGTACGTAAACCCAAATTAAAATTTCCCGCCGCTTTTGAGCACATCAACGCTATTCGCTGGGCGTGAAATCGCTTGCCTTCATCCGAACAATTTTCCGCGGGAGTCGGTGCACTACCCACCATCACCGACAAAAATCCGTATTGGCGCAAGCTCCAGGTAAACTTAAAAAACGCATACAAGAACACTACAATTAAGCAGATTATCTTAAAAGTCCAGCCCTGGGTCTCAGTGGTGATAACCGGAATGTTCGCCAGCACTTTGATCACTGCGTCACTTGATCCCAACAACGTAATCAGACCGGCGATGATTAGAATAGTCGTTGAGGCAAAGAAAGAGACACTGCGCTCTAAGTTGGCGATGGTTGTTTCATCGGCGATACGCACTTCTCGCTCGAGCATGTGCATCATCCACTCATAGCGGTACTTGTGCAGCACATTAGCCAGACATGGGGTATCGTAACTTTTATACCTGGCATAGTAGAGGTAGCCTTTAAAACAACACAAAAACCAAGTGAGGGCGATTAAATCCCAACCACTGTGAACGAGAAAGTCAATCATCAGCTGCATTTTTCTTAAGAGTCCTAAGTTATAAAAGATAATAATAAAGATGTTTTGTGACTGTTTGAGGACACAACGCCGCTGCAACCAGGATCAAGTCATTCGCTCTATGATGGACAACTCCGGTTGTTTTCGCCAGCTCAATCTATCGCTGAGTTAATTTAGGCTGGGATCTGTGCACAGCTTAACGCAGCTGCAACTGCGACACTCATTAGTGTTGGCCTATAAGCAGTGATTTAATCCGTGAATATTTATCCCCCTGAGACACAAGCTTTACTTGTGATGTCATGCAATGGTGATAATCTAGCAACTTAATTTAGCCACAACCTCGTTATTCGGTAAACACATGTACTTTGAATTGTTTGATGTTTTTGTATTCTCACTACTTTGCTTAGCTATTTTGTATTGGATTAATGGACAGAAAATTCGTGAACTTGCCCTCGCTGCCGCCAGGGGCGAATGTAAAAAACTAAACTTGCAACTGCTGGATGGCAGCGTCAGCTTGAAAAAGATTCGCCCCAAACGCAATCCCACAGGCCAACTGACACTCAGACGAGAATACCAGTTTGAGTTCTCTGCCACTGGTGATGAGCGCTACCAGGGAAAAGTGATACTGCTAGGGGTAATGGTTGAGCTGATTGAATTACAGCCACATCGAATCGTTTAAGTGCAGCAACATGCGACACAACTGATACAGGTATTGACATGGAAAGGTTAACAATTTCTTTAGATTCAGAGCTTGCAGAACAATTTGATCAGTATTTAAAGGCCCACGGCTATAAAAACCGCTCCGAGGGAATGCGCGATTTAATCAGAGACAAACTGGAGCAACAGAGCCTGGAGAAGTCTATAGGCGGAGATTGTATCGGCTCTATGACCTATGTCTACAATCACCAGGAGCGCGAACTGGCGGCGAAGCTGGCCCAGGCTCAGCACGCCAACCACAACATTGCCGTCTCAACCTTGAGGGTGCCCTTAGATCACGACCACTGCATGGAAACAGTGATGCTCAATGGGGATACCAATAAAATCAGAGAGTTTTGCAATGACATAATAGCCAGACCCGGGATACGTCACGGCAAAGCTTACCTGGTCCCGGTCGAAGTTGAGCACTACCATCACGAAGGCAAAGCCCATATACACAGCACCCCCAAAACTTGATAGAACTATGCCTCTAGCTGCGCCATTCTTGACAACCACTGCATTAAGTTCGGATAATTTTGCAGTAGAGTGCGCCCCTGATCACACTTACCCAGACATTCAAGCATTGGTAGTACGTGACAGTCAGCCAGTGTCAGCTGCTCTGAAACAAAATAGCTCTGCTGTGCCAACAACTGTGCCAGCGTGTTAAGGGCGAGCGTTGTTGCTGCAATGGCAGCGACAACCACTTCAAGGTCCGGCTGCTCCCCTCTGGAGGGTCTCACAGAACATTGCACATAGATGCCCCAAACCATAGGCTGATAGGCATAACTGTCCATCAGGGAGATGATCTGGGTCATTTTCGCTCGCTCTTTGGCACTTTTGGGCTGCAAGCTTTGCCCTGTGAAACTTTCATCTATATAGCGAGTGATAGCCACCACTTCGTAAAGGCTGAAATCGCCGTGACTGAGCACAGGTATCTTTTTAAAAGGGTGCAGCAGCGCATGCGAAGCCTTGACCTTTTCACTGGCAAATATGTTGGTTTCAAGATGCTGGAAAGCCACGTTTTTTAGGCGCAGCACCAAAGTGACTATCTGACAGTAGACACTTTGTTCAATCGCGTACAAGCGTAATTGGTGCATTGTTGCTCCTATTTGCTTTGCCTTGTTATCAGCCCTGCGCAGCGCTTTATTTAACGATCAAAAATAATAAGTATGATTAATTGTAAATTCGTATGAATTATCCTATTATTTGCACGGCTTCTTCACACAAATTATATTTTCTTCATAAGGCTTTTATGAACCGTTTCACTGTTATTAAACAAGCATGTAGCAAAACACTTTACGCCTGCTGCCTGCTCATTGCCAGCAACAACAGCTATGCACATTTTCAAGAAATAATTCCCGATCGCGATTTTCTAAACAGTGATCGGCAACAGCCGTTAAATTTTGCAGTGCGCTTCACCCACCCTATGACTCAGGGGCCGGTGATGGACATGCTAAAGCCAAAAGCACTCAGCGTTTTAAGTAACGGTACTCATACTGACCTACTGCCCTCATTAAAAGCTGCGGGAAACGCTCAAATTCAGCAGTGGTCGTTTGCATATCAAGTCACTGAACCTGGAGATTTGCTTTTTTTTGTCGAGCCGCAACCTTACTGGGAAGAATCCGAAGCAAAGATGATCATTCACTACGCCAAGGTGATAGTAGACGGCTACGGGGACTTTAACGGCTGGGATCAGAATCTAGATTTGCCGGTGGAAATAGAACCTTTAACTCGCCCTTATAGCTTGTGGGCAGGCAATGCCTTTCGCGGTATCGTCAAAGTACAAGGCAAAGCAGTACCTTTTGCCGAGGTTGAAGTGGAGTGGCGCAACGATGGCTCTGTCACAGCCCCAACGGATAGTTATATCACTCAAGTGATTAAGGCTGATGCCAATGGTACTTTCAGCTATGTAATGCCCAGAGCCGGCTGGTGGGGTTTCGCCGCATTGATAGACGCCGACTACCAGCTTAAAGCACCTACCGGCAAGATGGTGCCAGTCGAGCTCGGTGGCTTGATCTGGATCAACGCAAAAGAAATGCAATAGAGGTGTAGACATGGCACATATACCCGATGGCGTTGTCAGCACGCCAATATTGACACTGGGAGCGCTGGGCACAATTGCTCTGCTAAGCTACGGTTTGAAAAAATTGGACGATGATAAAATCCCACAGACAGCGATGCTGGCGGCGGTGTTTTTCATCTCCTCGATGATCACTTTCCCGGTGGGACCCAGCTCTATCCATTTATTGTTTAATGGTTTGATGGGGTTAATGCTCGGCTGGGCAGCAGTACCGGCGATCTTTGTAGCGCTGATACTGCAGCTGATGTTCTTCGGTTACGGCGGTTTATTAGTGCTGGGAGTCAATACCTTTAACATGGCACTGCCCGCTATTGTGGTGGCCCTTTGTTTGCGACCGTTACTGCTCGCACATCTCAAAAACAACGATAGCTTCTCAAAGCGTTATGCGATGATTATCGGCGCCGTTGCCGGAGCTACCGGCATTGCTCTGACCACCTCACTACTTGGCGCCAGCTTAGTTTTTAGCGGCCAGGAGTTTGCCCCTATGATGAAGGTTATTTTAGCGACGAACATACCGCTGATGATCATTGAAGCAGCTGTGACTGCTGTCGTTGTCAGCTTTTTGCTCAGAACATCGCCCAGCGCTTTTCACACTCCAGTGAGCAACTAATGCGACTTATAGCCCCTTTAATAACCGCAGCCCTGCTCTTTAGCCCTGTTGCAAATGCCCATCTATTAAAAATATTTGCCTACACCCAGCCTATAGTTGGCGAGCAAAAGGCTTTACAAGTGCGTGGCAAAGTTTATTTTGCCGGTGGTGCCACGCTGGCCAACTTAGCCCTGAAAGTGATTGACAGTGAAGGCCTGGTTATCCATAGGCCAAGCACTGATCAGCAGGGAAAGTTTGTTTTCGAACTAGCAGCTGGCAACTACCAGATTATTGCCGACAGTCTTGACGGGCACCTAGCCAACTGGCAGCTTAAAGCCTCAGTCGAGGCGAGTGAACTCTTGGAAAATGCGACGCAGCCCAGTGCTGACAAAGACTTAATTGCCCAGAACCAGTACACCCAGCAACAATTGCAAAGAGTTATTTCCCAGCAGCTGGCGATACAGATACAACCTTTGAGCGAACAGCTTAACAGCCTGCAAGAAAAAGCACGCTTTCAGGATATTATCGGCGCACTGGGTTATATATTTGGCTTGTATGGTCTGGCCATATGGTGGCGACAACGAAAAGTCGACCCTCAGAGCTAGCCCGGCGCACTTATAACTGTCTTACACTTCTGTTTTGCCATTGCCAAGCGATACAATCAAAGCTATCGTTTTATAGAAAACCCTGGGACGCTACCCTTAGCTGAGTCTGACAAGTTATTGCACAGCAATTACGACAATCAAATCAATTAGGCTTAAGCTATCTTTTCTTGCGACTTGAGCAATTCAGCTTAGGTCATTAAACTATGGAGACTTTTTAGCGACAGGCACTGTCACTGCGCTGCCTTCTAATCAGTATTTATCTTTTTTTTGTTCAGCAATTCATCAGGTTTTTTATGCACATAATTGATTTAGCCCGACCCTTTGTTAAATTGCTGTTGTTAACATCACTGCTGTCATTGATTGTTTCAGCACCAGCCCAGGCATTTTTTGACAGTGCAAACAACCAAGAGCAGCCGGTTTCAGTACCTGAGCACATTTTACCCGAGCAGATAGGAGATTTTCTTGCACCTCTGGATGAGAGGCAAGTGCGCAGTTTACTCCTACAGCAGATACAACTGCAGGCAGATTCTAACTTGAACAATGCGCTACAACAGCCCCAGTCTGTCATTGCTGTTTTAAAAGGGGCCAAAGATCCCTCCTCCCCTCTGGGTCGAGGCATACGCTCTACCTTTGCCGCTACTGAGACATTCTGGTTACAAGTAAATTTTGTATTTAAAACCTATATCCCCCATGGAGGAATAATAGGCTTCATCCAATTACTTAGCCACTTAACGCTGACAGTACTGCTGGCAAGAGGCCTGGAGTGGCTGTTAATACACCGCTGGCAGCGCTGTGTCGACAACAACAGAGCAAGGCAAAGTGCCAATAATCCCAATGGGCGCAACAGCTATCCTTTTTATAACTTTTTCATTAATTTTGTTGGCTTGATGATCTTTGCCGGTGGCGGTTATGTTGCAGGAGAGATACTCATTGGTCTGATTTTCTCCGT
>ASZI01000387.1 GCA_000416315.1 Osedax symbiont Rs2 | reverse complement strand
GGTCACTGTGAATATAAAACAATTGCTAAAAAAGATCTGCTGTATCCCAGTGGCCAGATTCCCAGTTCCTTCTCTTTTGTTCACAGGGGGTTGTTCAGGGCATTTAACTTAGATGCAGGCGGGCGTGAATACAATAAGACCTTTTTCTTTGAAGGGCGTTTTCCTGGCTCTATGACAGCACTATTGACTCAGAATCCCACGGCGTTAAGCATAGAGGCGCTGGAAGACTCTGCAGTAATAGAAATTAATTTTAAAGGTTTTCGACAACTGTTGCTGCAGAGCGAAGATTTAAAGTTATTTCAGATTTACTATTTAGAAAAAAACTGGCTGCTGCGTTCAGATGCCCGTGACAATGCGTTTGTCCAGGAAGATGCCAGTGCCCGCTACTTGGAATTTTTAAGTGAGTTTGCGCAGTTAAGCCAAAGGTTAGCTCAGTACCATATAGCCTCTCATATAGGGGTTACTGCCACGCAGTTGAGCCGCATTCGAAAAAAATTAGAGACTTAAGTGTCTAGTACTTAAGCTGTTAATTTTTGTCGCTATCATCAACCTATGTAAATGAAAATTTGGCAACAGCAAAGTAAAATCTTCCCCGTTGGTCACACAGAGCACTATTAGCTCAGGCTAAGAAACAACTAACGGGAACAGTATGCAAATATTACAAGCTTTAAATTGGCGCTACGCGCTCTGGAAATTCTGCGATCAGTACTCACAGAAGTCGCCTCTATGGCGATAGATATTGCAGGGTTAGATCAGCGATTAGACCTGGCTGCAAATGGCTTAAACACAACAGTGACTGGCGCAATTGGCATACGCAGCACCGAAGATCACAGAGCAAATGCCAATAGAGCCCGGATTAGGTTTTCGGCAATGGTCATCGGGGAATACCAGTGAATTCTTTATCATTGTTTGCTGTTGCTGCAACTTTGGCAGGAGCTGCTATTGCCACCCAATCAGGGCTCAACTCGCAACTCGCGGTGCTGCTGAAAAATCCGTTAATTGCCACCACCATCGCCTTTAGTTTTAGTGCCCTATTTACCTTAACAGCACTATTAGCCTTTACAAAAAGCTATCCGCAAGCTGATGATATCAAGGTGATACCGACTTATCTGTGGTTCAGCGGCAGTTTTTTTAGCGCTTTTGCAGTGGCGATGTTTTTTTATCTGGCCCCGAAAATGGGCATCGGGTCTATGATGTCCTACGCCTTGAGCGGTCAGATTGTAGTGGCTATTATATCCAGCCATTTTGGTTGGTTTGATTTGCCACTCAAACCTATCACTGCTTTAAAATTGTTGGGAGTAGCGGCGATGATTGGCGGCATACTTTTAATAAATTGGCAGAATTAACCATTATTCATCTATTCATAGAACGGGATAAAGCATGACCTACAACAGCAGAGCAACGGCGTATATAGCAGATCTGGAATTAACATTTAAGCACCGCGAGCTGGAGTTTTTACAAGCTTTACAGAGCCGTCATGTAGCAAAATACAGCTTCAATAGTCTGGCAGTTATCTCTGGTGAGGAGGTGAAAATTGACAGCGCTAGCGTTTTTAACAAGATAGTGCAGCAAGGCCTGGGTGGTTACTGCTTTGAACACAACAAGTTAACTTATGATTTGTTGGTTGAGTTGGGTTTTAAGGTACGCATTTTAATGGCCAAAGTAGCCAATAGTAATGCTATAGATGCGCCTAGAACTCACCGCATTAGTTTGGTGGATTTGGCTGACGAGCAATACATAGTGGACACAGGTTTTGGCCATTTAGGCTGCAGATTACCGGTTAAACTAGTCCTGGGGGAAGTGCAAAAGCAAGGGCAATCCAGCTATAGGATACAGCGCAATGTTGCGGGTGAGTACACCTTAGAAATGCTTAAGCAAGGCGACTATACGCTGCTATACAGATTTGATCTGGGAAGTTATACCGAGGCAGATTGTATGGTGAGTAATTTTTATACCAGCAAACACCCGCAATCAAATTTTCTGAATAATTTAATCTTATCCAGAAAAATAGACAATGACATCCGCTCTCTGAGAAACGCGCAGTTCCATCGGATCAGACAAGGTATTACCGAGATTACTCAAGTGACTAGCGTGGCGCAACTGAGTCAGTTGCTAACAGAAGCATTTTCTTTAGAGCTTGAGGAGGTGGTGATTGAATCGCTTTTTGATCGGTTTGTTAAAGCGTAATTTCTCTGCATGTTGCGCAATAAATTTAATTGATTGTTGACGACTGATTTTTAAGGAGGAAACCTATAATCAATTTAAAGTTGTTAATGTTTCAATAATAACGCTTATTTACTGTGTTTGTGTTGAATGTAAAGATGCCCGCATACAAATTCAAACAAGGTAAATACTGATGATAAATAGCAAAAACTTATTTACTGGCGCAAGGTTAGGCCAGCTACAAACCACTAACAGGCTAGTAGTAGCACCTATGACCAGAGTCAGTGCCCTGGAAGACGGTTGTGTCGGGCCGCTGATGGCAGAGTATTACAGCGAGTTCGCCACGGGAGGATTTGGCGTCATTATCACAGAGGGGTTGTATACAGATAGGCACTACTCGCAGGGATACTACAAGCAGCCTGGATTGAGTTCGACTGAGCAAGCACAGAGCTGGCAGCCTGTTATCAAGTCTGTTCAGCAGCAGGGGGCGAAGATTATTGCACAGTTGATGCATGCGGGGGCACTATCTAGCTACAATCGCTTTAGCGAACATAGTGCAGCGCCTTCGCCGGTACAACCTAAAGGCCGACAGATGTCCTTGTATTACGGCAGCGGCGACTACAACTTGCCTGTCGCTATGAGTCTTAGCGACATCGACAATGTGCTGCAAGGTTTTGCCGACGCCGCTCGCAGAGCTAAAGAAGCGGGGTTTGATGGTGTGGAAATCCACGGTGCCAATGGCTATCTATTGGATCAATTCCTCACCGATTACACTAATCAGCGAACTGATCAATACGGTGGAGAGTTGCGCAACAGGTTACGTATCTATACAGATATCGTCGCCAGAGTGCGCGCAGCAGTGGGGGATGACTTTTTAGTAGGGGTGCGTTTCTCGCAGAAAAAGGTCAATGATAGCCAGTACTGCTGGCCAGCAGCTGAAAATGCAGCGCGGGAAATATTTTCAGGGATTGCGGCCAGCGGCATAGATTTTATACATATCACCGAGCCTTACGTCGCTCAGAGCGCTTTTTCCGATGGCGCTTCACTGGTAAATCTGGCTAAAAAATACAGTGGTTTAGCAGTGATAGGTAACGGTGGGGTAGAAACGGCTGAACAGGCTAGTGTTGCATTCACTGAACAACATATAGATTTTCTGGCGCTGGGTAAAGTGGCATTGGCTAATCCAGACTGGCCCAATTTGGCCAGGCAGGGCGGCGCGATAAAGGCCTTTGATCCGGCGATGTTCAGACCTCTGGCCGATCTGGCGTCGGCTTTGGATTACGCCAATAAGCTCAGCACCGTGCGCTAGTAGACATAGCGCGGCTTACCAGTGCCTCCCTGTCACTTAGTCATTGGCTAAGCGCTGACTGAGAAATTCCTGCAGAACCTTTAAGCGGTGCGAGGGTGTGCGATCACTGGGGCGCAGCGAATACACATTCAGGTTCGGACTATTGAACTGCTGTAAAATGGCGATTAATTTGCCGCTTTGTATATCGTCACTAACAATAAACTCGGGAACCAGAGCTATGCCTTTGTTGGCTAGCAGCGCCAGATGCAACAGCTTACTGTTATTGGCCAGTAGCAGTGGATTTAACAGCACTTCGAAGCACTTGCGCCCCTCGTTAAACATCCATCTTCTAGGAGTGCCTGGCGGTGCATAGATCAGCGTAGCATGGTTTGTTAGCTCACTCGGGTGCAGGGGTTGGCCAAACTTCTGCAAATAGGCGGGAGAGGCACAGGCGATCATAGAGTAGCTGGTCAGTTTACGGCAAATTAACGCGCTGTCGTCGAGCTGGTGGGTAATACGCAGTACTAAATCGTATTGCCCTTCGAGTACGTTCACTTGAGTATCGCTGAGCTGTACATCTAAAGTGATATCCGGGTACTGGTCCATAAAGTCATTCAGTATAGGTGCCAATTTTAACAGTCCCCAGGTCATAGGGCCGCTGATACGCAAGTTGCCGACCGGGCTGTGATGAGACTCGAGTAGTTGCTCTTTCAACTCTTGCCACTGGTTAATCAGTTCGATAGCGCGGCTGTAGCATTGCTCGCCGCTTTCGGTGATTAACATATGTCGGGTACTGCGATTGAACAGCAGTGTCCCCAGTTCCATCTCTAAGCTCTCAATAGACTTAGACACTCTGGCTGCTGAAATATTCAGGCGCTTAGCCGCCTGGGTGAAACTGCCGCACTCAACCACGGCTTTAAATACTTTTAAACTTTCGAGTTGATTGATTCTAGGCATATTCAATTAAAGGTTGTTAATGTTTCAATATAGAGGGCTATTTACAAGGTTTGTATTGAATGTGAAGATAGCGCTAACTGTTAAATTGAGCAAGTTTTTTTGTGCAATTAATCCCTTGCTGCGGCCACAATGTCGCTTTGTTTGAGGTCTACCTATGCTTGACTATGTTTTTTTGTTACCTATATCACTTTTTTTATTACTGGGGGTAATGAGCCCGGGACCGAGTTTTATTTTAGTGGCACAAACCGCCATGGCTAAATCTAAAGCTGATGCCTATGCGGTATCACTGGGTTTAGGGGTTGGTGCGATTATATTCGCCACTATTGCCGCATTCGGCTTGTTTGTATTGTTGGAGTCCGTGCCTATATTGTATAACGGTTTAAAAATAGCAGGTGGTTCGTATCTGTGTTATCTCGCCTACAAAATGTATAACAGTAGCACCGAGGAAGCTAGCTATCTAAAGCAACAATCAAAGCCTGTATCACTGTGGAAAATGTTTCTCAAAGGTTTATTTACCCAGTTGAGCAACCCGAAGACGGCGATAGTATTTGCCAGTGCCTTCGCCGCCTTTTTGCCGGCAACCACCCCGCAATATGGTTATCTGTTGGTTTGTTTGACAGCGTTTTTTATAGACACAGCTTGGTATTTATTGGTATCTAGACTGCTTGGCAGCGGTAAATCACAACAGCTTTACGCTAAATTTAAAAAAAACATTAATCGTATCGGCGCTGGTTTCATGGGGTTGATGGGTATTAAGTTAATCACTGCCGACTGAGCGAAAAATTCCTCGCTATTTATTGATCCTCTGGTAAGCAATATATAGGTCAAGGAAATACCCCGCTAGCTGCTAAATGCAGCTAGAACACTGCTCAAACATCCTGGAGCTGTATACTGAGCCAGAGTGTAAATTTATCCAGATAAGTTGAAGTGAGTCCTGTGGGTTAAATACCCCCGAGAGCTAAGCTTATTTGCACAACCATTTTTTGGCCTGGTCAATGCCATTTCCTCGACTACAGCTAGCTGTTCAAAGTCCCCATAGTAACCTTTCCCAGAGTAGAGCGCGGCGTACTTATTTGTCAGTAGAGTGTATTGGGCCTATATTGTCCTCGAGCTAGTGCCGTTCTCAAAGGTAATAAGCTCAAAATGTTACTTCCTAAGTAACTCACTCAAGTTGCACTGTATTCCAGAGTGCTTGGTCAAAATCTTGGGGCCGTTCGTATTTGTCATAGACTTTTTCATTCCTCATCACTCAGAAGGCTCGCCTAAGAGTACTGATTGATACAAGTAGTTTCACCAACAAACTCACAATTTCTCCTTGTTCTATTTCATATTAAATAACGCAGCCTTTTAATAAACGTTGATTATTGGCTTCCAAACTAGCAGTCATATAATTCACAATTGTCTAGTCCATTTTGATTTATGATGCATATTCATCATCATAAATTCAGCTTATATCAGAAGATATCTATATTTTTTACTTTCATAGCTCTGAATTACATCCCCCAAAATAGCCGTGAATATTCGAAAACAATACAGTCAAAGACGGCTGGTGTATTTGCGAAAGTATTATGTTTGTTTTTTTTATTCATGAGTTTAGGTATTATAAATCAGATTGTTATATTGTTTTTTGTCGGTTATAAAAAAAGTCATATATCTCAAACACTCCGTTTGTACACACGAAAATATTTTCCATAGAGAAGTGCATGAGAAATAATTTTACTCACTGTCTAGATAAAAACAAAAATGGTATAGACAATTCGTGTTGATCTGTCTTAATATAGAGCTCAAGTTTTAAACACCCTATGCGGGAATTCCTCAAAAAAACAACAACGAGGTGGGTTCAATGCAGATAAGTGCAAAACAACAGGCGCAACAGCTGTGTTGCTGGGAAGTACCGGTCGTCGCTGTCCCTTTGTCAGGCGGCCTAACCAATACTAATTTCAAGGTGAGCTACCAAGGTGCTGACTATGTAGTCAGGATTGGAGAAGACATTCCTGAACATGGAGTAATGCGTTTCAATGAGTTGAATGCAAGTATCGCTGCATTTAATGCGGGCATTTCACCAGAAATTATTCACAGTGTTTCCGGTGCGTTAGTCATGCGCTTTATCGAAGGAAAGACGCTGGCTGCAAAAGATATTGGTAATAATGAAACCCTTGAAAAGATCTTGCCGTTGCTGAAAAAGTGCCATTACCAGGTACCCAAGCACTTAAAAGCCGGTGCTCTAAGTTTTTGGGTGTTTCAGGTCAATCGGAATTATGCCAGCACTTTGCAAAATACTGCCAGTGTCTACAAGGGTAACCTGAACAAAATAATGACGATCAACGACCGGCTGGAGAAAGCAGTGGGCAGAGTCAACATTGCCTTTTGCCATAACGATATGCTGGCTGCGAACTTCATTAATACTGAGGAAAAGTTGTGGTTAATCGATTGGGATTACGCGGGTTTTAATAGTCCCCTGTTCGATCTCAGTAACTTGGCTACCAACAACGACCTGAGCTACAGCCAAGAGTGCTGGTTGTTAGAGAGTTACTTCGAATGCAAGCTTTCTGACAAGCTCTGGTACAGCTACAGTGCGATGAAATGTGCATCGCTGTTGCGTGAATCGATGTGGAGCATGGTATCGGAGCAGCACTCCAAATTAGATTTCAATTACCGACAATACACTGAAGAAAATCTCGCGCGTTTTGATCGTGCTTATAAAGAATTTATCGAAATTTCAAAGGTATAGCAACATGACTTTTCCAACACAGGCAGAAATAGTAATCATTGGCGGCGGAATTATTGGCTGCAGCACAGCATACCATCTCGCTAAAGAGGGGGCGAAAGATGTCATTGTTCTCGAGGGCGGGCAATTAACTAACGGCTCAACCTGGCATGCGGCGGGCTTGGTTGGGCAGTTGAGAAGCTCGGCTAATATAACCCAATTACTGAAAAACTCAGTAGATCTGTACAAAAATCTGGAAGCTGATACCGGCCTGGCAACAGGTTGGAAAATGAATGGCGGTCTGCGCCTAGCTTGCAATAAAAATCGCTGGACGGAAGTTAAACGCCAGGCGACAACTGCGCATAGCTTTGGAATGCCGATGGAGTTACTCACGGCTAGCGAGGCCCAAGATCTGTGGCCGTTGATGGATGTTTCCGATGTCGTAGGTGCAGCTTTCCTGCCAACCGATGGCCAGGCTAATCCCTCAGATATCACTCAGTCTCTCGCCAAAGGGGCGAGAATGCGCGGCGTTAAATTTTATGAGCAATGCCCGGTCACGGGTATTACTGTTGAAAATGGTCGGGTCGTCGGCGTCTCCACTGCACAGGGCTTTATTAAGTGCGAAAAAGTCGTTAACTGTTGTGGCCAATGGGCCAAAGAAGTAGGTCGTATGGCGGGGGTTAATGTACCTCTGCAGCCTGTAGAACACCAATATATGGTCACCGAACCCTTAACACCGCATGCGGTGCCAGGCGATCTTCCTACCTTGAGGGACCCTGACCGTTTGATTTACTTCAAAGAAGAAGTGGGTGGTTTGGTTATGGGTGGTTATGAGCCTAATCCTATCGCCTGGGCCCGCAAAGGAATTCCCAAAAACTTCTACTTCTCGCTGTTAAATGAAAACTGGGATCATTTTGAGCAATTGATGGAACAAGCCTTGATCCGAGTGCCTTCATTAGAAACAGCTGGCGTAAGAACACTGACTAACGGGCCGGAATCCTTTACTCCAGATGGAAACTTTATTCTTGGGGAGGCGCCAGAGGTGAAGAATTTCTTTGTCGGTGCCGGTTTTAACGCCTTTGGCATTGCATCAGGTGGCGGCGCGGGCAAAGCGTTAGCAGAGTGGGTGTTGGCGGGAGAGCCTCCGATGGATCTATGGCCAGTCGATATCCGACGTTTTAGCCAAGTGCATCATGACGATGAGTTCGTTTGCAACCGCACACTGGAGGCATATGGAAAGCATTACACTATGAGCTGGCCCCATGAAGAGCATGAGAGCGGGCGGCCTATTTTAACCTCATTGCTCTATCAAACATTGAAAGATCAAGGTGCTTGCTTCGGATCTAAAAATGGCTGGGAGCGGCCTAACTGGTTTGCACCAGAGGGGGTGGAGCCTAAAGATGTGTACTCTTACGCTCGCCAAAACTGGTTCGATGCGGTAGGTAACGAACACCGTGCTGCACGCGAATCGGCGGTAGTTTTTGACCAGAGCTCGTTTGCCAAATGTGTGATTAAAGGGGCCGATGCTGAGCAAGCGCTTTCATGGGTTTGCGCTAACGATGTTGCCAAACCGGTCGGCAGCCTCATTTACACGCAACTGCTCAATGAAAAGGGGGGTATCGAATGTGATCTGACCGTTTGTCGTGTGGCGCAAGACGAGTACTACATAGTCACCGGCACTGGCTTTCGCACCCACGACTTTGCATGGATTGAAAGTAACATACCGCAGGGACTGGATGCACAGCTGACAGATATCACCGAAGGTTGGACGACTCTTTCGCTGATGGGGCCCGATTCTCGCAGGGTTTTGAGTAAGATCACCAACACCGACTTGGGTAATGACGCTTTCCCATTCGCAACCCTACAGTCGCTGAAGATAGCGGGCCATGATGTGCGTGCCCTACGTGTCACCTTCATCGGCGAGCTGGGTTGGGAACTGCATATGCCACGCTCTGCCGGTGGGGATGTATACCGAGCGCTGATGAGTGCCGGCGAAGAGTTCGGTCTTTGCAATGCCGGTTACCGTGCCATTGAGTCTCTGCGACTAGAGAAGGGTTATCGTGTTTGGAGTTCAGACCTCACCCCAGACCACACTCCCTTTGAAGCGGGATTAGCTTGGGCGGTTAAATTAAAAAGTGAGCTGCAATTTAAAGGCAGAGAGGCACTGGAAATACTTAAGCCACAAGCCCTTAAAAAGCGCTTGGTTTGCTTCACTGTCAAGGACCCTGATGTGATCCTGTTGGGGCGTGAAAGTATCTATCGCAATGGTCAGCTGGTTGGCTACCTGACAAGTGGCGGCTGGGGGTACACAGTTGAGGCTAATATCGGTTATGGCTATGTTCGCAACCAAGAAGGTGTCGATGTTGAGTATCTCAAGTCGGGCGAATACGAGCTGGAAATAGCTTGTGAGCGCGTTGCCTGCGAAATCCAGCTTGCTCCCCTGTATGACCCAACAATGGCACGGGTCAAAGCCTGAATAGCAATAAAAGCCGGGGCTGCCCCCGGCACTACAAGTACGAGGTAGATATGAAAATTCTAGTAGCGGTAAAGCGAGTGGTAGATGCCAATATCAAAGTTCGGGTGCTCGCAGATGAGACCGGCATCGATATGAATGACACTAAAATGGCACTCAATCCATTTTGTGAAATCGCAGTAGAGGAAGCTATCCGGCTGAAAGAGAGTGGCTCCGCTAGCGAAGTTATCGTCGTCTCTATCGGTACGGAAAAAAGCCAAGAGCAATTGCGCACAGCTTTGGCTCTAGGGGCCGATCGCGCTATTCTTTTGCAAACTAATGAGATAATGGAGCCCCTGAGCGTCGCAAAACTGCTGGCGAAACTGGTGCAAGAGGAGCAGCCGGAGCTGGTGATTCTTGGCAAGCAATCGATTGATAGTGACAATAATCAAACCGCGCAGATGCTGGCAGCCCTGACAGGTAGACCTCAGGGCACTTTCATCTCACAACTCAGTGTGGACGATTGTGAAATACACATCACTCGCGAAGTTGATAATGGTCTACAAAAATTGAGCTTACAGCTTCCGGCTGTTGTATCAGCCGACCTGCGCTTGAATGAGCCACGCTTTGCATCACTGCCCTCCATTATGAAAGCCAAACGCAAACCCATTGATAGACGATCTGCCGAGGATTTTGGCATCGACCTTAGCCCCCGAATTAAACATCTTAAGATAACCACACCTGAAGAGCGAAAATCTGGACAGTTAGTCACATCAGTGACAGAGCTGGTCGCCAAACTAAAATTAGAAGCGGAGGTTATCTAATGTCTATATTAGTTATTGTTGAGCACCAGCAGCAAACACTCGATCCAGCTACGCTAAGTACCATCACGGCAGCCCAGCAGATTGGCGGAAAAATTGATCTTCTCATCTGTGGTGAAAATATCAGCAGCGTTGCCAATCAGGCAGCAAAGATTGAAGGTATCAACCAGCTGTTGGTAGCAGAGCATGCCTGTTACAAAGATCAGCTGGCAGAAAATACCTGCAAGCTGCTGTTTCCACTGGCCGAAAATTACACCCATATATTCGCCGCTGCGACAACCTGGGGAAAAAATCTACTGCCACGCCTCGCTGCTCTTCTGGATGTCCCGCAGCTTTCAGAAATCATTCAGGTCATTGATGCCAATACCTTTGTGCGGCCTATCTATGCAGGCAATGCACTGGCAACTGTGCAGCTAGAGGAAACAACCATCTTGGCAACGGTGCGCACTACCGCCTTTGATGCAGTGCAATTTGGGGACAACCAAGCGGTAACTGTTGATCTTGATGATGTCTACGAAAACGATTTCAGCCGCTTTATCGCAGACGATTTGAGCAATTCAGAACGCCCAGAGCTTACCGCTGCGTGCATAGTAATTTCTGGTGGCCGTGGTATGGGCTCGGGCGATAACTTTTCTTTACTGAACAATGTTGCCGATAAGTTGGGCGCAGCCGTGGGTGCCTCAAGGGCAGCTGTCGACGCAGGCTTTGCTGCAAACGATATGCAGGTTGGACAAACGGGTAAGATAGTGGCTCCAGAGCTGTATATAGCCGTTGGTATTTCCGGCGCTATTCAACACTTAGCAGGTATGAAAGACAGCAAAGTTATCGTCGCCATCAACCAGGATCCCGATGCCCCGATATTTCAGGTTGCTGATTATGGGCTGGTATCCGATCTGTTTGAATCGCTGCCACAGCTTGAACAGCTACTGTGAATCGGAGCAAATATGCAGAGGTTCCCCTGGAAACGGAGGCCCATATTATCCACCATTTTACGCCTCAGTTCTCAGTAGTATTTACAATCTGTCCCAGCAATTAATTTACAAGGTGATAGGGAAGGTTCCCTAAAATTTATTCTTGTTAGAAAAACCTGCAAGCTACTCTTGCCCGGATTATCGATCGGCCACTTCCCTTAGGGGTCGACATCGAGGGTAGAAAGTTCATATTTTTATAGAGTTACCAATGTTTGACAAGTATTAACACTATCAATAAATGTGATCGCTGGTTGCTCAGCATATCAATAATAATTGAGCACTTGATAAGGGGCCCCCGATGAATACAAAAGTTGCATTATCCCGTGGCGCAAATGCCACTATCAAAACATCCAGTATTGGTTTTTTGTTATTAGGCGATTATTCAATGATTGCTCTTGCATCTGCAGTCGAACCGCTGCGGATGGCAAATCAGCTATCGGGCAAAGAGCTCTATTGTTGGTGCTTGCTAAGTGCTGATGGTAACAGTGTGCAGGCCAGTGATGGGATAAAAGTGCAAGTAGATGCGTCAATGAGCGGCGCGCCGATACTGTATACCCTGATCGTTGCCGGAGGCCTTAATATCACCAAGAACTACAGTAGAAATGAATTGAATTGGCTGCGAGCGCAGGCGAACAAAGATGTAATGTTGGGCAGCATTTGTACAGGGGCATACACACTGGCAGATGCGGGGCTGTTGGACGGCTACGATTGTAGCGCCCACTGGGAATATATAGCGCCATTACAAGAGGCCTTCCCCAGAGTTAACTGCAATCGCAGTCTGTTTACTCACGATCGGAATCGGTTAACGTGTTCGGGCGGCGGAACGCCAATGGATATGATGTTGTATGTGATTACTATGCAACACGGCAGGGCGCTCAGTGGTGCCATATCGGATATGTTTGTCTGTGATCGGGTGCGCTCTCAGGGGGATCAGCAGCGAGTACCTTTACATCATCTATTCAGTACCGCTCAGCCCAAGCTGGTGGAAATAGTAGAACTGATGGAAGCCAATATTGAAGAACCGATTAAATTAGATCAATTGGCCAGTTTTGTCAGTGTCTCCAGGCGTCAGTTGGAACGGCTATTCCATCGCTATTTAGACTGCACTCCATCGCGTTACTACCTTAAATTACGCCTTGATAGAGCACGGCAGTTAATAAAGCAGACCACGCTTTCTATTGTTGAAGTGTCCTCTGCCTGTGGTTTTGTATCGCCGCCTCATTTTAGTCGCTGCTACCGCAAGCATATTGGTTATTCACCCATAGAAGATCGCACCGGTATGTGCTCTGATGAGGGTCTAAATGTGCCAAATCCCAGTGAAGGCGTTGCGGATCAAGAATTAATGGTTAATCAGATGATGCAGAATATTCTGAACGCCGCCCGCGCCGAACCTAGTTTCGCCTCGGTGAGTATTGACTAAATAGTTGAAAACTTCCTGCTGAGAGGCAATACAATATTAATGTTGCTGCTTGTTCTCTTGTTAAAGCAGGGTGAATTCAGCTCTTGCGACCTATACCAATTTCGATTTATACCTTCAGGTTATCTATAGCGGCCAGGTTAGGCATCGATAGAAAAACTTCATTGATGGCTTCAAAAAAGTTCTCAGTGATGAAAAATTACTATAAACGCGTATATTAACCTGGCAGTAAGACAATTCTGCTGTGGTTGTTTTCTTGAAATCAGCCAGTATTGAATATTCAATACTGCATAAAATAAAAATATTGAATAGTCAGTTTTTTTTGATGGAGATTTCCATTAAACTGCATTCAACCTAATCTATTTCAGTATTATGGATAAGTAAGCAGATACTAAGACATGGAAAATTCGTCCAAAAACACATCTCACACGCTGTTGATTCGAGATTATATTCTCAGTCTGATCGAGCAAAAAAAAATCAGTCAGCAAAGTAAACTTCCTGCAGAGCGCATGCTTTGCGAACGTTTCGGCATAACTAGAATTACCCTGCGCCAAGCTCTGGTTCAATTGGAAACAGAAGGTTTTATTTACCGAGAGCATAACAAGGGCTGGTTTGTCTCTCCCGCGCGAATTTTGTATGATCCGACGCAAAATATGAGCTTTACGGAGATGGTTTTAAAGCAGAACCGCGAGCCTAGCAATAAGATACTCTC
>ASZI01000386.1 GCA_000416315.1 Osedax symbiont Rs2 | reverse complement strand
CCTTTGGAGAATGACATGCTCAGCATAGAGTTTATAATTACCTCACTGATCGTAGTATTAATACCGGGAACGGGTGTTATTTACACTATATCAACAGGTTTGTTTAAAGGCTCGCGCGCCAGTATTTTTGCTGCATTGGGCTGTACTGCGGGTATTATTCCCTCTTTGGGCGCCTGTGTATTAGGGCTCGCCGCCATCATGCACACTAGCGCCGTCGTCTTCCAACTGGTTAAATTTGCCGGCGTTGCCTATCTGTTGTATCTGGCTTGGGGTATGTGGAAAGATACCAGTGCATTAGTGATAGAAGCTGAAGGCAGTAGGGGAAATTTGTGGGCCATCAGTGTTAAAGGTTTTTTCATCAATATACTCAACCCTAAACTGTCACTGTTTTTTCTGGCGTTTCTACCTCAGTTTATTCCCCTAGATGCCGCCGCCCCACTAATAAATATGTTAGTACTAGGCAGTGTCTTTATGGGTATGACTTTCTTGGTTTTTGTTATCTATGGGTTATTGGCCAACAGTTTAAGTCACTATGTAGTTAACTCGCCTAAAGTGATTAAATATATTCAGCGCAGCTTTGCAGCATCCTTTGCACTGCTGGGGGCTAAGTTAGCGTTCGCGGATAGATAGGTCGCAGGAGATAGCTAAAGAGCTACTGTATTGGTCAATGTTTTAGTCACCTTAAGGAATCTATGAACAAGTCTAACAGCGCCATGGTCCCAGAGTTAACAGTGACTGATTTCTCAAACTCACTGGACTTTTACACAAACACTTTAGGTTTTAAAGTGCGTAACCTTCGTGAAAACCCGAATTTTGCTTATCTCATTAAAGAAAATGTACAGCTAATGCTTGAGCAATCGCACGAAGATGGTTGGAATATAGCAGTAACTTCTTATCCGATGGGAAATGGCATAAATCTGCAAATGCAACTCATCGATATAGAGCCGCTCTACCAAAGGCTCAAGGCTGATAAAATAGTATTTTATCGGGAACTAAAGGAGGTCTGGTATGACATTGGTGATGAGCTGTCAGGGAGAAAAGAGTTTTTGCTGCAAGATCCCGATGGCTATTTACTGCGCTTTAGTCAATTTTTGGGTGAGCGGAATAAGTAACAAATCTGTTTGAATTTTCCTGGAATGAAACTTTTAGCTACATTTATGGAATGTTTGTCGTGCATTAATATTAGATAATTTAATTTGATATGTAGTTTTTCTAAATGGATGTCCGTATATTATTATTTTACTATAAGCTTATAATCATTTTTTGTACTAATTTACACCGTGACACATTTCGTGCTGAGCAACGCTAGCAGGGATGGTTTCCCCAGCGGTGCTGTAAAATATACTTGTCATTGCAGTGTTAACGGATCCTTTAAACCTGCACAAAAAATTTCAAGTCGATATCTATATCCTACTAATTATCGGCCGCTGCAGCATGTCTTATCCTGATAGATTTGTTATAAGTTTTATTGCAAACAAGGCTATTTATGAAAGAAGTTAAATTTATTTGCCACATATACTATTTGCTACTTTGTCCTCTACTGGGGTCATTGATGATGGCATATGTGTTGTATGGTTTTTTTATGCAAAGTGCTGAACTTATACCTTGCCTGATTATGGGCATTGTTGCGCTATGGTCATTTTACTCGATCAGTTTGGAATCACCTAGGTTAGAGTTTAATGAAAATACTTTGGTGATTAACCGCTGGTTTTATAAACAACGCTACAAATTATCAGAAATACTCGGTATCCAACAGACAAGCATTAACAGGCATTCTGGTATTTATATTGAGTTTCGTAGCGGTCAGACCTTTCTGTGTATTTGTGCGCCGCAGAAAACGGCGCAAGCTATTGAATTTATTCGTTAGCAACAGCCCTATAAGTCCAGCCTGTCTTTGTAAGGGCAGCAAACATATTGGTATTTTTAGTCAATTTTCAGGCATTTTTCAAGTAGTGCCGTTGAGTGATACTGACCATTCTTATAACCTACTTCTCGCATAATACCGACTTGTTTAAAACCAAATTTTTGGTGTAATTTAATCGAGCTGTCATTGGGAAGCGTGATGCCGGCATATAAGCGGTGTAATCGAGTTGAGGCTATTTTAGCAAGCAGCTCGCTGTATAAAGTAGCACCTATGCCCTGGCCCTGTGAGTCGGTACTGACATAGACGGTCACTTCTGATGAAGAAGCGTAAGCTGCTTTCTCTTTAAACTTTGAATTATAGGCGAAGCCAACTAGCTGTCCGTCTAATCTAGCGACCAACAAAGAATACATGTCTGGATTTTCGGCGAACTGCTCAAACCAGTTGAGGCGTTTTTGTTCATCCCAGGGCTCAATATCAAAGCTAATATTGCTCTGCAAAACATAGTAGTTATAGATGCTGTTGATTGCAGGTAAATCTGTTAATTTGCCATGGTCAATTATCAGGGCCATTGAAAATTCCTTAGCTTAAAGTGGTTTTTATCAAGTTTTATAACTTTGCTTACTTTTTGTCTGCACTAATATGTAGCAAAACTAAAGCAGCGCACTGAATCAGGGCGCATGCTAATGACGCTAAACTGACAGTCAGTTATCAAGGCAGCACTGCTGCGAGTCTGTCGTCAGTATAGGGGCTAGAGCGATGTCATTGAACATTATTATGCATAAGACATAGCAACAATAGTGCCAAAAATCAGCCGACGATAGTCCTCATTGAAAACCATTGTAGAGTTACCTGCACTTATTTGACCTCAGCCTTGTCTGCCACTTAGTTGCAACTTTTCTGTAAATACACAATCATAGCTTCGGCTTAGCTTCAAAGGTATTTGAATGCCCGTAACCCCTTTTTCTTTACCAGGTATATTATGTACGCATTATTTGAGAAACCTTTATTAAAGATCAATGATCGAGTGGCGGGGCGCTTTTTCTCATCGTTGCGCTGCCTGGCGCTACTTATCGCTGTGATGGTAGCTGTCGTAGCGGCGGCAATTGAAATCGAAGACTACAAACAGCTATTTAGTGCCAGCGCATTCTTGCTCTTTCCGCTGCTGATGGTGGCGATGGCTTTTCAGGCTATTAGTTGGCATTACTATAAGGTTAAAAATGCGGCCAGTGCGGCGCAAGTGGCAGATCTGGGTAGCAGTACAGCATTTAACTCAACAGCTAAGGGTATCAAGTTATTAATGAATTACTGTTGGCTGCTGTATATTTACCTTTGGTTAATAGCGGCTGTGCTGGTATTTGTTATGGCCATAAAGACAGTCTTTATAAACTAACTGCCTTCAGGCCTATGGTCGACTTTGCCGCAGGTTTGACTAAACAGAGCGGGTTAGCCCCCCGTCGATGCGGATATTTTGCCCGGTGATATAAGCCGCTTCGTCGCTGATCAGGTAGGCGATCAATGAAGAGACTTCACTGGTTTTTCCGTAGCGACCCATAGGGATGCGCGCGCGGCGATCTTGCGTCTCGCTCAGAGAGTCAATAAAGCCTGGCAGCACATTATTGATGCGGACATTTTGCGCTGCGTATTTGTCGGCAAACAGTTTGCAAAAGCTGGCCAGCGCCGCCCGAAATACAGCTGATGTCGGGAACAATGGGTCCGGTTCAAAAGTGGCGAACGTTGAAATGTTGACTATTGCGCCTCCCCCTTGCCTCGCCATGATAGGCGCCAGAATCCGTGCCGGGCGGATGACGTTTAGCAGGTAGTACTCCATTCCCAAGTGCCAATCATCATCACTGATTTCAAGAATAGGCCCCTTGGGCCCATGACCCGCAGAGTTAACCAACACATCGACCCGCTCCCAACGCTGCATAGCCAGATCGACCAGTTGCTGGGTGTCTGCCACCGATTGATTAGAACCTGTCACAAAAATTCCACCTAGCTGTGTCGCCAGCTGTTGGCCTTTTTCTGAGGATGACAGAATGCCTATCTGATAGCCATCTGCGGCCAGACGTCTGGCGATGTCCGCTCCCATACCGCTGCCGGCGGCAGTAATAAGTGCTACTTTGTTGTTTTTCATTTTGTTGTTCCTAATGATTGAGTAATGAAAATTTAAGTCATTTATGATTGCTTGACTAATCATCATTACTGCTCTTAGACTGTAGAAAAACTACAGGCTAACTGAGAACAAAACATGCGACCTGCAAATTTAAACGCACTAAAAATGTTTGATGCCGCTGCCCGCCATCTTAACTTTCGATTGGCGGCGCAAGAACTGAATCTAACTCAAGGGGCAGTGGCACAACAGGTGAGGGGGTTGGAGGCGACATTACAAGTCAGCTTGTTTGTGCGCAGGGCCAGAGGACTGGAGCTGACCGACAGTGGCAGAGAATACCAGCGCCAGATAGGTCGGGCACTGGCGATAATAGATAGCGCCACAGCGAAGTTGCAGCTGCAAAATTCTCAGATAATACTGAGTGTCCCTCCCTCTTTTGCCAGCAAATGGTTAGTGCCGAATTTGGCTAAGTTCACAACCCAATATCCGCAAATTGATTTACAGACGATTGCCAGCGAGCAACTCAGTGATTTCAAAACAGATGCCGTCGATATCGCCATCCGCATAGCCAAAGCACCTTTTTCCTCGGATCTCGATGTAAAGCTACTGGCACCGCTTAACCTGTGTGCAGTTTGTAGCGCTGAATTTGCCGCGAATAACGCAGTAATTACTTGTGTGGATGATTTTTTCAAGCTGCCATTGATCCAGGATGGTCACTTGCACTGGGATACTTTGCTAGAAACTGTCAGTGATACAAAAACTGCCAAAGTATTGCAATTCAATCAGACGGCACTGGCTATAGATGCTGCTGCAAACGGTCAGGGAATAGCGCTTTCACCGCTCTTTTTAGTCGCCCCAGAGATAGCCAGCGGCAAATTAATAGACCTCTGGCGACCGCCAAGCGAGAGCGCAGAAAAGGGCTACTATGTATTGTCGAAAAAATCAGCCACCCAGAACCCGGCTAGAGATAAAGTCATCCAGTGGCTACTGAGCGAGGCGAGCAGTCACTGCGTGCAAGAGCAATAACTTGTTTACTGGCTATGCTTGCTACTTGGTTTTATGCTCATGTAAGACTTCCGACTAGATTGTTTATTTACTACTGAACTCAAAACCTCTATACCAGCCGCTGGTCTTTTGCTTGCTGTTATCGGCATCGGTCATCACTGCTATGACATCTATTTTATCGAATTTTTTGCCAAAGGCTGCCTGTAAATCTTTTTGCACATCACGCTGGTGATGCTGCCA
This sequence comes from Osedax symbiont Rs2, assembly GCA_000416315.1. Classification (GTDB taxonomy): domain Bacteria; phylum Pseudomonadota; class Gammaproteobacteria; order Pseudomonadales; family Balneatricaceae; genus Rs1. Next base: position 6,527 of record ASZI01000386.1, on the reverse strand, counting down.
AGTGCCCTGCAGTTTCTTGCCGCTGTCTACTGCGATCATAATGACACTGTCGGTATAGGGGTTTGGCCAGCTCTCACCTACTCTTTGATAATTAGACCAGACGTAGGAGATGGATTTTTTTTGCCAGGGGAAGGGGCCTGTCGAGGTCAATACATAGACACGGGCGGAGTAATCGTCGCCACCTTTGGTGCGCTCTTTTAAAGAGTGCAAAGTATTGCTGATTTTCCATGACCAATTTAACAGTGGTGTTTTGTTTAAGTCTATTTTCTGCTCAAGAAATAGTCCCGAGGCACTTTTGTTAGAATCTATCTGTACAGTGGCAGTGTTATCTTGCCGGCTATAAATAAATTGATTAGTGCCGACAAAATCTTTTTGCTGCCACTGATCAAAAGGGACTAATGTTTCGCCAGAACTAGTCGCGACAAAGCTTAACAGAGCAAGTGTAATACAGGAGCAGCTGAACTGCTTAGAGGTAGTTGTTAACATTAATTGATCTCAAAAGTCTGTGATTAATTGGACTGCCTTACATTGTATGAGTGCTGTTAATCGCTAGAGTTCATATAGTTGACCACAAGCTTGCAGGTAGGTCAGGTAAAGGCGCAAATCTAATTCTATCTGATGGTAATCAGGTTGCATATGTCTGCACAAGTTGTAAAAAGCGCGGTTGTGGTCACTCTCTTTAAAGTGCGCCAGTTCGTGAACTAAGATCATTTTCAAAAAATCCAGCGGAGCATTTTTAAACACCGAGGCCACTTTGATATCTCGTTTGGCTTTTAATTTATTGCCTTGAACTCTCGATACTTGGCTGTGCATTCCAAGGGCATTGTGGATAACATCAATTTTGTCGTCGAAGCGAACTTTACTCAACGGCGGCGACTTACGTATGTACTGATTTTTTATATCCATAGTGTATTGATATAGCTGCTTTTCGGAGCGCAAAGCGTGACAGTGTGGGTATTTTGTTAATAAATAGTCGGCTAATTTGTCTGCAGCTAACAGCGCATCAACCTGATCCTGAATCTGTTGAGGGTATCCGGATAAGTAACTTACGTGCTTTTTTTTCATTGGATTTGTCAAGCTTAATGGGTGTGCCGATTCTACCGAAAAGCATCAATTTTAGCGACAGTTGACCAACAGAATATTGGCTGGAAATCAAACAAAATAAATTAAATTTGCCTGAGCCTATTTAGTGCTGGCGTTTTTTTATAGGTGGATTAAAATGCGCAGCCGTTTATAAAAAAGTGATATTTTGACCGGTTGTAATAGGTTCGAACTTCACAGTAAATTAAAAATTAATAAGTGTTAAAAAATGCGGTATTTATCAGATACTTAGCTAGAACTGCATTTTTATCTTGATGACAAGAGAAATATTTTGATCGTTTTTACCATAAAAAATATCCGCACCAATACAGTTTATGTAGGTACCACAAAAGATAACATCGATGAGCGTTGGGCCCTGTATCAATTAGCCAAAGATCTGCCACTAGACGCTCCGCTATATCAAGATATGCGCAAGTTTGGTGTACCTTGTTTTGTTATCGAAGAATATGATTTTGCTGAAACGCGCCAGGAGCTGGCCGAACTGTATGAAGATGCCATGGTACAGTTTGATGGAATCAGCCTAAAAGGCATGAAAACGTCACTGCCAAGAACTGCGGTTTACACGGTAAAAGAAGCGCCAGCTAAAGAAAAGCCGGCTAAAAAAGCGGCGCCTAAAGTAAAAGCAGTGGCCAGTAGTATAGACGCGCTTAAAGCTGAACTTAATGCTATCAGTGCGGTTACCCCTAGTGCCAAATCCAGTACCAGCGCCAAGGTTAGCACTAGCAGTTTACGTATCAGCACCAGCAATTCTAACTTGATCGGTATGCGCCGCAAACCTGTTGAGACTGCGATGCCCGCTGCCACAAAGTTGAAGTTGTCGTCGGGTCGCACCGGTTCTGCAATCAAAGAGAAAAAAATCAAAGAGGGAATCCAGCAGGAAAAAGATGCTCGCGATGCGCTAAAACAACAGCAGGTTTCTCAACAGGCTGATGAAATGAAGGCGATTATGGCGCGTTTAGATTCCAGAGGTTCAAGTTTAAAAAAGCGTTACTAACCAAGCATTATCACTCGGGGTGATCATTCACCCCTTGCATCACTCCTGCTCACCGCAAAAATCATATTTTATCCCCCGGGATTTTCTCAAAGTCATAGACTTTATTACTTATTAAAATGCTATTATGCTGCGCTCGCGTTTCATTTAGGAATTGTTGTGGCAGTTATTGATAGACAAAAATGGGATAAGGTATACAGCCATCCACAAAGAGAATTCCCCACAGCTCCCGCTGCGTTATTAGCGCATGCAGATTGCTTGATGCCCGGTAATTTACTCGATGTTGCCTGCGGTGAAGGCGCCGTATCCCTCTATATGGCAGCTCGTGATGGTTACCCTACGACTGCTATAGATATTTCGCAAACGGGCCTGGATAGGCTCAGTGTCTTTGCCAGAGATGAGCAGCTGACAATAAGCACGCAATGCTTGGATTTAGACGATTGGCAACAGCTGTCGACACTTGGAACATACCAGAGTATTACCTTGTTCAGATATAAGCCTAGCAGGGAGTTACTCAGTGCATTAATCTGCGCCCTGCTGCCAGGTGGCAGGCTGTTGTTTAGCAGCTTCAATATGCAACATCATCACAGCAGTGGTTTTTCACAGAGATTTTGTCTGCAGCCTCGAGAGTTTGTCGATCTTACCGGCAGCAAACTGATTGCTTATATCTCATCCAGTAGCGCACCTTTTACAGATACTTATATATTTGAAAAGCCACAGTAATAGCTCTTTATAGGGTAGGAGTCGCCATGCCAGATCAATCTATTGAGGTAAAAAACCTTTATTCTTCAAATGCTATAGCGCTGGGTACCTTTATTGGCGGTCCCGCAGCCGCCGGGACAATGATCAGGCGCAATTACATTAATACAGGCAGAGAAAAACAGGGTCAGTTGGCATTATATTTCGGATGCGCCGCCACGCTATTAATAGCGATACTACTGTTACTGATACCAGAGCCTTTGTTGGATGATCTGCCCAATTTTGTCATTCCTATGACTTACACTGTGATTATTAGCGCTATCGTCAGTAAAATTCACGACGAGGACTTTAAACGCCAAAAATTGCGTCATGGAAGCTTTTATTCCAATTGGCGAGCAGCGGCAGTTGGCGGGGTTCATCTGAGTATTTTAGTGTCGATATTTTTCGCCTGGGTATTTTGGGGGCCGGGGGATTTCGATACTGCACAGTACGATAAGGGGTTAGTGGCGCTGCAAAGCAATGAGGATCAGGCAGTACAGTTGTTTGATTACCTGGCAGCGGGGCAAGTTGATCAGGCAATAAGTTTTAACCGCGACATTGCTATGCCACTGTGGCAGCAAAATTTACAGATTTTAGAGCGCCTGGACAGCATACAAGGGCTCTACTCTCAGTTGCTAGAGCAAAATAAATTGCTTCATGAATACTATCAGCTGCGCTTGCAATCTTTCCAATTTATCCAAAAGACACTGCTGGAAGACACTGATGCCTACAAGCTACAAATGCAGCAACTGGATTTAAAAATACAGCTGATCACCGATAAATTACAACAAGCCATGGCGGCCAAACTCACTGGCCAATAGCTGATCTTGATGACGTTACTGTAAGAACCACAAGGAGAGAGATTGGAGTATTTACTGGTATTGGTTGCGGCTTTGTTTCACGCTATATGGAACAGCTTAATGAAGGGCAGCAGTGATAAATTGTTGACCCTGACAGCGATCAGATCTGTGGGTATTGTCTATGGGCTAGGGGTAGTTATCAGCCAGCCTACGATTCAGATGCAGGCAATTCCCTATCTGTTGTCGGCGCTGCTGATTTTGTATTTGTATTTTTATTGCTTAGTTAACGCTTACAAATTTGGTGATTTCTCCCAGGTGTACCCAATCTCAAGGGGAATGGCACCTTTAATCGTACTGGCACTAGGTTGGGTTTTTTTTTCTGAGCAGCTACAGAGTGTGCAGCTGCTGGCAACTCTATTGATCAGCATCGGGGTGTTGTCGCTGGCGCTTAGCAATAAAAATTTTGACCCCAAGCCGCTTTATTTTGCTATAGGCACGGCATTTTGCATTGCCGGTTATACAGTAACCAGCGGTTTAGGAGTGCGTTTAAGCGGCTCTTTTTGGGTCTTTTCCGGCTGGCTGGAGTTGCTCACAGGCGTGTCAGTATTATGTTTCAGTGTACACAGGCGCAAAACAACAGTATTGCAGTTTGCCCGCCAGCACTGGCGCACAAGTTTATTCGCCGGCATATTATCAGTGGCTGCTTTTGCGATTGCGCTCTGGGCTATGTCCAGGGTGGCAATGGCACCGGTCGCTGCAATTCGTGAAACCAGTGTTATATTTGCGGTGATTATCGGAGCCTGGGGGATGAAAGAAGGTTTTGTGTTTAAGAGAATGCTCGCATCAGTGCTGGTGGCAGCAGGTATTGCCCTACTGGGTTTTGCTGTTTAATAAATACCTGCAATAGAGATTATCGAAACGCTATGCATGCTGATGACTATTTTTCAGCAATACAGCTCAATTGTGCTCTATTCACCCCCGCAACAGTTGGGGATCAAAGATCATTTTGCCAACTTGAGACTAGGCACACAGAGCTTTTTTTGGTTGTTCAGTGCCAGCTGGTTCGCAAACTGATTGCATTGATAGCGAAGTATAAGTAGTGACAACCGTAGAGCAATTGCAATACTGGGAGGTTGGTTGGAGCCGTTTATTAAATTTACTCGCAACAGGTCAAATTTTTTTTGTATCAATTACAGTAACACAAGCAGATTGTGTTTCTTGCAAGATTAAAAAATGATAAATTAATCAATGGTATGATTGCTTTTAGTGATAGCGGTGTATCAGTAATCTTTTTTTCTGCAGTTGTCTGGTTTTTCTTAGCTTGCGCCGATGATCGAGCGCAGCAGGCAGTTGCTCGGCACTGCAGCCTTGTCGGTTATGATGATCCGCTGCATATAATAAAAGCCCAAGACTACGGTTTTAAGGCTATTGGCAATTTAAAAGTGTGGTTAAAAAATGCATAAGTACCTGGAATCGAGTGAATACATTGATTGGCATCACCCGCTAGTAACGGCATGGGCTCAGCACTTGTGCGGTGAGCTAAGTTGTAAAAAGAAAATCGCCGAGCAGTGTTTTAATTTTGTCCGCGATCAGATAAAACACAGCGGGGATTACCAGTTGAACCCTGTCACTTGTAAAGCTTCTGATGTGTTGGCTCAAGGCACAGGTTACTGTTATGCAAAAAGCCATTTACTGGCGGCGCTGTTGCGCGCTAACGCAATCCCCGCCGGTTTGTGTTACCAGCGTTTAATTATCAGTGATCAGAATCCCTCTTTTTGCCTGCACGGTCTAAATGCCATTTACCTTGAAGATTACGGTTGGTATCGCGTTGATGCACGCGGAAATAAGCAGGGGGTAACTGCAGAGTTCATTCCACCGCAAGAGCAGCTGGCATTTAAGATTGAGCAGCCGGGCGAAAAAGATTTACCAGAAATCTGGCCGCAGCCGTTACAGATAGTTATCGATGTATTAACAAGCAGTCGGGACTATCAGCAAGTGGCGAATAATCTGCCGGATGTTCTGATGCTTCAAGTGTAATTAATCAGCCCTGTTCAAGCCTTTAAATTTTCTGGCAAATTCGAGCGTGAATTTGCCATTATCGGGCTATTTATCGGCCCTGTATATTCCCTCCTTTAACAATCAAACATTATTTTAACTCCAGGAGTACCCATTGGAACTAGTCAGTTTATCTATAGAGATGGTCGCATTTCTATTTGTGATCGCCATAGTGGCAGGGTTAATCGATACCTTAGCCGGAGGGGGGGGGCTAATAGTACTACCGGCCCTGATCATCACCGGGGTACCGCCGCTAGCGGCACTAGGGACCAATAAATTACAGGGCAGTGTCGGCACTGCAACTGCCACTTATATGCTGTTCAAAAAAGGAAAGATCAGCTGGGATCATGTTAAATATATGATGTTGACTGCATTTATTGGGGCTGTGATAGGCACAGTGATTGTCCAGTTTATCAATACTGAGGTTTTGTCTTTTGTTATTCCCGTCGTGTTGTTGTTGATAGGGCTGTATTTTTTGTTTACTCCGACAGCAACTGAAGAGCAGCGACCTGCTAAAATTTCAGCCAGCAAGTATCGCAAGACCATAGTGCCGGCGATAGGCTGCTACGATGGTATGTTTGGTCCAGGTACAGGCTCGTTCTTTGCTTTGGCTGGGGGCTCCTTTAAAGGCTTAGGGCTTATATCATCGACCGCCGAAGCTAAGCCGTTAAATTTCTCTACTAACATAGCCTCATTAATTGTTTTTATCATGGCCGGGCAAGTATTTTGGCTGGTGGGTGTTTTGATGATGTTTGGCCAGATAGTGGGTGCTTGGTTAGGCACTCACTGTCTGTTTATAGTCAACCCTAAATACCTGCGTGGATTAGTCGTGGTAATGTGTT
>ASZI01000385.1 GCA_000416315.1 Osedax symbiont Rs2 | reverse complement strand
TATATACATTTAGAAACGGAAGAATATTGCATATATAAAATTAAATAAAAATATCCGCCTTTGGCACGCAACAGGTCACATTACACTACTTGATTGGCTAGGCCCGCAGTCAATATTTAGACATTCCGGAAGCGGCCAGGATATGCACGCAAAAGATAATTATTAGATATATACACTTTAGTACTGCTTCCCTGGTTAGTGCCGCCGATGCACCAGAGACAGTAATGGCTGCTAAAAACCCCTAAGAAAATCAAAGTATACAGACCTTGTCTGGTCTACTACTGGCCTGCCTTGCCATGCCTCATTATTAGTATAGAATATCCGCAGATTTTAATTTATTGAGTACGCTGTTTTGCAATTTAGAAAAGATATCAATGGACTAAGAGCCTTAGCAGTCATATCAGTAGTGCTATTTCATTTTAATACTGATTGGATGCCCGGCGGTTTTGCAGGGGTAGATGTCTTTTTTGTTATTTCTGGCTTTTTAATGACGGGAATAATATTTAGAGGAATAGAGAAAGACAATTTTTCTATTTTGAAGTTTTATGTTGCCCGTGCAAACAGGATCATTCCCGCTTTAGCTGTTCTTAGCCTGGTTTTACTGGTCTTTGGCTGGTTCTATCTCACACCGTTAGATTATAAAGTGTTAGGCGAGCACGTGGGTAGTAGCATGGGTTTCTTATCTAATTTTGTATATTGGAAAGAGTCTGGCTACTTTGATGCAACTTCACACGAGAAATGGCTTTTACATACTTGGTCGCTATCCGTTGAATGGCAATTTTATATACTTTACCCTCTAGTGCTGGTTGCATTGCGCAAGTTTATGTCTGTAGAGGCAATGAAAAAAGCGCTATTGCTTGGCACAGTTTTAGGCTTTATCTATTGCGTAGTAGCAACTTATAAATGGCCCGACTCTGCTTACTATCTATTGCCTACCAGAGCCTGGGAGATGATGCTTGGTGGTGTTGCTTACCTCTATCCATTTAGCCTTGATGATAAGAGGAAAAGATTTTTAGAATGGCTAGGCTTAGCTTTAGTGACTGTATCGTATTTTTTAATATCAAAAGAAAACCCATGGCCTGGATATTTAGCTTTAATGCCTGTAATGGGGGCTTTTTTTATTATTCAAGCGCAAAGATCAGATAGTGCCATTACCGGGAATCTTATTTTTCAAAAACTAGGTCAATGGTCATATTCCATTTACCTATGGCATTGGCCATTAGTTGCAGCTATCTATTATTTTTCATTAGATGACAAATGGATTTATATTGGCATTCTATTATCTATCCTTTTAGGTTATCTAAGTAATAGATACATTGAGAATATTAAGTTTAAAAGCGCTTTTCTTAAAGCATCTGATTATTTCAAATGCAAACCTCTTTTTATAGCTTGGTCTATCATTTTGCTTTGTAGCTCAATACTTCACTTTGATGGAAGTAATGACAATTCTTTCCTGAGTGAATACAAAAAAATGGCTTACCCTAGGTACTGCCATGTGGATGGTTCTAACAAGCATCTACAGGATGAATATATAAATTGTAAAATTGGAAATAGAAATAAACAACCAATAGCTTTAATTTGGGGGGATTCATACGCAGGCGTATTGGACCCTTTTGTGGATAGCTTATTGGTCAATGATTCTGCAGTATCACGCACTACCTCACATTGTTTCCCATCTTTATCTTTAGACAGTATGCTTGGTGGTATTCCTGAATACTGTAAAAGGATAAGAAAAGAAAGCATTATTGAATTGAAGAAGAACAAATACGATGTCATATTTTTAGCGGGTCGCTGGGAAAGCACATATGAGCAACATGGGGAATCAGGTTTGAAATCTATTTTTGACACTGTAGATTTCGCATCTAAAAACTCAAAATTAGTTTACATATTTGAACAGCCTGTATCTTACTCACGCAATATGTCTAATCAATTTATGCGCCATAACATTAGTAATTTAATTTCTAAAACTGTCGCCAGAGACGATGATAAAGCGATAGATATCAACAATAAAATCAAAGAAATATATAAACAAAAAAATTATAACAATGTATTTTATATTAGTCGGGACATATTATATGGATCAAAATCACCTTCTGATTATACAGATGAAGGATTCCCATATACGCACGATACAGGGCATTTAAGTACTGCAGGCAGCCTAGCTGCGGCAAAAAACTTTAAAAAATCATCTCTATATTTACCATTTGCTGAATTAATGGACACATCAGTTGTCTTAAAACAAGCTTCAAATCACGTAGCGAACTAGGAAGAATATATAGAATGCCTTGAATTACTTTTTCTAATTTAAGGCATTTCATTTTAAACAAAATGACTTCTTTGCTTTACTATAATCCCAGCCTCAACATGCCCACCCAGCCCTTCAGTTATTTCCTTCATCTAAACGAGTATTACAGCGGCAGATTAACCTTTAACTGCCGGGTATTTATGGCCCACCTCATGACCTAATTGGCTTAAAAAGTCGCTCATAAACTGCCAGCGGTTTTTTGCTTCTTCCTGGCCTGCCGGAGTTTTCATGGTACTTGTTAAGCCCTGTAATTTAACAAAAAAATGATCTATGCAATATTGTTTGTCATCAAGGTTCCGATCAGCTGCAAATGGGTCACTGACTTGGTATAACGCACTGCCCCAGGTTGCTCCCAACATTAGACATCTCGATAAGCCTACGGCCCCCAGAGCATCCAGACGATCAGCATCTTGGACTACCTTAGCCTCTATAGTTGTAGTTTGAATGTTGGCAGAGAAGCTATGAGCGCAGATTGCATGCTCGATAGCAGCATAATATTCTGCCGGGTAATCAATCTCTTTTAAATATTCTATTGCCCTAATAGCGCTTAAACGCGAGCCCTGATTACGCTGTGGTGAGTCCTTGGCAACGTTAACGCAGTCGTGCAACCAGCAAGCGGGAACAACAACAGCTAATTCGGCACTCTCTTGCTGCGCCAATGCGATTCCGCTGGTTACTACCCGTTGGATGTGTGCAAGGTCATGGGCCGGATCGGTCTTCATTTGCTGCTCTACAAACTGTTGAAACTGCTGTTGCCACTGTAATGCTTGCTTTTCTGTCATGGGGCCTCTCAATTGCTTTCATTCTCTTATTAGTATTGTTGATCAGGAAACTGCTGTGCTTGTATCCAGTAATGCGCTGAATAGATACGTTAGTCACCAACCTCTGCTAACTGATCAAGCAGTAGAACTGATCAACTTGCTACAGCAACAGCTTGTGAGTTGATGTAGCAGCGTAGCTTGCTGTTCAAATTGCGCATTATACCCCTGAGTTACATTACATCTGCAATTTATCTGAGTTGGTTCATTTAGCGTTAGGGAACACAGCACAATACGAGTGGCAGAAATCTGCAGGCTTAATTATTGATGCAGGATTATCAACTAACTTTTCAGAGCTCCATCATAGCTCTGTCTTCTATAAAGACCGACTCCTGCGTAATCATTAAAAATCTATTTTGACAATTCCATCTTTGCATTTTGTGCATCAGAGTCCCGTTTTAAAAGGGCATTCTCAACAAATCAGCAATGCAATAAGCTACTTAGCAGATGCAATAACTTAAGGAGTCACTAAAATGACCAGTAGAATTATCTTTGCAGAAATACCTAAAGGCCTGATGTCCAGCATGATTGCTAGCGAGGGCTACATTAATAAATTAAGCTTCGATTACAAATTATTGGAATTGATCCGGGTAAGAGTTTCATATATCAACCAATGCGCATATTGCATTGATATGCATATTAAGGAGGCTTTAGCAGCAGGGGAAGATATCCAACGATTGTATTCTGTCACTGACTGGCGAGATACCGGTTATTACACCGACCTCGAACGGGCGTGTCTGGCATGGGCTGAGTACATTACCCAACCTAACTCTGCTGAACATGACGAGCAGAGCCTTTTCGAGAATTTATTAGCTTTCTATGACAAGCAAAGCATTGCCAATCTTAGCTTTGTTGTCATCCAAATTAACGCCTGGAACCGACTGATGAAATCATGTGCAATTGAACCTGGCAGCTATCGAGTTGGCCAGCACTAACTTAAAAACCAATAGCTGCGTAAATGTGGAGACACCAGCACTTTAGGCTTATGCCTCTGGTGCTTCTAACTAACTAAAATGACTTAATCTATCAGAAAGTCATTGTAACTAGTGCTTTCTGTGACCGGGGTTCATTTCATAGGCATGTTCATAAATGTCCATCAAACTTTTTGAGTCCAAATCTTCGGCGTCACCAGTAAATAAAGCATTGCTATCAGCGGGGGCATCCAGCGAGCCCAGTAAATAAAAAGGATCTTCAGTTTGGTTAAACTGATAATCCTGAGGGTGATTCTCTGCGGAAACTTTTGAGATCTCACAACAGTGGTCAGAAGCATCATTGACCACATAATTTTCCAGATTGTAAAAAATCACACTGCCATCTTTCACTTTGCGATAAGTTTGAGCAACTTCCTTATACATATTGAAATCAGCCCGCTCATCTTTAAGACAATGAGCTTCCACTAATGCCAGTAGATCAATAAGCACTTTTTTTGTGCTTGAATCTGAGTCATGGTAATTAGCCGCTATCAAGGCATTTTTAAAATTTACGACACTGGGGTATTTTAAGAAATAGAACAGTAAATGTTCCGACTTGGAAACGCCGGATCTTTTTGATCGTTGGAAATAGACTTGTTCACAAAAGTCTTTGACCAACGAGGGGATAGGTTTTTGTTGCAGGGCAAGCATAGTGCACTCCTAGTAGCCAGCTGACTAGGTTTGATATTTACTACATCGCTCTAGATTAACAAATGAAGCAATGATGTCAATAATGCCATTTGCGAGGGACATTTCTGCGCAAGTTAATCGGTAAAATTGGCAGGCTCCGCAAACCAAGTTACAAAGTTTACTTGGGCCACAGCAAGCGTAAAACGGCCTCTTCGTTTAAAGCTAGCATTTAGCGAAATGAAAAACTGAGGTTTTTTTGTATTTGCTAAAACAACTAGAAACCCGTGAGCTGATAACCAACATCATCAGACATAGGCTTTAAATAGAGAGCCAAAAACTGATGTTATCTATTGCTAATGGAGAGCAAATACTTAAGACAAATCGACTGATTCGCCTACGGTCTAAATGCAGAAACTTTCGGCAATTGCCTTTCTTGTAGAAGGTTTATCAATAGGAGTAACCAGCAGTGTGTCTCTCAATACGGGGGTTAGCAACAAGGAGAACTCATCTACCGCGCTAAAACTGGGGTCTAGCCATTTTTCAATAATCGTTTGATCATCTACAGGCAAAAACATCGGAGTAGATTTGCTGTGTATTCCCTGCCAGTCGGGGTGAGGAGCCAAAGTGATAATAGAGCAAGCGTGCACTTGCTCTTTGGTGTCTTTATTTATCCACTGTCGATACAGCCCAGCCATTGCAAAAGCACGCTTTTGCGCCGCTATATGATGATAAATACGCTGCCCTTTAGCCCCCTCCCCTTCTACTATTGCAGTGGCTGGGATAATACAGCGGCTTTGACGGTAGGGGATAAAGCCTGCAGTATTGCGCAGATTGAGTTTATCCCAGCGGGTATTGAAAGAGGTATATTTACTAGGTTTTAACTGACTATTTAACAGCAACCACCAGATAGCAGGTACTACCGTGCGATGATTGTCTTTAACTATTATTATATCGATATCAGCAGCAGGGCCGACACCTCGATTGTCTCTAAAAAGTGGCAACTGCCCGGGCACTAAATCTTCTATGAGACTTATTGCCTGAGGTGATGTTTTAGTAAACTCAAAGAATCCGCACATCAGTTGATAGTAGCAGATAAATCATTAGCGATTAAAGCCCCTGTCTTACAGGGGCTTATTAGCAGCTACAAAGCTCAGTTACACACCGCCATCACTCTGGCTGGTCCGCCTGTTCCACCTGTGTGCTTTAGGGCACCAACCATCAGTGCGCAACTACCGTCCGGCTGCGTCGCTAATTTATCCACATTGGCCAAGTTTTCGACGATTAAGATATCCCGTTGATACAAACGTACATGCGCAGGCCAAGCATTGCTCCATTTATCATCAATGCCTTTGGCGCCCTGACCTGAATCAGTGCTAAAACTGTCAGCGGCAATACCAGAAATTTTAACTTTCTTTTCATCCATGATTTTTATTAGCTCTGCAATAGCTTCCCCGGTAAACCCTGGATGGTTTAAAGCGTTTGTATATTTGGATTCATCCCAATCTTCTGTACCTGAAAAATAAAATTGCTCCCAGCCCAGTCGGCCTACCACCCAAACCCCTTGTTTAATTTGATCTGCAACTGCACGAACATCTGCAGCGCGAATTGTCGCCATTGATGAATCAGAAAAGTCAGTAACTGTTGTGTCAGGGCTGGGAGTGCCGCCATTTTTTGCCAACTCTTTAGCGACCCTGGCCGATACATCTATCATCACTACATCGCCGGTGAGCTGTGCAGTGGTAAGTTGTTCTGCGGATTTACGCTGTCCCTGTAGTACAGATCCAGCCTCTGTACTGGCTTGATTATTAACATAGTGATTAGGTGCATTAAAACTTGTGCCATTGTGCTCTTGTATCAAGATAGCAGTACTGCTGAAATAACCTTGATTAGTTGGCCATTTATCTGCTGGGTAAAGCACCGCCTGAGGATAAAATCCTGCTATCGGGCTGCTTGATGTTACTGGCATGTTCAGATCAGGTTTAGTGGCGTCCTTAGCACTGGGTGCAAATGTAGGGATAGCATGGGTCATGTCAATAAACTCAAAGCTTGCTGCGTTAACATAACTACTACTCATTGCAGTGGCAAAAAGACTGGCGGCGATTAATTTTTTCATCATCATCTTCCTGTTAATTTATATAATGACGCTATTTTAAACTACCGCTATTAATGAATAAATATTCATGTACTATTATCAGTTATGAATGTTATTCATCAATGAGGACCTATGCGTGGATAAGCTTAACCTTTTAAGACAATTTATTTGCGTAGTGGAGCAAGGTGGTTTTGCCGCCGCAGCAAAAGAGCTAGGGCAATCTCCGTCTACTTTAAGCAAAAGCATCTCCCGGCTTGAACAGCATTTATCGTTTAAGTTATTTTATCGCTCTACCCGCCAAGTCAGACTGACCAGTGTCGGTAGCCAGTATCTATTGACAGCCACTAACACATTGCGTGCGCTTGAACTCTCTGAGCAACAGCTGCGTAAGGATAATGGTGAACCCAGGGGTCTGCTGCGGATTAATTTACCGGTATCTTATGGTCGTCTTTATGTATTGCCGCTGCTCAAAGAGTTTAACCAGCTTTATCCAGAGATTAGTTTGCAACTGTCATTTAATGATAGTTACGTAGACATGTTAGAAAAAGGCATCGATTTAACTATTCGCACAGGCACTGTAGAGCAGAG
>ASZI01000384.1 GCA_000416315.1 Osedax symbiont Rs2 | reverse complement strand
GAATGTGCTATTACAGTTTTGGCCCCATTAAAGGTTAAAAAGCCTGAGTATTTATTTTGTTTGGCTCTACTAAACATTCAGTAAAGCTTTAGAACAGCATGCAGCTAAAAAAGTTATTAAATATTAATTTCAAATACTTAGCAACGCATAGGCAAATATTTTATCTGAGTGTGCATGTATGGGTGCTTAGAGATTGCGCGAACGGATAAAGTGCTCAGCGCCAGTTCCAGGTTTCAATAGTTTTGATAAACTTGGATCGTTACCAGGTTGGATAGCTACCCTGTTAGATAGATACCCTGTTGGATAGATACCCTGTTGGATAGCTGAAGATTACCAGTATCATCTTAATTTTATTTTTGCTGTGCAGCTTGTTATTAAGGGGAGTTCTCGTCGCTTAGAAGCATCAATGATATTTCAACACACATTGCACAATGGGCGTCGTTGGCGGCATATTGAATTTGGTGCTTTTTCAGTGGATATGCGCCCCAATTAGACTTTTGAGCACCTTTGCCTAGACGCAGTTTGAGCATCAAAGCCACGGCTGCCCTTGCACCCAAAGGGTCTTTGTCGCCAATTAATTTTTTTAATTTAACAGCTAAATCTTCAGTGTTTTCGATGTCTATATTTAGCTTATTGCGCAATTCTTTTTTATCACCGCTAATGCCAAAACCAACTTTTTTTATGTTTGGATTACTCAGTATAGCTCTCGCCGATGCAACCGCTGCAACAAAGCGCATTGGAAATAGGTAAGCTTTGGTTTTTGTTGCCAGTTGAATTAAAGTCGGACCGGGGCTCGTTTCGCCTTTACTAAAAATCGGTTTGCTTTCAGTATCAAAGCCCAGACAAGACTCACTGCTTAACTCTTTTAATACTTGCGCTGCATCACGTTCATTCTCAACTAGCATAATATTGACAAGATCAAGCCCAAGGTACAAAGGCAATTCTCTAATCTGTTGTTTGGTTGGACGCTGCATGTATTATCTCATTTGCTGTTTTTAATGGATATTAGTGCCACTTTTTATAAGTGCCTGGTGCCTGAATCAATTGCCCTAAAGCTCTTGCTAGTGCAATTTTTTACTGTTCACTAGCAAGCAGTGTTTATTAACGCATATCTGCATAGAGCTTAAGTCTTTGATTTAATGTTCCTGTATGCAATTCGAATAAATGATTATCAAAATCATAGAAATATAGAGACTCAGGTTCACCTTCTACTCTGGGGCGCGGTGGTTTTATCTGCACCCCGATTGCCCGCAATCTAGACTCAAAGTGGGGCAAATCATTTGCGCAGACTTTAAAAGCGACATGCTGATAGGTACGTTCAACTGGCGACTCTCCACGATTGCAGCCAGCCAAGTATCACCGACTACAAAAAACTTCTCCCTTGCAACTGCCAGGTTTAAATCATTGTTGTCGAAGACTTCCCTTGCCCCAAGACCTTCACATAAAAATACTGTCATACGCTCTATATCGCTGACAACTAAGGTAATGTGGCTGAGCGTATCAATTTTCATAGTTATTTGTGAGTCTCTTGTTAAGTGCTAATGCTTGATATCTGGCGGCGTATTTAGTCCGACACCTGTAACCAAACAGCAATGCACAACGTTTTCTAGAATAGTTTTGCATGATTTTTATCAACAATATTAGTAGTTAACGCTTTGTATTGAAACAATCAGTGGCCTAAAGCATTGAGGAATTTAAGTTATATTTATCGAATCTGCAAATGCTGCTCCTTTTTCCAGCAGCGCGGATTGAATATGGGATAATAACAGGCATGGATGCCTGCTATTTGATAAGAGCCGTTAAATCTAATCTGATTTATACACCAATCATTCATCTTTGGTCCAATAAATCTCTAGCATCTGGCTCAAGGAACATCCCGGTTTCTCCTTTATCTTGGTAATAAGACTGCCTGGTAGCAGTTACAGAACCAACAGAAATCATTAATGGAGCCACTATGTCCCTTAGTTTTAGCGTCGCTATGAAAACCTTGCTTGGGTTTGCCTTACTGGCGATTACCATTGTTGTTGTCGGCGCCGGTGGTTTAGCCGGAATCAGTGAACTCAAACAACAAGTGCAAAAAATCAGCGGACAGAATCTTCCTGAGTTGGTCAGCAGTTTCAATCAGAGTTTGCTGATCGGTCAGTCAAACCAGGCCCTGTTAATTTACCTACAGTCCGCTGATAAAGAAACCAAGAAGCTGCAATTGAGTGAATTTGAAAAAAATTATCAGGGCTATCAGCAAAATTTGCAGCAGATATCCAGCCTTAAGGGCAGTGCTGATAATTCTCAGATATTGGCGCAGGTTGATCAGTCTTCCAGGACTTACCACAATTTGGCCAATACAATTGTGGCACAACATCAACAAGCCTCTGAGATAGAGCTCAACATCGTCGGCCAAGAGCAAACTCTGCAGGCGAATCTTGACAATATCAATAGTTTGTACCAAAAACTAAGCCAGTTTGTGGCTGCGGATAAAAAATCTCTGAAGGCACTGCGCAAACTCAATACATCGATCAACCAAGTGCAAGTCGCTATCCGTCAATACCAGGTAAATTACGATTTAGAGCGATTGATGCAAAGTGCTGTAAGACTGAATACGCAAATAAATGCTGAGTTTGCCGCATTCACCCAGGTTGAGGCCAAGGCCAAATTCCTCAAGCTGCACATTGAAAAGCTGATAACCTTATTTGCAAAAGATCAGGGACTATTGTTGAGCTACCAACAGGCAAGCGATTTAAATCTGCAACTAAAAGCCAACTTATCAGCGGCGCAACAACAACTGCAACTCACCCAGAAAAGCTCTGATGCACTCATTGAAATAGCCCTGCACAGTACTGATATCGCCCGTGAAACCAGTCTCAAAACATCTGAGTCAACCACAACTTTGATCATCAGCCTGATCTTAGTTGCCTTAGTCGTCGCCTCGGTTATTGCTTATCTGGTAGTGATTACTATCCAGCGGCCAATGAAAGATATCAGTCGAAAACTAAAGCTGTTGGGCCAAGGCGATATGACGACTGTCTTTGATACTAAACGCGCGGATGAATTTGGCCTGCTGGGCATAGACTTAAACGTGCTGGTCAAAGAATTGCGTTCGCTGTTACAACAGATAATCGATAAGTCAGACGAGTTAGAAAGCACCGCCAATAACAACAATACTATAAGCCACAATACTACCCAGGCTATGGGTCAGCAGAGTAGTCAGCTAAGCACTATAGCCAGTTCCGCGGTTGAACTGGAGTCCAGCGTCAGCCAAGTTGCCGAGCAAGTACAGCTAACTATTGACTCTGCCAACAGCTGTAATGATCTGAGCCTTAACGCCAGGCAGCTAGTAGATGATACCGCAGCCAGTATTAGGCAACAGGCAGCAGATATTTCCCTGGCAGTGCAACAGTCTAAACAGCTACAGAGTGAA
Organism: Osedax symbiont Rs2; assembly: GCA_000416315.1. GTDB lineage: Bacteria > Pseudomonadota > Gammaproteobacteria > Pseudomonadales > Balneatricaceae > Rs1. The sequence goes on along the minus strand of ASZI01000384.1, from coordinate 1,747 downwards.
AGCCTAGAGATCGATAACATTTTGGAGACTATAATTACCATCGCCGACCAGACCAATCTTCTGGCACTCAATGCCGCCATCGAGGCCGCCAGAGCTGGAGAGAACGGCAGAGGTTTTTCAGTGGTGGCTGATGAAGTCAGGGCTCTGGCCAGCAGAACCCAGCAGTCGACCCAGGAAATTCAAAAAACCGTCGAAAGCATGAAACAACAGATAGGCCAGGTTTCCAAACTATTGCTTAAAACCCACCAATTCACGGATGCCAGTGTACAGCTGGCCAATGACTCGGGCGATTCATTACAATCGCTGCAACAGGCTATCGGTGTCATTCAGCAGATGAGTTTTAGCATTACCCAAACAACCAAAGAGCAGACTAACGCGGTGATTGAGGTGAGTCAGAATTTAGAGCAGCTTAACTTAGTGGCACAGCGCACTGCACAGGGAGCCTGTGACGCAGAAACCAGTAGTAATCAGCTGTTGGCAATAGCGCAGACCCAGCGAGAATTGACACACAAATTTACCCTGTGAAGCGCTTAAAGACTTGTTCTGATTAACATATTCGGGCAGTTAGTCAATGACTAAAGTATTGGCGATTTTGCGCTGCAAAATGCAGCAGTGCAAATAACCGAAACCGCCGCAACAGCCACCTGTGGGCTCGTTGTGCAGAGCAAAGCGCGCCGAGTAGCGAGAATTATTACACCGACTAACTTATTAGATAGCCGAGCAAGCCTCGCACTAGCCCGGTCAGTGACAGCAGTAACAGTAGCGCTATCACTGCGAGTCGCAGGGTTTTTTCATTTAGTTTATGAAACAGCACAGTGCCCAGCTGAATCCCCAGAGCCATCGGCAATACCATCATCACACTGTAAATCACCAGAGATTGCTGTAGGAGACCATGGGCCGTTGCAGATAATATAAGAATGAGGTCCGCAGCAAAAAAGAATAACACCAGTGTCGCCCGCAACTGCGTCATGCTCAGGCGTACTGAAGCCAGAAACGTAGCCACCGGTAATCCCCCTACTGCGCTAGCGCCATTACAGATGCCGGCGAACAGACCCATACTCAGGTAACTGCTTTTAGTGACGACTCCCCGGTATTGCCAGCCGGACAATAACAGCAAACTCAAAATGAAGATCAAGCCACTTAGCAGTAGCCGGATATCCGCTGCCGATAACAATACCAGGGCATAGACGCCTAAAGGGGTCGCTATCGCAGTCCCGGCTAGCAAATATAGCAGCGGGCGAAATGCAGCCTGACGCCAAGTACTAAAAGCCATGTGCACACTGGCAACTATCTCTAATATAGCCACCATCGGCACGATAGTGGCAGGGGGGATAAAGAGCGCCGCCGAGGCAACCACTAACGCCGAGAAGCCAAAGCCGATGCAGCCACGCACTACCCCCGCCAACGCCACAATAAAACCCAGTAACAACCACTGATAATCCATCGCAACCACTCCAGCAACAATAGTAAAACCAGCAGTGTAACTGATAAACATCAGCTGTTCTTAAACCAGTTGCCGTAAAGCTTTGGTGCCTGAGTCTGCTACCAGCGCGATTTAACTTATCTATTCTTCTATCTGCGCAGACATATTGCAGAAGCCGTTGTGACATTCAAACCTCTGTTGAGGTTGGACTCTATGCTGTGCAAAATAACGGGCTCAGACTCAAGTTTTAAGCAGCACAGTTTTGCCTAACCTCTATCTTGCAAATCTTATAGTCCATTGTATCGAACTCCAGATCACAAACTC
>ASZI01000383.1 GCA_000416315.1 Osedax symbiont Rs2 | reverse complement strand
TATCCCTATCAAAGTAGTGATTGCGATACTTCAGCGGGCTGAACAGAAAGAAACGTTTAAACTCTCTGGAGAACGCCGCCAGAGAGTTAAAGCCACAGCGCACCGCGATATCCTGCATATTGTGCCCGCTATCCAGCACTAACCGTCTGGCAGCTTGTAAGCGTAAGCGCTTGTAATAGCGCTGCGGGCTGGTCGACAGTTGCCGGCGAAACATTAACTCTAAATTACGGCTGGACATATACAGTTGCCGGGCGATCTGTTGGGTACTTAGTGGTGTATCTATGTGCTGCTCCATCAACCTGATAGCGGCGCTTATTTTCGGCTGGCTCTCCTGCAGGGCTCCCAGAGACACTAAGGGCTGGGGTACATCTGCAGTGTGTTTGCCATCATAGATAAAGACACTGGCGACTTCTAAGGCCAAGGTTTGACCGTAGCGACTGCGGATTAAATGCAAAAATAAATCAATGGTTGGTGCCGCCCCACCGGTAGTGAAATACTTTCCATCTATGACGTAGCGATCGGGCCTGACGTTAATCGCGGGAAAGCTGTCGCTAAAGTCCTCCAGGTCTTCCCAGTGGGTGGTGGCGCTACGCCCCCTTAGATACCCTGCTCTGGCCAAGATCCAACTGCCCGATTCAACAGCGCCTATGTAACTAAAATTTTTTGCCTGTTTTTTAAACGTCGATAACTGTTGTGTCTGCATATGCTTTTGATGGCCAAAGGCGGCGATACAAATTAGCAAATCTCCACTGCAGGGTTCGCTAAAACTCTTATCCGGGTGAATTTCTTGCCCGCAACTTAGTCTCGCTGAGCCTCCTTGCAAAGTCGTCACTTGCCAGTCAAATAATCTGCGACCGGAGATACGATTGGCGGCGCGCATAGTATCCAAAGTCGCAGCCAGTGACATTAAAGAAGATTGCGGCAGCAGTAGAATCAATACCTTAAGTGTCGTATCGGCAGTGGCGAAAAGACTCATTATTATTTCAACTCAAAATATTCGCTAATTATCAAAAAAATGCGCAAATTGTTAACTTATTCTGATAATAGCATGAGAATATATACTGATATATACAACAAATTGGATTTTCATCATGTCATTACAAGCTAACAACAACCCATTTATCACTTGTGCTGTGACAGGCTCAGGTAGCTCTCAAGATCGCTCTCCTCTGGTGCCGCGCTCTCCTAAACAAATCGCCGAGAGCTGTATTGATGCAGCCAGAGCAGGCGCTGCAATAGTGCACTGCCACGTACGCGATCCGGATACTGGTGTTCCAAGTCGTGATATCGAACTGTACCGTGAACTTACCGAGCGGGTTCGCGACTCCGATGTCGACGTAGTATTAAACTTAACCGCGGGTATGGGTGGTGATATCACTTTCGGCAGCCCAGAGGCACCACTGCCACTTAACCTTGCTGGCACCGACATGGTGGGCGCGAGTGAGCGAGTAGAACATATACGCCAGTGCCTGCCGGAAATTTGCACCTTAGATTGTGGCACTATGAACTTTGCCGAGGCCGATTATGTGATGACCAACACTCCGGGCATGTTGCGTGCTATGGGTAAAATGATGACCGAAATGGGTGTGCGCCCGGAGATAGAAGCCTTTGATACCGGTCATGTATGGTTAGCTAAGCAACTGGTGGAAGAAGGCATTATCGAAGATCCAGTGATGATCCAATTGTGCATGGGTATTCCCTGGGGTGCTCCCGATGATTTAAATACCTTCATGGCCATGGTTAATAACCTGCCTAAATCCTGGACATTTTCTGCCTTTTCTATCGGCCGCAACCAGATGCCATTTGCCGCTGCGGCTATGTTAGCTGGCGGCAATATCCGCGTCGGCCTGGAAGATAATTTATGGCTGGCCAAAGGACAGTTGGCAACCAATGCCCAGCTGGTTGAAAAGGCTGCCACTATCGTCACTAACATGGGCGCAACTTTAATGACCCCGGCACAAGTGCGCGAGAAGATGCAGTTAGTCAAAAGAGCACCGCTGTCAGCTTAAGCAACAAGCGATATTACTAGCAACAACTGAGCATGGCCCAAGCCCCAACATCAGCCATGCTCCTCATAAATTAGCAGAGATTTATTCCATGAAAAAAATTGCAGCATGCATTGGCGGCGGCGTTATAGGTGGCGGCTGGGTCGCCAGGTTTTTATTACACGGCTGGGGTGTGAATGTTTTTGACCCGGCAGCCGATGCCGTGCGCAAGGTTGAGGAAGTATTGGCGAATGCTCGCCGCTCGCTACCGGCCCTTGCCGATGTAGCGATGCCCGAGGAAGGCAAGCTGGTTTTCTGTGACAGCTTAGAAGCAGCGGTTAGCGATGCCCAGTGGATTCAGGAGAGCGTGCCCGAGCGCTTAGACTTAAAACATAAAATCTTAGCGCAAATACAACAGTTCTGCGCTGTGAATGCCATTATCGGCTCTTCCACTTCCGGCTTCAAGCCCAGCGAACTGCAGCAGCAGAGCGCCAACCCCGGTCAAATAATGGTGGCACACCCCTTTAACCCTGTTTATTTAGTGCCACTGGTTGAGTTAGTCCCCAGTGCCAGTAACACAACTGAAACAGTCACTAAAGCGCAGACGCTGCTTACCGCTATCGGCATGAAAGCTCTGTTGGTACGCAAAGAGATTGATGCGCATATCGCCGATAGATTGCTCGAAGCAGTCTGGCGTGAAGGGCTGTGGCTAATTAAAGATGATATAGCGACTACCGCAGAAATCGATGATGCAATTCGCTTTGGCTTTGGCTTGCGTTGGGCACAAATGGGTTTGTTTGAAACTTATCGCATCGCCGGTGGCGAAGCGGGTATGGCGCACTTTATCGGCCAGTTTGGCCCAGCTCTGGCCTGGCCCTGGACTAAATTAATGGATGTACCTGAACTCACCGATGAGCTGGTACAAAAAATTGCCGATCAATCGGATGCTCAGTCGGGCATGCACAGTATTCGCGAGCTAGAGCGAATCCGCGATGACAATTTAGTCGGCATAATGCGAGTGCAAAAAGACGCCAATTGGGGTGTCGGTGAAATGCTCAAAGAGCACGATCAACGCCTGGCAGAACAGACCCCTAGCAGCGTCCAAGTGACAGACACCAGCCTGCCGATTAGTACTTATACAGGTAAAGTGTTCCCCGCCTGGATAGATTACAACGGCCATATGAACGAAGCCAATTATTTGCATGTCATGAGCTTAGCCACTGATAACTTCATGAAAATAGTCGGTGCCGACAGTGATTATGTAGAAAACGGCCAGAGCTATTTCACCGTGGAAACACACATTCGGCACATAGACGAAATCAAATTGAGTGAGCGCTTAGAAGTCAAAACGCAACTGATCGCTCAAGGGCCGAAGAAGATGCATTTATTCCACAGCCTGTACCATCCCGATAGTGGAAAACTACTGGCTACCGGTGAACACTTGCTATTACATGTAGACTTAAAACTGGGTAAAAGTTGTCCGGCTGGAGAGGTTGTGCAAAACAAACTCGCGGTAATATTTGCCCAGCACTGTAAACTCCCTCAGCCAGAAGGTGCGGGAAATGCAATAAAAGGACCGCTGTAACCGATCATTTGAATGAACGGTGCCTAGATAGAGGGGCAAATTGTCCCTCTATCTAGGTATTATATTAAATATTATTTCAGGGATAGTTAAGTCCCACATTTTAAATCCAAATGTTCAGGCTGGCTATTTCGCAGCGTTCCATTAAAAAGAAAAAATCCCCTTACTACTGTTTAGTATTGCTCTGCCACCTAAAGGTATCGAATTATTAATCAGCCCGTGTCCGGTTTTAAGACCGAAGGCGATCGGTAAGTTATAGCTGGAGAACAAGTCGTAAATAACGGCTTTCAGATCGTTATAAGGATCGATACAATTATGCATCTCAGCAAAGACAACCCCCTGTAGCTCATCCACCAGAGCGGTGTTAATCAACTGTTGCAGCATTCTATCGATTTTGTAAGGCGCTTCACCTACGTCCTCTATTAACAAAATTGCCCCCGATAGGTCGGGGAAGTATG
>ASZI01000382.1 GCA_000416315.1 Osedax symbiont Rs2 | reverse complement strand
ACCCGTTAGTTATTTATCATTTAACTATTGATTGGCTGTACATTGACAAGCTGAGGGATAGACAAATGCCGGTAAATAATAAGTTTATCAGCGCGACTAAGATCTGTTTAGTAATACTAGTGATAGCTATGTTTGCCAGCTACTCGCAGATGGCTCTGGCAATGTTCACAGTGACAGAAAAACAGCAGCTTGAAACTATCAATCAATCTTTTACAAAGATAAGCCGAATCACTGAAAAAATAGCACTAGAGCAAGACAAAGTACTAGTGCGAGAGATTTACGCCGATCAGCAACTGTTAGGCTACGCTTTTAACACTGAGGACGTGTTTAATATCCCCGCCTATTCAGGCAAGCCTGTGAATACTTTGATCGTGATGGATCTAAGTGGAAAAATCGTTAATACCCGTGTACTTGAACACCATGAACCGATTTTATTAGTCGGAATCCCCGAACGCAAACTGTTTGACTTTGTCGATAAATACCAGGGGTTTATGGTTACTGACAAAGTACGAATAGGCGCCGCCAACAACCCTGAAGTTAAAAATGTCGATGTGATCTCCGGTGCCACTGTGACGGTGATGGTGATCAATGAAGCGATTATGCGCTCGGCAAAAAAAGTGGCATCGATTTTAGGCATTGCCGGCTTATCTGTCGAAAACAAGCAGCAGATTGCCAGCATTAACAAGGACCTTTACCACAAAACTGACTGGAACAGCTTAACCGGGGATGGGGCTATTCGCAGGCTTTTGCTGGATCAGCGACAAATTGAAGATGCCTTTGTCGGCACTAAGGCACAGAGTAAAGACGCTACATTAGCGAGTGCAGAACCTTTTATCGATATCTTCTACATGCCACTGAGTATGCCAAGCGTTGGCCGCAATATATTGGGAGAGAAGCAGTATCAATGGCTGATGTCTGAAATTGACGAAGCTGATATCGCGATCGGGGTTATGGCTAACGGCGAGTATTCGTTTAAAGGTAATGGCTATGTTCGCGGCGGTATTTTTGACCGGACTCAACTGCAACAAGCAGATAAAGTGATCAGCTTCAGGGACAGTGATTACTATCGGTTGGATGATGTTTATATAGAGGGGTTTCCAGGCTTTTCTGAGATGGCGATCTTCATTATTCGCGACTCTTACGCATTTGACATAGGCTCGCCCTGGCAGCTCGAGTTGTTAGTGCGCCGTCAAGTTGGAGCACTGGACAGCGTCTTTAGCAGTTTTTACGGGGACTACAGCGCGCCCGAGCAATACATAGTGCGACCTGAGCCACAAGTGCTGGCAGAACCTGCGCCACTGTGGGTCAGCATTTGGGAACAGCGTAGTTTCCAAATAGCGGTATTGTCTGTCGCTCTGCTGCTGCTGTTCATCATTATTTTTATTCAGGATCTACTGGTGCGCAAGCCCAAGCTGATGCACGCGCTACGTCAAGGTTATCTGGTCTTTACCGTGGTATTTATCGGCTGGTACTCATTGGGGCAGCTATCAGTGGTGAATGTCTTTACCTTTGTGCACGCCTTTGGGAATGACTTTAACTGGGACTTATTTTTGCTCGATCCGCTGTTGTTTATCCTCTGGGGGTTTGTCGCTATGACGATGCTGCTGTGGGGAAGGGGGATTTTTTGTGGCTGGCTATGTCCCTTTGGCGCACTTCAGGAGCTGATTAACGAGCTAGCCAGGCGCTTTAAGATTAAACAGTACGAAATTCCATTCGCCATTCACGAGCGGCTTTGGGCACTTAAGTATGTGATCTTACTGGCGCTGTTTGCGGTCTCTTTAGAATCTTTGTCCGCGGCTGAGCGACTATCGGAAATAGAGCCTTTTAAAACCACTTTTCTTTTAAAATTTCAGCGAGAGTGGGGCTATGTGCTGTACGTGGCGGTGCTGTTGTTGATCAATGTTTTTACTCGCAAAGTTTACTGCAGATATATTTGCCCACTGGGCGCTGCTCTCGCTATTCCCGCCAGGTTACGACTATTTGACTGGCTGAAAAGGCGCAATGAGTGCGGGCAACCTTGCAAAGTTTGCGCCAGAGAATGTGAAATTCAAGCGATTCACCCTAACGGAAAAATTAATGCCAACGAATGTCACCAGTGTCTGGATTGCCAGGTCACTTACTACCGGGATGACAAATGTCCGCCGCTGGTGAAAAAACGCCGAAAAAGAGAGCGTGCAACAGCGGCATTGCAAAAGATCGAGGCGCTGAACATCAGTGACGCGTCATAGGGATTTATACCACCAGACTAGCAGTTAAACATTGCGCTTAAGCTAAATAGCGTATCACTATTGGAGATCTAAGATGATTGATCCTAACGACAAAAACTTACCGAAAATAGATGCTGCTGACCCTAAGGTCAGTGATCATGTGAAGGTTAGCCGTCGACTATTTTTGGGCGGGTCGGCCGCTTTAATGGGTGCAGCAGGTGCCATTGGCGCCGGTGTAGGTGGCACTATGGTGCCCAGCACGGCGCATGCATCCAGCTCTGGAAAACACAGTGTCGGCCCTGGTGAACTGGATGAGTACTACGGTTTTTGGAGTGGTGGGCACTCAGGTGAGATGCGCATCTTAGGTATTCCCTCAATGCGCGAACTGATGCGTATTCCGGTCTTTAATGTGGATAGCGCCACCGGCTGGGGGATCACCAATGAGAGCCGCGAAGTACTGGGCGAAAATGCGCCATTAAACGGTGACTGTCATCACCCTCATATGTCGATGACCGATGGGCGATATGATGGTAAGTATCTGTTTATAAATGATAAGGCTAACTCGCGTGTCGCTCGGATTCGCTGCGACATCATGAAGACAGACAAAATTCTTACCGTCCCTAACGTGCAGGCTATTCACGGTTTGCGGGTGCAAAAAGTACCTTATACTAAGTATGTTTTTGCCAATGCTGAATTTCGCATGCCGCATCCTAATAACGGCTTTAACATGGATGCTATCGCCGATTATTACACGATGTTTAACGGCATAGATGCAGAAAAGATGGAAGTTTCCTGGCAGATCATTGTCGATGGCAACTTGGACAATACCGATGCTGATTACAGTGGTAAATACGTTTTTTCCACTTGTTACAATGCAGAGGGGGCGGTCGATTTAGAGGGAACTATGCGCAATGAGCGCGATCATTTAGTGATCTTTAATATTGAAAGAATCGAAGCGGCGGTGAAGGCTGGCAAGTTTACAACGCTGCCAGGATCTGATGTGCCAGTGCTGGATGGTCGCAAGGGTTCTACATTTACCCGCTATGTGCCTGTTCCGAAAAACCCGCACGGTATCAATACTGCTCCCGGTGGCAAGTACGCGATCGCCAACGGCAAGTTGTCGCCGACAGTGACAGTGTTCCAGCTGGATAAATTTGATGCGTTGTTTAACGATAAAATTAAGCCGCGCGATACCGTTGTCGCAGAGGTTGAGCTGGGATTAGGGCCGCTGCACACCGCTTTTGATAATCGTGGCAATGGTTATACAACACTGTTTATCGACAGTCAGATTTGTAAGTGGAACATCGAAAAAGCAATTCAATCGTACAGTGGCAAGCAAGTAGATTACATACAGCAAAAACTTGATGTGCACTATCAGCCGGGACACAACCACACAACCATGGGCGAGACACGCGATGCCGATGGAAAGTATTTGGTCTCACTGCAAAAGTTCTCTAAAGATCGCTTCTTACAATGTGGCCCTCTGCACCCTGAAAACGATCAGTTAATTGATATTTCAGGGGATACCATGAAACTGATTCATGATGGACCTACTTATGCAGAGCCACATGACTGCATTATGGTGCATCGCTCGCTGGTCAAAACTCGCAAGATCTACGATCGCAAAGATCCGACCTTTGCCAGTACCGTGGCCATGGCAAAACGGGACGGGGTCGACCTTAACTCGCAAAACAAGGTCATACGCGAGGGCAATAAAGTCAGAGTGTATATGATGTCTGTAGCGCCTGTGTTTGGTTTGACTGAGTTTAAGGTCAAGCAAGGCGATGAGGTGACGGTAGTGGTCACCAATCTGGATCAGATTGAAGATGTAACTCACGGTTTCTGCATGGTTAACCATGGGGTGCAAATGGAAATTAGCCCCCAGCAGACGTCTTCAGTAACGTTTATCGCCGATAAGGTGGGCGTGCATTGGTATTACTGTAATTGGTTCTGTCATGCACTGCACATGGAAATGCGCGGTCGTATGTTGGTCGAACCTAAGTAATAGAGCACTAAGGGCCCTGCACTGTTGCAGTAACGGGCCCATTTTAAACTAACAGATATTATCGAAGGTTAATAATGACGCTTTACAATCCGGTCATTAGTGCCAGTTTACTATTGTTATTGGCAGTTTTCAGTCGCGATAGCTACGGCCAAATTTTTTACCTGACCCCGACAGACAACCTGCAGCAAATATTAGACAAAAGCTTGCCTGGGGATAAAGTGCAGTTGGCCAAAGGGCGATATTTTGGCAATTTCGTGATGCCACAGAGCATAGAGTTAGCAGGGGATAGCGGGGCCATTATTGATTCTCAAGGCGCAGGGCACGCGTTAGTAATTAATGCAGCTGACAGCTATGTGCACCATCTACAGCTACAAAATTGGGGCAGCGATTTAACCACTATGGACGCGGCTATCTTTATCGCCAAAGAGGCCACTAATACTAGAGTAGAACAAAATCATATATCGGGGGGTGGTTTTGGTATCTGGGTCGATGGGACCCGTGCTGCTAAAGTGATAGGCAATCAGATTGTCGGCAATAACCAGTTGCGCTCCACAGATCGGGGCAACGGCATTCACTTGTACAATGTCACAAGCGCCATGGTCAAAGACAATAAAATATCATCGACTCGCGACGGTATTTACATAGAGTCTAGTAACAAAAACCAGCTCATTAACAACCAAATGCAAGATCTTCGCTACGGAATACACTATATGTATTCTTACCATAATAGCTTGATCAACAATACCACTATCAATACTCGCACTGGCTACGCACTGATGCAGTCCAAATATCTGACGGTGGTTAACAACCGCTCAATAAATGATGTCAATTACGGGATGCTACTCAACTACATTACTTACTCCAAGTTGCAAAATAATCACATCAGTGGAGTGCAAAACCGGCGCAATCCGCAGATGGGTAAATCCACAGGGAGGGGGTTAGAGGGCAAGGCACTGTTTATCTATAATTCACTGTTCAATGAGTTTAGCCACAATCAGTTTTCCGACAGCGACATAGGCATACATTTAACGGCAGGCTCTGAAAATAATCAGTTATTTAACAACGCATTCATCAACAACAAAACCCAGGTAAAGTACGTCTCTAGTAGAGGCCAGGACTGGTCCGGAAACTATTGGAGTGATTACCTGGGCTGGGATATGGACGGTGATGGCATCGGAGATGCCCTGTATGAGCCCAATGACAATGTTGATCGATTACTGTGGAAGTTTCCGGCGGCCAGACTGTTGTTTAACAGCCCGGCGATAAGGACCTTGCAGTGGGTACAAACCCAATTTCCGGTGCTAAAAGGCTCTGGCGTCGTCGACAGCGCGCCACTAATGAAGTTACCAGAAAAACTGCAGCTAGGAACATCGATCTCGAAAGATTCGCCAAAAACGGCCGAGCGCAGCATTTTAAAATCAGTGACAGCAGTTGGCCAGCCAGAGCGAGTAACCGCTGTGTCGACAACGGGGATTAATTGATGAGTAGTATTGTTGAGCTACAGCAAGTAGAAAAAAAGTACCTGCAAGTGCAAGCCCTGCACAGTTTAGATTTAAGCCTGCAACAAGGAGAAGTATTAGGGTTGTTTGGCCACAATGGTGCGGGTAAAACCACCATTATCAAGTTAATCCTGGGGCTGATTGAGCCGACTTCAGGAGAGGTCAGAGTCTTCGGTGAAAGCCCCAGTCATGGCATGGCCCTGCAGATTCGTAGTCAATTGGGATTTTTGCAGGAAAACGTCAGCTTTTACGATCAGTTAACCGGGCTAGAAGTACTCAATTATTTTGCCAGCTTAAAAAGGGTAAGTAAAAAAAAGTCAATGCAATTGCTGGTTCAGGTAGGGCTGCAAGACGCCTGCAAGCGCAAAGTTAAAACCTACTCTAAGGGAATGCGTCAGCGATTGGGGCTGGCACAGGCTCTGTTGGGTAATCCAAAATTATTGCTGCTGGATGAGCCCACCGTCGGCCTTGACCCGATAGCGACCCAAGATTTTTATTTGAGCATAGAGCAGCTCAAACAACAGGGCTGCACTGTGGTGCTCTGTTCTCATGTTCTGCCGGGGGTTGAGAAATATATTGATCGCGCGCTGATTATGGGCAGTGGCGAGTTATTGGCCAGCGGCAGTTTAGCGCAATTGCGCCTTCAAGCCAGTTTACCTGCCCAGTTTACACTCCAGGGAAACTCGCTGACCTGGCCCACACAGGCGCTTGCCGCATCTGTTAAACCCGGTCCGCTGGCCGGTCAGTATCAACTCGAGGTGGCTATGGAGCAAAAAATGCATGTTTTAAAGCAGTTGATCTCACAACCCGGGTTGCAAGATTTACAGGTTTCTCTGCCATCATTGGAAGACCTGTACCGGCATTTTATTCAAGTCCAAGGCAAATCAGAGGTGTTTTTGTGAGAGCTATATTAATAGTGGCGGGCAAAGAATTCAGGGGCGGCTTGCGTAACCGCTGGGTACTTTCGATCTGTATTATATTGTCGGTGCTGGCGATGGGGCTGGCGTATTTCGGTGCCGCTGCCGCTGGCAAAGTAGGCTTTACCTCGCTGTCGACGACCATTGTTAGTCTGGCGAGTCTGGCGGTGTTCATTATTCCTCTGATCGCCTTGATGCTGGCATATGACGGCATAGTGGGAGAGGACGAGAGCGGTACCCTCTTACTGCTAATGACTTATCCGCTGACCCGCTGGCAGCTACTACTGGGAAAAATGTTTGGCCAGGGGATGATCATGGCTTTTTCCACGACCGTAGGATTTGGCTCCTCGGCAGTGATGATAGGCGTATTCTCGGCATCTACCAGTTGGCGGGAACTACTGATGCCCTATGCGATATTTATTGGCTCAGCGGTGCTATTAGGTTGGATTTTTATCGCCATCGCCTATGTGGTCAGTTGCAGTGTTAGTGAAAAATCTAAAGCAGCCGGCATCGCTCTGATCTTGTGGTTTTTGTTTGTATTAGTGTTCGACTTAGGATTATTGGGCATATTAGTGGCCACTCAGGGTGATCTGAACGCAGACTTGTTTCCCTACTTACTGCTGCTAAACCCCACCGATATTTTTAGATTAGTCAATATTAGTTACTTTGCTGAACAGAACTTGAGTGGCTTAATGGCTATCTCTCAACAGGCGCAGTTTAGTATGACAACAATGTTTGCGGCGCTGTTGTCCTGGTTGGTTCTGCCGGTAGTGATATCAGTTTATATCTTTAACAGAAGAGGTTTGTAACATGGAAAAGTTTATGAAGACGCTAATGGTGGCACTGCTAGTCGGTGGTGTTTTGATTCTGCAAGGCTGCATGGATGATAAGGCTCAGACAATGGTGCAGCAAGTTGTAGCGATAGAAAAAAGTGACCAGTGTCACTTGTGTGGCATGACTATCAGTAAATTCCCCGGTCCTAAAGGGCAGCTCTATTCCAGGGGAATCAGCGGCAATATGAAATTTTGTTCCACCCGGGATATGTTTGCCTTTATTTTAGATACAGAGAACCAGCACAACATTCAGCAATCCTTTGTTCACGATATGGCGGTGACTCCCTGGGGGCACCCTGAGGAAGATACTTATATCGATGCAAAGCTAGCCTTTTATGTTGTAGGGCATTCCAAAAAAGGTGCGATGGGTCCGACCTTGGCAAGTTTTTCAAAACGCCAGGACGCCGCTGCCTTTGCCACTAGTGAGGGTGGGGACGTTCTTAGTTTTGAACAAATAGACCTGCAAGTGTTGGCGAGTTTGACTGCGATGTAGCCACAAACTGCGAACCTAAGATTAGCTTCCAGGGATGCAAATGTTGCATCCTGAAGCTAGTACAGCGAGGAATGAGTCATCTGTTGCCCGTTTTTAGCGTCGATATGTATTTGTGCACAAGCCTTGAGTTAGCCTCAGGGCTTTTTTGCATCTGCAGCCTTATCAAAATATGTCGCAGTTACAGCGCTGTTATTGATTGCACAGCTAAAAAGTATAGCGACTTGCAGGTGATTCCATTGTGCTGGGATTAATAGATGTCAGAGTTTAATAATTATTGCAAATACAGATGCTGCAATGTGCAGTAACGAGCTTATCAATAGATAACATTCCAGGAGCTGTTTGATGGGTATTTTGCAATCGTTGAAAACAGCAGGGGCTGTGTCTGACAACAGAGATTTAGTGTTTTTTACGGGTTTAAAATAGCAGGATAATGGCCACTCACGGAGGTTATCCAACTCCGAGAGTGACCAACACAGGAAGTACAAATCGCTATAGTGGCGGTTTCTACTAACTGCGATCAAAGTATGGTTCAGGGTGCGGGGATTTTCCAATCGAATGGATAAATAAGTGAAATTAAAAATCGGTAGCTTAGCCTGAGCTTAAACTTGCAGATTAAGTGCTGCAAAACTGCTCTCATCTCTGGCTATTTCAGACTTTAATTGTTCAGTATTGAGACTGATGTTGGGTTCGCATTTACAGGCAACGGCGTCGTGAGTTTTTATCCATTTCATCGATTTTATGGTTTTGCAATTGCAGTTAGAGCAAGGGATTCTGATAGCTGTGTTGGCAAGCTGTGAAATCATAACGAGATTTATGCCTTTAAAAAAATAGGGTGTAAATATAAGACTAGAAGAAAACTTTAGATTGTCTAGAGACGTACAAAAACTGACTTGGGTTGATATCAGATTCGCAGTGTAGCCATAAGGTTAATCGATGATTACCAGGACAATTTACTGAATCTTAGAGGCGGTTTGCAGGCAATAAAAAACCGCTATCTAGGAGGAGCAAACCCCTGTGCGGTTGAATACAAACAGAATGCGAAAATTGCCACTGACAGCTGGGATTTGCCAACCCCTGAATGCGATACTCCTAAAGTGCTGGATTCCTGCTAATCTATTGTAGCTTTGTGTTTAAGCTGGAATATATGCAGTATCTATTATTAAAAATAATCACAACAGACAAATACAGGAGCATCAGTGAATAAAACTGAACAGCTACAACAGCACAGCCTGGATGCTGAAATTCAATGCGGGGCTAACAGTCTGCAAAATATTTGCCACGCTTTAGCCTGTGAGCGGGGCTGGTGGAAAGACCCGAAAACAGGGCGGCAGATCGAGCGTAACCGCGCTGAGTTATTAATGTTGTGTGTTAGCGAGTTGGCCGAGGCGATGGAAGCTGATCGTAAAGATTTAAACGACGATCACTTGCCACATCGCAAAGGTTTTGAGGTTGAGCTAGCTGATTGCCTGATCCGTATCTTCGATATTGCCGGAGCTTATGACCTGGATCTGAGCGGAGCGATGTTAGAAAAGCTTAAATACAACGCTCAGCGCGTCGACCATAAGCCTGAACACCGGGCAAATGGCGGTAAGCAGTATTGAGTAAAAATAGTGACAGGAGAAGGTCAGAATCAAGTAAGCTGATGGGGCACATTAAGGGGCAGGTGATTTTGCAGTCGCCAACATTGTTACACTGAAAGGGCAGTAAAATTTCTTGGAATAAAAGTGACAACATTTTGATCATTGTTGCAGCTTAGTAACGTTGAATATTTAGTTCAATAGCGAGTTTTATCTGCTTAAAATCTGTATCAGATAGCCATCACTCTACCAAGCAGCGTGAGTTACGGTGTTAGTTGGGCATTTTTTGGAGCATATTTTTGCTGCAGTCGTTTTAGCTCCCCCCGCTGTAGTACCTTGTTAAAAGCATTATGCAGCTCTTGGGTAAAAAGATGAAAGACACTTTTTTTGGAAATTTGTAACCAGGGTGTGCGTTCGGATACCACTAGCGGTTCACCTAACATATGCATTTTCCCCATCGCTGCAGCAGCACTTAAGATCGGGTCCATCGGGCCAATGACAGCGTCTACTCGACCGCGGACCAGCATTTCTATCCCCTGTCTTATATCGTTAGTGCGGTGTTTCTTTATTTGTTTGTCACTGTCAATGGCTTTACTGAAACTGGCTCCGCGTAAATAGGCCAATGTTTTACCCTGCAAGGTACTAATAGACTTGAAACTTGTACCTTTAAGGCCAATTACAACATTTTTCAGGGTTGGTAAAGGCGCAATATAAATGACATGATCTGCTAATTCCTGGTACTTAAACATGATGGTCAGATCGGTTTGTCCGGTTTTCAATTCGTGGTTTATTCGCGCATATGGATAGATAAGATGATAGGCATTAAATCCAGCCTCGGTCACTATCAAGTTCGCCAAATCGTAATAGATACCAGCGGGCGCAGAGTTATTGTTAAATCCGTAGGGAGTAATGGCAATTGTTCTAACTTGTATTTCGGTTTCGTCTTCTTTATGGGCTGATGATAACTGACAAACACCAAGAAGCGTCAAAACAATCAATGCCTGAAAGCCTGTTTTCATTTTCAATAAGGTATTAATTTATGATGGAGCAGTTAGCTTATAAAGCCGCCATTGGAATGACTATAGGAAATGGTTATAAAATAGTCTGTGTATTAAACAATAGTAAATTTTATTAATAGCCATAGGACTGGTTTTAGTGGGTTTGTGGCGGCTACAAAACGCCATCAAAAGATGCTGTGGTTTTAATAAAGTGCGGCTAATTCTTTAGTATCTAACTGCTTTAGCGCTAAACCGAAATCATTTTTATCTCTGACAATTCTGCAGGCAGTTACTTCATATTGCTGCTGCTTTAATATCCTCAGCATCAGTGCCTGATCGCGAATTGGTGTATTCAGACCAAAGCAGATTTGTTGCAGTCGAGCTTGAGCAATTTTTTTCGAACCAAAATTAAGTGATATTACCCGCCCTTCACGCTGATGTTCCCAGCACTGATCCTTTGAGGTCAGCAGTTTGACAATCAGAGATTCCGGGAATTCGCTGAAATTAAGACTGGGGATAAGCTCCGCGTTATCGATTAACCAGTTTACTACCGGGTTATTGCCGTATTCGATGGGATGGATACCGATAAGTGCCTGGGGATTAGGCTTGACGATATTGCCGGGGAAAGAGTAGCGCAGACAGATACCACGATGCTGATCAGCATGGCTTTGCCACATCAGTGAATTATTGGCATCCAGTGATCCGCACCAAATACCAAAGCTCTGAATCCTGTCTTCGAGCGCACTGATAAAACCTTCCATGGCTCCTCTGTAAAATTTCAGATTTTTTTGTTGCTTGCCAGATGTCTTATGAATAGCGATATCGAATGACCTGCGCAGATTAAATTGACAGTCTGTCGGGTCGCTGATATTAGACAGCGCAGAAAAGTATATTTCCCTATTGATGATCGATTCGATCAGGGGTTTATTGACACAGCGGTATTTGTATAAAGGTGATGTGTTCATCGCCACTGTTGGCCTACGTTAACTTAAGTTCCTTAAGTATAAACCAGACCCACAATAATGCGCAGGGCATAATGCTCAGCCACTGAATCCGTTTGGCTGGAGCGGATACGCAGGGCAATTGCTCTTTGCAACTCGCCCCGCAGCTATCAATAATAGCGCTGTTGTATTGAGTTGCAATAGTCAACTAAGTTGCTGTACTGACGGGCAATTTGATTGTACGGATTATCCAAATCTACCAGGATGAAGGCTGCCAAAAAAGCAAACGCACTGGCATCTAATGAACAGGGCTTATCCGCAATGAAATATTGCTTATCTGCCAGTAAATCACTTAGAGACTGTAAGTTCTGCTTTAACATCTGCTGGATTTCGCTATTGCTGTGGCGACCAAGACCTTGGCCATGTAACCCTTTAATGACTTTTTTACGCAGTATATTAGGTACAATTTGTTTTATTGGAAAGGGCATTTGGCCAAAGAAGGCCTGCTTGATTAGCGGCCAGCTGTCATCGCGACACCATCTTGAATAGACCAGAATAAAATACAAATTTTCATCTAAGGATTTAGTCACTAAATAACAGATAGCGCGCTGTTGCGCGGTTAATTGGCGGTCTAAATCTTGTGCACTATGCTGTTTTAAGTGTTCAATGATCAGTTGTGAATCACTAATAATTACACCGTTATCATCGATAAACGGCAGCTTACCTTTAGGGGCTTTTTTTAGGTTGGCCATGCTGGCGATAGTTTCATATTCGATATTGGCCATGCGCAGGTAAGCGTCTACTTTTAGTACAAAAGGGGACGGGTCTATCACAGAGAAATTTTCGCCAAAACTGTACAGCTTGATCATCGTAGTATTCCTTATTAAAGTGCCAATATTATGCTGCAAGCCTGCTGACAATAAGTGTCAGTAGTTAAGGAGAATTAGATTAAGTCCGGTATCTTCATCGGCGATGAATAACAGGAAATTTATGAGCAGTGCTGAAAAATTCGGGCATACTTTGGTGTTTTAAATTTTTAAAAAACAAGTGTAAATCGGACTTGCTTATAAAATTTACAATCAAGAAATTGAAGCTTTGTTTCAGCCGCAGTAACCTACATATTGTAATGGGAGGGGGCGGCAGCTCTGTTTAAAAGCGCTGC
>ASZI01000381.1 GCA_000416315.1 Osedax symbiont Rs2 | reverse complement strand
CATATCGTTTTAGCGGCGGGTAGTATTTTTTTGTTGGCAACTGCAATTACATGGCAGCCTCGCGGTACTGGGTCTTGTTATATCAAACTGGTGGCTCAATACAGTGGCTAAACTTGCTGTCAGTCAATCTGTGTTTATCTCAGGCAGCGCAAAGTCCATATGTTGTTACGCGGGGCTGGAGTTTGATAATCCTTATGTGCAGCAAGCTTTTATGAAATCGGAGTATAACTAAAGCAATTAATTTCGGCGCAAGCAGCTACTTAGACCTTATGTTGAATTTGCATGCTTAATAGCTCCGGTGCAACTCAAAGCCAGGATCACAACAGGCAAAGTTTGAGTGGAAAAATATTTCAAAAATTTTATATACAATCTGCAGATGCAGCTATTTAGAAATAACAGCTAAAAGTGATTTGCTAAGTGGAAAGCTATATTGCCAGTGGCTGCAGTCAAGTCAAAGCATAATTGTTGAGAGCTATAGTTGCATAATTTGAGTGTGATAACTTGTATCTGATTTGTCTGATGAATATATAAAAACCTATATAGTTGTGATTAAGTCTAGGCCTCTTTGTAAAATTTACTCTCAGTGCCACAGCTCAAGCAAAATAAGAAGCTAATGCAATTAACAAAAAAGATCCAAATTAATAATCATTTGATTGCTCTGTCTATATTGATACAAAATACTTTAGAGTTATACTCGGCTCGAATATAATAAAGCTTCATGTCGAGAAAATTATTGGGCATATTAGAGAGGCATCACAGAGTGAAAATTGATCAACAGATTAAAGAAATAGACCAGAAAATACTAGTGGCCAGATTGGTCGACACACCAGGCACCGTAATATTTTTGTTAGCTATATATGCGAAGTTCTATACTAACGGAGATGCTTTTGTCGCTGTGCTTAATAATGCCAAAGTTGTCAATTCTATGTTCGTATTGGGGGTTGTGCTGATGGTGTGGGGTGGACTTAAAATATTTAAATTGCGTCGCGAAAAAAATCGTATTCTTAAGGGGCTTTGACTTAAGCTTGGGGCAGAGACTCGATTATTTGCTTGCTTTGCGATTTACAGGTAACAATATATGTGTCGAAATATTAAGAAATTGTTCAATTTTGATTCTTCAGCTAATCTGCAAGAAATCGAGGCGAGCTCTGCGCAGTACGTAACAAAAATTAGCGGCTGTAAAAAACCTGCCAAACATAACCAGCAGGCATTTGATCTGGCGGTAGCATCAATTGCACAGGCTACTCTCGAATTGTTGAATTCGATGGAGGCTAATATGGCATCAAAAAAGAACGTCAATAGGCTATTAAAATGAAAAATAGTGTAAATTTTCCCATTAGATGTCGAATTGAGCTGTTTTCAGTCAAAAAAAATAAAAAAAAATGCTACTAGATTATTAATTATCCGGCGCTTCCTATAAACTAGTGCGCTTATTATGAAGTGATAACCTTTCACTGGTATAAATACAAAATATTTTTTAGGAATTTTGATTCAATGAGTAATAAATCCTTTGTTCGTCAGCGTATCTGTATCTATGCAGGACAAGATGTAGATCCAAGTAATGATGAGCAAGTGGGGAATATTCTGAAGTTTAAGTTGGATATCCAGTTACCACAACGCAGTTCCATGGATGAAGCATTGGCCGCCTCTACTAGTGATCACGAAATTATTGCATTGATCATCCGCTACAGAGCGATACGCTAGCTTTAGTTCGAGTTAAATTTTCTTCATCAACTTGGCTATACAAGGCAAAGACTCGAGTACTCTGCCTCGTGTCTGGCCGGCCTTGGCATTTGTGTTGCTGTTGAGTTTCTGTAGATAACTTACTTCAAATTTACAGCCCCCCCCACTTAAGACTCTATGTTTTGCTCACCTACTACAAACACTAGTGCTTAAAGTTAGCTAGCTTGTACGCTGGCTAGCGTTAATAATGCGAAGCACAGTAAGTTTTAGATCATCAGACTCACCATACGCGTCAGGGCGTGGCTAGTTATAGCACTGTCCGTCTGGAGATGGGTTTGGTAAATTACTGAACTATTTATGACTATATTGAATTCAGCGGAATTTGTTTTCTAGTATATTGCTAAAGCGGCTATGCTGACGTTAATTCAATTAATCAATTGTGGTTCTCTATACATTGACTGTTTATGGCGTAAAAATTTATGTGCAGACGGTTTCGCTACCCTGAGCAAGCATGCAAATAGCGGGACCTAATAATCTATTCTGTCCAAGCGAATCTGAACCTAAGATCTTGTAGATTCGCTTTGGTGTATGCTAGCTGCTGCGATAAAAGCATAAGCTTTAATGGGAGTGTTAATGCGCAAAGTATTTCTTTGGCTGCTATTGCAATCATTAGTTATTGAATCTGTAAATGCTAAGACTAGTACAGAATCTAAGTCTAGAAACGTTGCAGTGGATAGTATTGTGCTGCACTCCATAGGTGGGCCCTACTGTAAAAATGCTGCAGTGAAGTATAGTGCAGCCAATGGTGATGGTGATCGATGGATAGCCTTTTTTGCCAGGCATAGAGTGCTGGGAATTCATTATGTGGTAGACAGATTCGGCAGAGTATATGCTGGTATTTCCGAGAATAAAATTGCAAATCATACTTTGGGCTGGAACCCGTTTTCAATAGGGATTGAGTTGGTCAATAACGGTGATGGAGTAGAGCTCTACCCAAAAGTGCAGACGGATGCTCTGATTGAGTTAACTAAGGGGATAATGAGCAGGCATCGTGCGATTTCTAAGCACAATATAGTACGGCACTCAGATGTCGATCACAGTGAGTTTTCCTGCGGCGGTGTTTCGTACAAGCGAAAAACTGATCCCGGCCAGCTATTTGATTTCGAGTATTTCTTGGATAAGATCTAAGACTTTCAGATCAATCTAATTATGTAGTAGCTATTCTATTGCAGTGTCTCACTGATCGAGAAGCAGCAGGGCAATTATCAATTTTTCTAAACGACAATGCAAAGGTTCAGCTGCGCAATCTTAACAGCTTAACAGCTTAACAGCTTAACAGCTTAGTAGCCTGGTCGCCCCGGCGCGATATCCAATTCTCCAACGCTAGTGGTCGAGGCAATCAGTCAATACCGAAGATCTTATTCGCCCAATTTCTTGCGGTTGACTCAATGGTCAGCGTAGTTCGCACAAAGTTATTGGCAGAATCTAAAACAAATCCCCTCATCATAGAAAGTGTGAATAAAGAATTTATCTTTTTGCCCGTGCAGCGGATTGATGCTAAAAATTATCAGTAGATAACAGGCTGATACAAGCTAATTAAGTTAGTCCTTCGTCCTTGGCTCTGCTTAGAAATTTCGGCTGGGCAGTAAAGTTGCGCCTAGGTTGTAATTGGTATTGATTCAAGTAGGCGCAAATGCCGCTGAAATCTAATAAAGACAGGTATTTTAGAGCTGGCGAGGGAGATGATTATGAGTCGAGCTGTTGAAAAGTTCGACTAAAAAGCAGTTACACTGCTGTCTCAGGCGAGGCAAGGCAGCACCTCCTAAATATCATATCTTAAAGGTATCTATTTAAATTTCATTAATCTGTCCGGTTAAGGAAAAACCAATTGCTGTATGCATTGATATGATCAGAGCATCATGAGAGCAGAGAGCAGAGAGCAGAGAGCTATGCAATTAGGTCGTGAGCATCAACACGGCACTTTAACAAGTGCGCGGATTTGCGAGACTTAAAGAAAGATCTCAGCCATCTAGCCAGTCACATCAACGCCGGTGCTAAGTATTGAATCATGGCTGATGTATAGGCAAATGCGCAGGTCTGGATATGTTGAATGTCAAATATGATAAAAGAAAACTTGTGCTGTGCTTTCATTGGAAGCACCCAGGAGAGGGTTTTAAGCTCGTCCAGATTAGCGGTTATGGTCACTAGCTTAACAGTTTGGCAAATTAACCGGCTTTGAAAGGCCAAGGTTGCCAGCTGTGTAAATTAACGAAATGGCAATGTGTAGCTCGTCTGTGATCCTCCCCTGCTAATTCGCTTATTAGATCAGTAGCTAAATGTTGCTGTTTGAAGGTGTTTTGTGCCTCTGAGTATATTGTTACTGTCCATGGTTAAAAAACATACCATTAAGGTTGACTCTAGCTCTAGACATGAGTAGAATTTGCGTCCCTTTCATAGAAGGGGAGGCAGTACGCTGTCTTACTAAAACTTAAATAAGTGTGATCAGAATGCAAAACCAGAAAATCAGAATACGTCTGAAAGCGTTTGATCATCGCCTGATCGACACCTCCGCGCAAGAAATCGTAGATACTGCGAAGCGTACGGGTGCACAGGTGCGTGGTCCGATCCCTCTTCCTACTCGCAAAGAGCGCGTAACAATATTGACTTCACCGCATGTAAACAAAGATGCACGTGATCAATATGAAATACGTACTCATAAGCGTGTTCTAGATATCGTTGAGCCAACAGAAAAAACTGTTGATGCTCTAATGAAGCTAGATCTTGCTGCAGGTGTGGAAGTTCAGATTAGCTTAGGTTAATCAACGCGCTCAGAATATTCATATAATGAAGCGCTATTTGTGGAAGGCTCCTGAAATGGGCCACCGTAGTGGGTTACAGTCCCGTACACAACTGGCAAGAGGTATTTAAAATGTCTGTAGGTTTAATCGGACGAAAAGCGGGTATGACTCGCGTCTTCACTGAAGATGGCGTATCCGTGCCAGTCACGGTCATCGAGGTGGATCCGAACCGTGTTACTCAGGTAAAAACAGCTGAAACTGATGGTTATCAAGCTATTCAAGTGACTACTGGTGCAGTTAAGGTTAATCGCCTTAATAAGCCAAAAGCCGGTCACTATGCTAAAGCCAATGTTGAAGCGGGCCGCGGTTTATGGGAGTTCCGCCTGTCGGGTGACGAAAGTATCAACGTTGGTGATTCGCTAACAGTTGAGCGCTTTGAAGTCGGTCAGAAAGTTGATGTTACTGGAACGTCTAAAGGTAAAGGCTTCCAGGGTGCCGTTAAGCGTTGGAATTTCCAAATGCAAGACGCCACTCACGGTAACTCGCTATCTCACCGTGCTCCAGGTTCAATCGGTCAGTGTCAAACTCCTGGTCGTGTCTGGAAAGGCAAGAAGATGGCAGGTCAAATGGGCAACGTGCAGAGCACAGTCCAGACTTTAGAAGTTATACGTGTAGACGTAGAACGCGGCCTGTTATTGATCAAGGGTGCTGTACCAGGTGCAACTGGCGGTGACGTAATTGTTAAACCAGCTGTTAAAGTTGGCGCCTAAGGAGACTTGAAATGAACCTAAATCTAACTGGAACAACAGGATCGGTCGAAGTATCCGATGCTACGTTCGGTAAGGACTTTAACGAGCCTCTCGTTCACCAAGTAGTTACGGCTTACTTGGCGGGTGCTCGTCAAGGTACTAAAGCACAAAAGACTCGTTCAGACGTTTCTGGCGGCGGCGCTAAGCCATTCCGTCAAAAAGGTACTGGTCGTGCTCGTGCTGGTACTATCCGCTCGCCACTTTGGCGTTCAGGTGGTACAACTTTTGCTGCTCGTCCTCGTGACTTTAGCCAGAAAGTAAACAAGAAAATGTATCGCGCTGCGATGCGTTGCATCTTGTCTGAGCTAGTACGTCAAGAGCGCTTAGTAGTAGTAGAAGAATTCTCGGTAGACGCACCTAAAACTAAGCAGTTCATCGCTAAGATGGATGAGTACAGTTTGCAAAATGCGCTTCTGATCACTGAAGATGTAGAAATTAACTTGTACTTAGCTGCGCGTAACGTGCCGCATGTTGACGTTCGCGACGCTGCTGGTATCGATCCAGTAAGCTTAGTTGGCTTTGATAAAGTGCTAGTTACTGTAGCTGCGTTGAAGAAAATTGAAGAGGTGTTGTCATGAACCAGGAACGCCTATATCAAGTACTACTTGGCCCGCATATTTCAGAAAAAGCAACAATTATAGCTGACGCAAGCCAGCAAGTTGTTTTCCGTGTGGCTAGTGATGCTACTAAAGTTGAAATCAAAGAAGCTGTTGAGAAGTTGTTTAACGTATCTGTTAAACGTGTAAACGTACTTAACGCAAAAGGTAAGACCAAACGCACTGCACGCGGCCTAGGCAAGCGCAGTGATGTTCGCAAGGCGTATGTTTGTCTTGCTGATGGCTCTGAAATTGATTTCCTTGGTGAATAAGGGGCTTACAAATGGCAATTATTAAGACAAAGCCGACCTCTGCTGGACGTCGCCATTTAGTTAAAGTTGTTAATGCAGAACTGCATAAAGGCAAACCTTTAGCTTCATTGGTTGAGAAGAAAAGCAAGAGTGGTGGACGTAACAACAACGGTCGTATTACGACTCGTCACATTGGTGGCGGTCATAAACAGCATTACCGTTTAGTTGACTTTCGTCGCAACAAAGAAGGAATTCCAGCGACTGTTGAGCGCTTGGAATATGATCCAAACCGTTCAGCGCATCTTGCATTGTTAGTTTATGCAGATGGTGAGCGTCGTTACATTATTGCTCCAAAAGGTGTGAGTGCTGGTGATAAATTGGTTTCTGGCCAGCAGGCTGAGATCAAAGTTGGAAACAACATGCCAATCCGCAATATGCCTTTAGGTAGTGTGATTCACTGTGTTGAGTTAAAGCCAGGTAAAGGCGCGCAAATTGCTCGTTCTGCCGGTACTTCTGCTCAACTAGTTGCCCGTGAAGGTATGTACGCTACACTGCGTCTACGTTCTGGCGAAATGCGCAAAGTACTGGTTGAATGTACTGCGACTTTCGGTGAAGTTGGCAACGGTGAGCACAGCCTTCGTCGTCTGGGTAAAGCTGGTGCTAAGCGCTGGTTAGGTGTTCGTCCTACCGTTCGCGGTGTGGCAATGAACCCGGTCGATCACCCACATGGTGGTGGTGAAGGTCGTACCTCTGGTGGTCGTCACCCTGTTACTCCATGGGGCGTACCTACTAAGGGCTATAAAACACGTAAGAACAAGCGTACTGACAAGTTAATCGTCCGTCGCCGTTCTGCTAAGTAATTAAATTGAGGATATAGCTGTGCCACGTTCACTGAAGAAAGGTCCATTTATCGACCTTCACCTGTTGAAGAAGGTAGAAGCTGCAATTGAAGTCGGAGAACGTCGTCCAATTAAGACTTGGTCACGTCGCTCTACAATCTTTCCACATTTTGTTGGATTGACGATTGCAGTACATAACGGCCGCCAGCACGTTCCAGTTTTCGTAACTGAAGACATGGTCGGCCACAAACTCGGCGAATTTGCAGGAACACGTACATACCGTGGTCACTCTGCAGATAAGAAAGCCAAACGCTAAGGGGATAAATGATGGAAGTCGCTGCAAAATTGAACGGCGCTCGCATTTCTGCTCAGAAAGTGCGTTTGGTAGCCGACCAAATTAGAGGCAAGTCAATTGCAGAAGCATTGGACATTTTAACGTTCAGTCCTAAGAAAGCTGCAGTTATCGTCAAGAAAGTGTTGGAGTCTGCTATTGCAAACGCCGAACACAATGAAGGCGCTGATATTGACGAGCTTCGTGTGTCTACAATCTTCGTTGATGAAGGTGTGACAATGAAACGTATTAGTCCACGTGCTAAAGGTCGTGCTGACCGCATCCTTAAGCGTAACTCTCACATCACCGTTAAGGTGTCTGATTAAGCGCTAGGAGACTTATTATGGGTCAGAAGATACATCCTACGGGTATCCGTCTTGGTATTGTTAAAGATCATACTTCTGTATGGTACGCAGACAAAGGCGAATACGCTGTAAAGTTATTAAGCGATCTTAAAGTACGTAAGTACTTAGAAGATAAGCTAGTTAATGCATCTGTAAGCCGCATCGAAATCGAGCGTCCTGCACAAAATGCAAAAATCACCATTTTTACCGCACGTCCTGGGATTGTGATCGGTAAGAAAGGTGAAGATGTTGAGAAGCTACGCAATGCTTGCTCAAAGATGATGGGCGTTCCCGCTCACATCAACATCGAAGAAATTCGCAAGCCTGAGCTTGATGCTAAATTGGTTGCACAGTCTGTTGCAAGCCAGTTAGAGCGTCGAGTCATGTTCCGTCGCGCTATGAAGCGTGCAGTGCAAAACGCTATGCGTTTGGGCGCTAAAGGAATCAAGATTCAGGTTGGCGGTCGTCTAGGTGGTGCTGAAATCGCTCGTTCTGAGTGGTATCGTGAAGGACGTGTGCCATTGCATACATTCCGTGCTGATATCGATTACTCGGCTTACGAAGCGCACACGACATACGGTGTGATCGGCATTAAAGTTTGGATCTTTAAAGGTGAAATCTTGGGAGGTATCGAAGAAGTTCGTGCCCTTCGCAAGGCTGCACCTAAAAAGAAGTCTAAGTGAGGTAGAGATCAATGCTACAACCTAAACGACTCAAATTCCGCAAGATGATGAAGGGCCGCAACCGCGGTCTTGCACAGCGCGGTTCCAAGATTAGCTTCGGTGAAATTGGACTTAAAGCGACTGGTCGCGGACGCATTACTGCTCGTCAGATCGAAGCTGCTCGTCGT
>ASZI01000380.1 GCA_000416315.1 Osedax symbiont Rs2 | reverse complement strand
GCCTAAACCCGTTCAAGGCTATCACCTCACTTTCTCTTAAGCGTTCATGTAGTCTTCTAAGAACTGCTCAAATTCTACGTTATCACTCTGCTCCATTTGCTGCTGAGCTAAAATAGACTGACTGACTTTGTTGGTAAGATCAGTGTTTACTTTTTCATCGAGTTCAGATGAGAGTAAATCTTCACGGTGCTGTCTTGAAACATGCAGCGCCCAATCGGTAAACTGCAGGCCACTCTCTCGCAGTGAAGCTAAGATAATGGCGGAGGGGGTTAAATCGCTATCTGCTACTTTAGCGCGCTGCTGTTTGACGCTGTCAGAGTAGTTAGTGCCGCCTTTGACATTGTCGATGGCAGTCGCCACTTTCTGGACTTGATCCAAAATCTGGCTGGCAAACTCAGTCAGTGATTGCTCGCCTTGGGCAATGCTCAACTTAAGTCCGGGCTCGCGACCTTTATTGACCACTAAATTGTTGTTGTGGCTAATACGATCACATTCATCAGGGCAAATTTCGCGGTTTTCCTGCAATAGGCAAGTTAACAAAAACGCATCCATAAATTGCGCCTGACAGTTATCAATACCTACAGGTAACATCGGATTGATATCGGTGTTGCGCACTTCTATATATTCGACACCCCGGTCAATCAATGCATCCACAGGTTTTTCACCAGGCGCTGCTACGCGCTTAGGTCTGACATCGCTGTAATACTCATTTTCAATTTGTAAGACATTAGTATTGAGCTGACGATAGCTGCCATCGACTTTCACGCCTATCTGCTCATACGCCGGGAAAGGAGTTTTGATTGCCGAGCGCAGCGAGTTGGCGTAACTGTCCAGATAGTTAAAGCAAATATCTAAACTTTCCTGAGCCTTATTGGAGTAACCAAAATCACTCATACGCAGCGAAGTGGCGTAGGGAAGATACAAAGTGTGACCATTCATGGTTTGCAATTGGTGTTCGGTATCGCGCATAAATGATTCGGATAGCGCCGGGGATGATCCAAACAAATACAACAGCAGCCAAGACTGGCGACGAAAATTGCGGATTAGCGAGAAATATCCATCGGAGCGGAAATCCTGCAGAGATTGCTGGTTGCCTTCAATCTGTTGCAGCACTTGCCAGAGTTCATCGGAAAGTGAGAAATTATAGTGAATCCCGGCGATGCTCTGCATCATTTTCCCGTAGCGACTGGCCAGTCCGACGCGATAGATATGTTTCATTTTGCCGCTGTTGGAACTGCCGTATTCACCGATGCGAATGTCATCAGGTCCCTCTAAATAGCAGGGCATACTGGCATTCCAGATGATTTCTTCACCTAAGTGCCGGTAAGTATAGCGGTGCAAGTCGGTCAGGTAATTGATCGCATCCAAGGAGTTTTTATACACTGGGGTAATAAACTCAAGTAATGATTCTGAGTAATCAGTGGTTATAACACCATTGGTCAGTGCCGATCCCAATCCGCTCGGGTGATCAGATTGAGATAACCTACCTTTAGGGGTAACCCTCAAGCCCTCTTTCTCTATACCGTGCATGACTTCGGTTAAAAGATGTTGTTGGCCAGCGGCTGAAAGCTTTTCCAGCTTTGATTCGAGAACTGATTGCAAAGCGAAATCCTACAATAGGTGGTTTGGGCCTCGATTATAAACCAACAACTGAGGGTCTAGGCAATAGCTAAAATTGATTAGGGCGAAAAAATGCATAAAAGCGGCAAAAAAGTGCTGCTTAAAATGTTGCAATGACTGAAATCTAAGCTTTTAAAAAGTTGCATAACAGACAATATTTAGTCCAGCTCAATCCTATCTCTACATTCCCAGGCCAAAACGCAGTCCGGCAAAGGTCAACATGCCGACGACTATAGTGGTCAGCAAATCTTTACGTATTAAGGCGGTAATCACGGCGATCACCGAGGCGATCAGCCAGGGATTGAGTGGGCTCAGCCACAGCTCACCCTTGGGCATAGTGACATTGGGGGCGATAATCGCCATCAATACTACCGGTGGTACAAACTCAAGTGCGCGGTTCAGCCATGGGGGGAACTTAACTTTTCCGGCCATCGCAAAAAGTATATACCTGACACTGAAAGTGACAGCGAACATCCCACCTATCAAAAAAGTCTCATTCATTGGGATACCTGCGGCTTGTTGTTACGGTTTCCTAGCATCATTAAGGATAACCCCACGGCAATTCCGGAGAAGGCGGACAGCAATAAACCCAATTTATGTGGTAAATCGTGGCTGACGACAGCCAGCACTGCGGCAACTAAAACGGCGACTAGCATAGGTCGGGTTTTTAAATAGGGGACAACCATGCCCAAAAATGTGACTGACATGGCAAAGTCTAGCCCCCAGTTTTGCATTTGCGGAAAAATGTTACCTAGTGTCAGGCCTATATAGGTACAGAAAACCCAATTGCTGTACATGGCTAGAAAAGAGCCCAGATAAAACCAGTGCGCTTGTTGTAAGTTGCCTTGTGCTTGATAGCGGTTGTTAACGGCGGCAAAAGTCTCATCTGTCAGCCCGAAAGCCATTAAAGCCCGCCAGTGATGCGGTAGGTGGCGCACTTTAGCGACTAGGTTAGCCGAGTACAATATATGCCGGAAGTTAACAATAAAGGTCGTGGCGATAATAATAGGTATACTGGCCCCTGCTGCCAGCAGTCCCAGGGCGATAAATTGACTGGCCCCGGCAAATACGATCAGTGACATGGCAATAGCGCCCAGAGCAGACAGCCCGTTGGGCTCTGCCAGAGTGCCAAAGATAATGCCAAAGGGTGCCGCCCCTACCAGTAGTGGTACAGTAGCACTGGCTCCGGCAAAGAATTCAGTATGGCGGGGGCTCTGCGATTGCTCCCCCCGGGGGCATTGGCTGCTCATATACTTAGCTCCATATAGATATCCGAGCGCTCATAATTAGAGGTTCCGTTCGGGTGCGCGGTTTGTTTAAAGCCCATATGCTGATATAAGGTCAGAGCCCTTGGCAGCAGACTGGAGGTCTCCAGATAGACTAAACTGGCTTGTAATTGGCGTGATTTCTGCAGCGCGCTGAGCAACATTCTCCGCCCGATACCAAAGCCCTGATACTGCTCATCAACTGCCATTTTAGAAATTTCATAGACACCCTTACCCTGATATGCGAGTGCAATACAGCCGATCCGTTGATCGTTTAGGGTAGCGAACCAAATATAGCCACCGCGTGCCAAGTAGTAGCTTTCGGGGTTATCTAGCGCCTGATGATCCAGTTGATTGAGCTGGGCCGAGAAGTACTTCTCTAACCAGGCGTAATTGAGCCGGTAAAAATCGGCTTTGTAGTCGCTGTTCCAAAGTGTTATTTGCACTTGTTGTCGATCAACGACCGTCGTCAAAGCATCTAACACGGGGTTAATCAGCCCTCTCTTGTTATAGGCCTGCTCGAATTCATCCAACGCCTGTAGAATGGGCAGTTGCTGGCTGGCAATAAGAGAGTCTAAATAGAGGCGCATCTGTATGAGAATGGGCTCGATTTTCTGTGACAACAACAGTGCTTTATCATCCAGTGCCAAAAAATAACGGCGCTCATCACTGGGGTCCAAAGTTTTGTACAACAAGCGCTCGTTAATCATTTTTCCGGCAATTTTACTGACCGCGGGATGGCTGACATTCAATTGCTCTGCCGCTTGGGTAACCGACAGGGGGCCCTGCTGTAGCAGTAAAGTAAACAGCGGATAATAGCTGGGGTGCAGATCAATCCCCTGCTCCTGGTAGATGCTGGCCACATCTTTGTACATGCGATCGGATAGACGCTTCAGACGACTGCCGAGTGACAGACAGCCCATTTTCTTCATGTGGTCCAAAATATTGCCTACAGAGAATAAAAAAACATATGTTAAACTATTTACGTAACTAGTTACATAAATTTCAAAAATAACTTTTCAGATAGCAATATTGTTCAATAAATTGTTTTCACCGCGCTATAAGATGAGCTTGAGTCCCGCTTATTGGCAGGGGGGGCAGTTTTTGTTGCCCAAGGGATTGCCAGTGCAGCATCCTGATCTCAGGTCTGTAGCCGGGTTTATGCAATACCAAAAGAGGTTGGCAGTGTTTTCAATTATTACATCTATGGCAGTTTTTGCCTTTATCGGGGCCGTGTCTCCGGGGCCGGTAAATATTATGGCCACCAGTTCCAGTGTCAATTTTGGTTTCAAACGCACCTTGCCACACGTACTTGGGGCCTCAGTGTCTTATGCGGCTATTGTATTACTGGTCGGTATAGGGTTGAACCAGCTACTGAGTCAAAATCCACAGATAACCAATGCACTTAAATATATAGGTGCGACCTTCCTGTTATACATGTCCTATAAAATAGCCACAGCAGCAACCGATGACAGTCAAAGCGTTACCCAGCAGCGGGCGCCAACGCTAATAGAGGGAGGCTTAGCCCAAGGCTTAAACCCCAAAGCCTGGCTGGTATCGATGTCGGGGGTCAGTATTTTTGTCACCCCCAATGACCCCGGCAGTTTGTATGTCGTTATTTTTAGTTTGCTGTCGTTCATCATCTGTTTACTCGGAGTAGGTACTTGGGCAGTGGCGGGGGGGTTAATCAGCAAAAAGTTGTCGCAAAAGCAGCATCAAGTTACTTTTAATCGGATAATGGGGGTATTATTGAGTTTAACTGTGGTTTCTATTTTTTTATAGCCGACTAGCTACACTGCAACATGACCACAGCTAACCTTGGTGGGCCCAGTGCCAGCATCGTGAAAATCTTAGAGTGTCAATATGCCCAGAGAGATAGTCCACAACTTAGCTAAAAGCGCTGCTTTGGACTTTGTAGAAATGCGCAGTGCCAATCACTCCAACAGTTGTTATAGCACCCATAGCCATGATGAGTTTTCGTTTGGGGTGGTAGATTATGGCAGCGCCAGCTATAAAAATTTGCAGCGCAACTATCAGATTCATGCCGGCACGACAGTTACTATCAACCCCGGTGAAGCACACTCTTGTAACCCTGAGCAAGGCGAGTGGTCCTATCGGATGCTCTTTATCGACAGCGACTGGATGGCCGATTTGCAGCGGCAGATGTTTGCCCACAAGCACAGTGGTTATCTTCCCTTTAAGCAGGACTTACTTAAGGATACGCTGAGTTATCAGCAGTTTGGGCAATTGTATAGCTGCCTGCGTACTGAGACTAACCCGCTCATGGCTGAAGGTAGCTTGATTGATTACTGCCAGCAGCTATTTGCCCCAAATCTGCAGCGTACAGCACTAGATGTAACCACTATCAGTCAAGTCCAGGAACTGATTATGGACCAGCTGGACAGTAATATTGCTCTGACGGATTTTTGTCAGCTGGCCAACATGAGCCCGTTCCACTTAATTCGCAGTTTTAAACATCAGTACGGACAGAGCCCACACGCCTACCAATTGGATCAGAGGATCAAGCGAGCGAGGTTATTGCTTAAAGCGGGAGACAGTTTAGCTAACACGGCCACTGCACTTGGCTTTGCTGACCAGAGTCATTTTCAGCGTAATTTCAAAAAGCGCACCGCACTAACTCCCAGGCAATATCAACAATTTTTTGTTGGAGTGCCAGAGCTTGGGCAGCAGAAACCCTCTGGCCGATCCAGGCGAGGTAGATAAGCTATTATTCTCTATAGGTTATCTACAGTGATCAATTCTTAATCATATTTGTGCAGCCCCCGTATTACCTGCTCTGTAGCAGGTTATCAGAACCTTG
This sequence comes from Osedax symbiont Rs2, assembly GCA_000416315.1. Classification (GTDB taxonomy): domain Bacteria; phylum Pseudomonadota; class Gammaproteobacteria; order Pseudomonadales; family Balneatricaceae; genus Rs1. Next base: position 200 of record ASZI01000380.1, on the reverse strand, counting down.
TGCATACTCTATCCCAGTAGTTGTCCACATATATTGTTAATAGCTATTAAAAATCAGTCTGTTATCAACAACTGTTAATAGAGTTTAGGGTTTTTCAAGAGTATTTGTGTTCTACAGGCTGAGCTTGGGGAAAACTCCTGACAAAAGTAGCAGCGACAGCCTCTGTTGATAAAGTTATCCGAGGTTTAGTGCAATACTGG
>ASZI01000379.1 GCA_000416315.1 Osedax symbiont Rs2 | reverse complement strand
CCGCCTTTGGGGGCGTCTGGGGTTACATAATCCCAGTGCTTGAAGCCGGCGGCATATTTTGGCTCGCCGCGCAGGGCGACAGCGTGAGAGCTGGTAATGTTTTGTGCGTAACTAAAATTGCCAGCCAGTATAGCCAGACCAATAAATATAATTTTTAACATTACAACTTCCTATTGATACAAAAAATAAATTGATACTAATGAATGAAGTATAGCTTTGTTTAATAAAAGGGCTAAAAGTTGCAGGCTATGGTCACTAAATCTACATTAATATTATTTTTTTATAGATAAGTATCTGATCTTAACTAGTTTGCCGGTGCAGGTATAGCGTTTGATTGGCTGGGTGGGTATTTCTAAGGCTGAATCTCGCCGCTCGAATTTGCTGCGCAGTCCGCCTTGGCCCAAACAGATGCTACAACAGAAAAAACGCGATTAAATATTTTATTGGCTGTATCTATCTGAATTATTGACGAATTGCTATAGTCATTTCTAAATTGCCAGCTCAGTGTACGTCCTGATCTGACTGGACTGATTCAACTGATAGAGCATTAAAGTCGATACTTGTGCTAAGTCATTGAATTAAAACCGGCTGGTAAGGTCTATGCAACAGTGTTCCATTTGATTATTAGTAAAAAAATAAGAGAGTTCAGTTTATGTTTAAATCTTTTTTCCCCAACCCTAAGCTTTTTTTCCTGTCGGTACTGGTGTACGCCGGTATCTGCTGTGGCCTCTGGTATGGCTTTAACCCCGAAATGGCAGCGATGCTGGGCTTGAATGTCGAGGAAGCTAAACCGGTAATAGGTTTAGGTTTTTTTGTCACCGACTCATTTTTACTCTTTTACGGTTATTATTTTTTCTGCTCGGCCCTGTTCTCGGCTTTTTGGTTTCAAGTTGCAAAACATAAATGGCAATGGTGGTCTATCCCCGGCTCATCACTGATTTTGTTTGTGACTTATCTTTCAGTGCAAGTCTCAGTGGCCATTAACCACTGGCGCAAACCTTTCTTTGAAAAAATTCAGCAATTGTTAAAGCCTGTTAATCAAGATCAATCTGAGGTGGTGATCTCCAGTGAAACTGCCGCTGCAGGAGTGACTGAGTTGTTGGAACTGATACTCATCTTCGCTGAAATCGCCTGCATTTTCGTATTTATCTACGCGGCACTGCGCTTTTTTGTCAATCACTATGTGTTTCGCTGGCGCACCGCGATGAACGATTATTACACTAAAAGGTGGTCTGAAATTCGCCATATAGAAGGTGCTTCTCAGCGTGTTCAGGAAGATACTATGAAATTTGCATCAATCATGGAGAATTTAGGAGTATCAATTGTTGACTCTGTGATGACGCTGTTTGCCTTTTTGCCGGTACTTTGGGCGCTCTCAGAGTATATCTCTGAATTACCAGTTGTCGGAGCCATTGCTCATCCGCTGTTTTACGCGGCGCTTTTCTGGTCAATTTTTGGTACTGGTCTATTGGCGATTGTGGGGCTAAAACTCCCGGGACTGGAATTTAAAAACCAGCGGGTAGAAGCTGCTTATCGAAAGGAGTTAGTGCACGGTGAAGACGATGAAATGCGCGCACAGCCTCTGACCTTAGATGAGTTGTTTACTAATGTGCGTAAAAACTACTTCAAATTGTATTTTCACTATACTTACTTCAATATTTTCCGTGGTATGTATTTGCAAGTAAACAATATTTTTGTCTACTTGCTATTGATACCTACTATCGCTGCTGGGGCAATCACTCTTGGAGTCATGCAGCAAATCACCGCTGCTTTTAACCAAGTGAGTAGTTCGTTTCAATACTTAGTATATTCCTGGAGTACCATTATAGAGTTAATCTCTATCTACAAACGGCTACTGTCCTTCGAGGCGACTTTTGATGATAAGCCTTTGGTCGATCTCGATCGTCAGCAAGTAGCGGATGTTGATCCTTCGGTTTAAACAGGCCATTGCACAGGGCTATGCAGCCCTGTGAAGAATGTTTAAAGGCGAGGTTTACAAAGGCTTAAGGTTAGCAAGATCATACCTAGGGCAGGCACAGGCCATATTTTAATAAGTTGGTTATTAACTCAGCAGGCAGTTTAGCGATGCTCTTGGCATTTTAAGATAATGAGGGCAGGGGCCAGGAACGTTCCCCAACCCCTATAGCATGTTGTTTAACCGCGAGGAATCTTGATAGATCCGCCCACTCTTAAAGTGCTGCTTTTAGAAAGGCCGTTGTAAGCGAGGATTTCTTTAACACTGAGTTTGTGTTTTTTGGCGATATCCCAGACGGTATCACCGCTGTTTATAGTATGGATCTTGTGAGCTCTGGAGCGACTGGCAAGTTGTTTTGCATATGTCTCAGTAGTCTTTAGCACTGGGATTAACAAGGTTTTGCCGACGCGAATTTTGGAGCTAGATAAAGTGTTAGTATCTTTGATCATACGCACAGAAGCACCGTAACGCTGGGCGATAATACCTAAGCTATCACCTGACTTGATCTTGTAGTGAATCCAGTTTAATCGCTCAGATCTGTCTAAAGTACTCAGCGCCAAGGTTAGGCGATCAGCATTTTGTTTTGGTACTAATATGCGGTGCGGTCCATTTGGGGCGCTGACGTTACGGTTAAAACCAGAGTTTAGCAATTGCAGTTTCGATTTATCGACGCGAGCCATCTTCGCCACTTTAGAAAGGTCTATTTGACCTCCCAAATCAACCACTTCAAAGTAAGGTGCGTTGGCAATGCCCGGTAATTCGATATTGTGTTTCCCAGGGTCGTTAACCAGTGCCGCAATGGCTAAAATACGCGGTACATAATGAGTGGTTTCTTTCGGTAATTTTAGCGACCAGTAATCGGTTGCTAAGCCTTTTTCTCTGTTTTTTCTGATTGCTTTAGAAACCGTTCCACCACCGCTGTTGTAAGCCGCGAAAGTTAACATCCAGTCACCGTCAAAACGTTTATTGAGACTGGCTAAATAATCCAGAGCCGTTTTTGTCGAAGTAATCACATCTCTGCGACCGTCGTACCAGTCGTTTATTTCTATACCTAAATAAGTGGCAGTGCTGGGGATAAACTGCCAGATTCCAGAAGCTTTACCTTGAGAATAGGCATTGGGGTTGTATAAACTTTCTATGACTGGCAATAGTGCCACTTCAGCGGGGAAATCTCGCTTCAGTACTTCTTGTAATACGTAGTAATAATAAGGTGAGGCCTGTTTGCTCACTTTAGTCATGTGCAGCGGATAGCGGTTGTAGTAGTTGATTTCTTTAACAACTCTGGCCTGGCTGTAATCATCAACAAATTGTAAATTATTGCGGGTCAGCTGCCATAAATTATTATCGGCATTCGCCGCATCGGCTTGAATGGCTACGCCGTTTTTTTCGTAATTTTCGTAATTGCTATTGTAACTGGTATTAACTGCACTGGTTTTACAGCCCGCTAAAAAAATTACCAAGAAGATAGCTAGAAAACTTTTTGCCTGCATTTTGCCGTGAGCCCGTTTTTTTAAATTTAGCCCGGCATTTTAACAGGGTGACAAATAAGGTCAATAAATCATCAATTAACCTTGCCTGAATGCGCTTTAATATATTGATTTTAGGATATTTTCCTAGAAGATATTTTTCCAGTTTCGCAATACTGTAAATGTATCTAGTTCAGAATCAACAACTTTTCGGCTGTAAAGTGCTGCAGTTCGCTGAATGTCAGGGTTGTCGCAGCGCAAAAAAGGATTGATCAGCAGTTCGCTGGCAATGTTGCTGGGAAGAGTTGCTTTGCCCTCGATACGCAAATTACTGCAGTGTTCGATCTGCTGTTGGATATAGAGGTTGTCGGGTTCTACTGTTTGGGCAAAGGCCAAATTGGCCAGGGAGTACTCATGGGTGCAATATATTAGAGTATCTGCCTGAAGTTGTTTGAAGTAGTGCATCGCTTGTAACATTTGTAGCATACTGCCTTCAAAGACACGTCCGCAACCTGCCAAAAATAAACTATCACCACAGAAAAGCTGCGCAGCACTGCCGGTTTCATTTAAATAACAAATATGATCTAAAGTATGCCCGGGAACGGTTTTAATGGACAGCCGTCGGTTAAACAGCTCGATGTTGTCACCATCTTTTAGTGGCCGGTTGATCCCTGAGTATTTACAGTTCTGTGGACCGTACACAGGCACCTGATACTTTTCTATTAATTGATCTACTCCACCGGTGTGGTCGTCGTGGTGGTGGGTGATAAGAATCGCAGCAAGGGTTTTTCCGCGCTCTTGTAAGGCATCGATAACAGGTTGTGCAGCACCGGGGTCAACGACGGCAACCTGATTGTCACTGCTGTGAATCATCCAGATATAGTTATCTGAAAATGCTGAAATTGAGGTGACTTGAAACATTATTTAACCGAATATTGAGAGCGAATATTCAGATTACCACTGAGTATAACAAAGGTACAGAGGCGTTTAACTAGTGCTATTATCCCGGGGAGTATGGCTATATAAAGTATTACTGTTAAAATAGCTGAAAACTAATTTTTGAGTACCCCGACAGCTTTTCAATGATAAAAAAACCCCAGCTTGCAGTCTCACACACAGAAAATATAGCAATGATTCAACAGTGGTTTGAGTCAAAAGTTGGCTGTGAGCTTTTGCAGGCTCAACAGCGTGCTATTAACAGGTTACTGCCTCGACTATTTGGCTACTACTTAGTCGAAGTTGCAGTTAATCCAAAGATGAATTTATCCGCAGAAAGCCTGATAGGTCATAAAGTGGTGGTCAGTAACCAGCATGTATTGGGCCTGTGTGATAAAAGCATCGTCTGTCAGCCAACCGAACTTCCGTTTGAACACAATAGTATCGACGTTGTTCTACTGCATCACACTCTAGACTTTACCGATAATGCGCACCAAGTTTTACGTGAAGCCATCAGAGTATTAAGACCCGGTGGGCACTTATTAGTGGTCGGTTTTAACCCCGCATCCTGGTGGGGGCTTAGGCGGCTGTGTTGCAGAAAAATAAACGCGCCCTGGCAGCGTGGCCAGTTCATCAGCCAGGGAAGATTAGTTGATTGGACCAGCTTGTTAGGTTTAACTCAGCTGCGTTCAATGACGGATTATTATCTACCGCCTTTTGTCTCGGGAAAATGGCGACGAAGGTTTGAAAAACTACAAGCTTATGGGCGCAAGTCTATGCCTAAAAATGGAGCGTTTTATCTGAGCTTGGCGCGCAAAGATATCGAGGGAATTACCCCGATCAAGCGGATTAAATTTCCAAGAAAGTTATATACCTTGCCCGTGAGAAAGCCGGCAACCAGGGAGCAAGTGCGTGAAAGAAGTTAGAATATTCACCGACGGGGCTTGTAAGGGTAACCCAGGTCCTGGTGGATGGGGTGCTGTTCTATACTATCGAGAACAGCAAAAACAAATTTTTGGTGGCGAAAAAGTCACTACTAATAACCGTATGGAATTAATGGCGGCGATTCAAGCTCTGGCTATTTTGAACCACCCCTGCACCGTCATCTTAACCACTGACTCACAGTATGTACGTAAAGGTATCAGTCAGTGGATAAAAGGTTGGAAGCGCAACGGCTGGAAAACATCGGCGAAAAAGCCGGTTAAAAATGCGGACTTGTGGCAAATGCTGGATCAGCATAGCCAGCAACATAATATTGATTGGCGCTGGGTCAAAGGACACAGTGGCCACCCTGATAATGAATTGGCTGATGATTTAGCCAATCGTGGTGTCACACAACTATAGTGTTATACCAATATATGAGCGATTAAATGAGACAGATAATACTAGATACAGAGACCACAGGTTTAGAGCCGTCTCAAGGGCACAACGTCATAGAAATTGGTTGTGTTGAGATGATAAAGCGGCGTCTGACTGGCAATAATTACCATCAGTACATCAAACCGGATCGGGATTCAGATGAAGGTGCGATTCGCATCCACGGCATCACCAATGAGTTTTTAGCCGACAAGCCAAAATTTAGAGATATCACTGCTGATTTTTTGGAGTATATTCGTGGCGCCGAACTGATTATCCACAACGCACCTTTTGATTTAGGCTTTCTAAATGCCGAGTTGAAACGTAACGGTTGTAGCGAAAAAGTTGAAGACATTTGCAGCATTATCGACTCATTGCAATTGGCCAGGCGCAAGCACCCGGGGCAGAAGAATAACTTAGACGCACTTTGTCGTCGTTACGGTATCGATAACTCGCATCGCGAGTTACACGGCGCGCTGTTAGATTCAGAGATATTAGCAGACGTTTATCTGATGATCACTGGTGGTCAAACTGACTTGCTGCTAGCAGGTGATCAGGAGGCCGCAGCCGATGGCTCTGTAGCGGTAAAGAAACTGGAAAATGCGACCAGCAATTTGAAAGTAATAACACCGACAGCCAAAGAATTGGCTGAGCATCAGCAGTTTGTCAGTATGCTGGACAAAAAGTCCGGTGGCGACTGTCTGTATAGTAAACTAGCTGCGCAATAAGATTTTTGCTCTGCCTGCTAGTGTCGAAAATCTACATCATCAGCGGGACTGTGTAGCGAGGATCAATAATTTCAGCAATGGTTTACTGTGCCAGGGGATTGAAGTTGCAGTTCGCAAACTTTCTCCCATAGCAGTACACCAGTGCGGGTTTTGACCCAAGATTCTAAGTTTAGCCTTCAATGGCGTATTTTTTTCTAAACAGGCGCAGACCCCGCTGGCTGAACTGCACTATTCTAGAGTCTAAATCTTTATGCGCCCAGCCCTGTTTAAACAGGTCATTCAATATCCATTGGCCGGTAATTCCGGCTAAGTGGCTACGCCTTTCACTCCAGTCTAAACAAGACTTACACAGCGGTCGCTTAGATTTGCTCGGCGCTATGCTGGCACCCATATCGGCAAAAAAATCTTGCCCCTGGGCTGTTAGCTGCACTTGTTCAGCCTCTTGTATAATCAGTTTTTTGACTATTAGACTATCGAAGAGCTTTACGCTCAATTCCCCGGCTAAATGATCGTAGCAGACACGAGCTGCGCGCAACCTGGGGTCGGCTGGGCCGGTAGTGACCGCTGGGCGAGTACTGGCGATATCGGTACTAATGTTTAGCAAAGTCTCCAACAGTGCCGCTATCTTTGGGCCCTTTAATTGGAAGTACTTGTGTCGGCCCTGCTTTCTTACTATTAGTAATTGCCCGGTCACTAGCTTGCTTAAGTGGCTACTGGCGGTTTGTGCGGTTATATCGGCTTCCACTGCCAACTCAGTCGCTGTTAATGCTTTACCACCCATTAAGGCGGTTAACATACGCGCTCTTGTGGTTTCACCTATCAAGCTGGCAACGATGGCTATGTCAGGTTGCATCGGGTTTCCTCATTTATCACCTCTGGCACTCTCTATTGTAATTACAGGCATAATTTTGCGTTATATAAAAAGTTAATACTACGCTGTCGGTCGAAGTATTGAAAATTTAGCCGCTTACAATGGGCCTTAATTTAAAGGAGAGAAACGATGCAAATCACTTGTTTTATTGAATACAAAATAGATCCCTACAAGTTGGATCAATTCAGAGAATACGCAAAAAATTGGGCAGAGATTATTCCCGCTTGTGGAGGACAGTTGCTGGGTTATTTTTGTCCTCATGAGGGCAGTAATAATATCGCTTTCGGACTGATTAGTTTTGCCAGCTTGGCTGACTACGAGCAATATCGACAGCGTTTAAAGCAGGACATCGCGGGAGCCAATAATTTTAAACTTGCCCAGCAACAACAATTTATTCTCGAGGAAAAACGCAGCTTTTTGCAGCTGATTCCCGAGACCTTTCAGAGGTTGCCAGTATGATTGCTGTGATCTTTGAGCTGACCCCGAAATTGCGACACCGGGAAGAGTATTTCCAGCTCGCTGCTTCACTGAAACAGTCACTGGCGAGCGTCGATGGTTTTATCTCGATTGAACGCTTTCAGAGTTTAGCGGATCAGGACCGCTATTTATCACTGTCATTTTGGCGGGATGAAACGGCAGTGCAGATTTGGCGTGAGCAGCTTTGCCATCGCAGTGCCCAGCAACAGGGGCGAGATTACATTTTTGCAGACTATAGGTTGCGAGTCGCCAATGTGCTGCGTGACTATTCCTTAGAAAACCGGCAGCAAGTGCCTGCACGATCGCCTGATAACCGCTGAGAAACACAGAAAATATCGAAAGCTATCAGTCGACAGAAGAAACAGTTGCCTGGCAGGGGTGTTGCCAATACAGTGTTCGTCTGCCAGGGAGTTTGTTAGTCTTCACCTTTTTTTTGCAAATAGTTAAGTGCCAGCTCGATAGCTGCCTCGACCTCTGCGTTCATCTGCTTGCGCTCATCGGCGTCTAAAAAAAAGGCCATATCAATATCATGGCGAATATAGCGCGCAGGAAGCTGAGTTAATGCCAGGCAACAGAGGTCGGCAAGGAACTCTTTTTCATAGTCTCGACTGAATTTATTATCTTCTAAATGTTCAACGACTAAATGCTCATAGAAATTGTGAATATCCAGATCTAATTGCATGAGTTCACCTCGCATTATTATTTCGTTTAAGTATAGAAGCATATTTGTGATTTGAAAGCCACTTAAGTAAATGCCTAAAGCCTTTACTGGTCAATAGGCAATAGTGTCAATTTAATCAAGCTGGCAAAGATGATGCGCCCGCTGATAACCTTTAGTTGCGATCAGAATCATTAGCTACAGTTTTATCGCCATGAGCCATGAGCCTAGAGTTGCATTGCAGGTTTAATTCGCAGGCTGCGTTTTCGGGTAGGAGGATGGCGATTGGCAATATGTGCCTGTCGTTTGACTATTTGGAAAATGGAGTGTGAGTATATTATTGACTTTGAGAATCCGATATCAGAGAGCTATCACTTTGTCTGCGTAGCAGAGGATAGTCACTGTAAAACGAATGTTATTTTATCTATTGGTTGGTGCCACAGTTCGTAATAATGCAGCCATTTAATATCTTCCCAGAGCTTACTATAAGTATGTAATAACAGCTTGAATAAGCCTGCACAAAAGATAAGATAACGTCTATCTCTTTGAAAGTTAGAATTTTCAATGTACTTAGAAGAATACTAATAGCAGCAGCTGAGATTGTACTTACGGATTAATTTATACTGCGCTTGTATTTTTATCTGTTAGTGGCCGCTATCGTTATATAAGTATCTTTGAGCTTTGTTATCTGGATATTGTTATCCGAACTTTGTTATATAGACGCCAACTACACTGGCAGAGGGTTACAATTAGCGAGCCCGACGGTGGATTTGAAATGTCCTGCAACAATCTTAACCAGTAGCCCACTAAAACGAGTACATACTATGAGCACTGACCCGCTAGCCACTTTACTAAAAAAAAGTTTTGGTTTTGATCAATTTAGGCCCGGACAACAGCAGGCTATCAGTCAGCTGTTGTTAGGTCGCTCATCCCTGGCTATTTTCCCAACCGGCTCGGGGAAGTCTCTATGTTATCAATTTACTGCTATGCAACTGCCAAATTTAACTTTGGTGGTTTCGCCTTTGTTGGCACTGATGAAAGACCAGCTGGCGTTTTTGCAGGCCAATAACATTAACGCTGCCAGTATAGATTCAACCTTAAATGCGCAGCAGAGCCAGCAGATAATGCAGCGAGTGCGCAGCGGTGACATCAAGATACTGATGGTCTCGGTCGAACGCTTCAAGAATGAGCGCTTTCGCCAGTTTATCGAATCTATTCTCATCTCAATGTTAGTAATAGACGAAGCCCACTGTATTTCAGAGTGGGGGCATAATTTTAGACCGGACTATTTGAAGCTGCCAAGTTACCAGCGCGAGTTGAAAATCCCCTTAGTGTTGCTGCTAACGGCGACTGCCACGGCCAGTGTCAAACAGGACATGGCGAAGAAGTTTTCTATTGCTGAAGAAGATATTGTGCAGACTGGATTTTACCGGGCTAACTTAGCGCTGCAGGTTGAAGCCCTGTCCAGCGCTGCTAAGAAACATCGCCTGCAACAGATAATAGAGACACAAAAAACTAACGCCCGCTCCTCTGGAATTGTCTATGTGACACTGCAAAAAACCGCCGAGCGGGTGGCCGCTGATCTGGCTGCTGCTGGAGTCAATGCAGCTGCATATCATGCGGGCTTAGCCGATGAGCAACGCCAGCTGATTCAACAGCAATTCATGGCTGATCAGATCGATGTAGTCGTGGCAACTATCGCTTTTGGTATGGGCATTGATAAGTCAAATATTCGCTTTGTCATTCACTACGACTTGCCCAAATCTATCGAAAACTACTCTCAGGAAATTGGCCGAGCAGGGCGCAATGGGCAGGACGCAGAATGTTATACGCTGGCCAATCTGGACAGTTTAAATACCTTGGAAAACTTTGTTTATGGCGATACACCAGAGCTCGCATCAATCGAGTATGTGCTAAAAAACATTGCCAGTGAAGTCTCCAACCAACAGTGGGAATTGCAGTTATACTCGCTCTCAAATGCCAGTAATATTCGCCAGCTGACGCTAAAAACATTGTTGGTACAGCTCGAATTACTGGGAGTCATACAAGCTAAATACGCTTACTTCGCCGAATTCAAAATTAAACTGTTGTATCCGCAGACAGAGATTTTGGGTCGTTTTAATGACGAGCGGCAGCAATTTTTGCAACAAGTGTTTGATCACACGGCATTCAAAAAAGTCTGGGGAAGCCTTAATTTTGACTCTCTCTATCAAGCTTACGGCAGTGAGCGCTCACGGGTGGTAGCAGCACTGGAATACTTAGCGCAGCAGCAGTTAATTGAATTGCAGAGCAGCCAAATAACGGAAGTGTTTCTTGTTGATAGCCAAAAGCTAAACAAAGCTCAACTGGGTCGGGAGTTATATCAATACTTCAGTGATAAGGAGCAAAAGGAGTTGGCCAGGATCCAGGCTCTAGTGGACTTTTTTGAAAAAGACAGTTGTTTGACCTACAACCTGGCCGAGTACTTTGATGATCAGCAGATTATTAGCCAAGGTTTTGTCGATAATGGCGGTACTAAAAACTGTGGGCATTGCTCAGTGTGTAGCGCTCGTGTGGCAAAATTACAATACAGTGCTGCGAGTGATTGGCCTCAGACAGATCAACTGCAACAGTATGTCTCTAAATTGCGTCAACATCTTCAGGAGCACGCGGTGCATGAAGTGTCCATAGAGTTATGCTGCCGATTTGTTGCCGGGATCAGCTTACCTATATTTACCCGCTTAAAAGTGCGAAAGCTAGCGGGGTTCGGTTGCTGTGAAAACCAACGCTATGCTGAGATTAAGCGGCGGCTGGAGCAGTTCTAACAACTGCTTGCAAGGGATGGCTCTACAGCCATTAGTGCCTAGGTTGTTGGTGCTCTATTAAACCTAAATTATTATCTAATTATTTCAATGAGCTATAGAGTTTACCGTCGACCAATTAAAAGTTAAGTGGCAGTTGTATTGGTCGATAGCTATAGGTACCAAATACCGGATGGAATCAGCGCTATCATGAAAATTTCTTCGCACGCAGCAATTAGTCATACTCAATTACAAACCCTCAATAGTGGCAATAAATCAGGTCTGTCGCAGTCATCCAACGTTGAAGGTGAAAAGAGCGCTAGCAGTGAGCTGAAATCAATCGTCTCTGCAACTGCTCAGCAGCTAAAGTCGAGTGCTCATTTGAGTGTTATGGATCCCGTTAATAGTCTTGTTTTTGAAGAAACCCGCAGTGTGCAAGGTAAACACAATATAATCTTACTGGATGATTCAGAAAAATCTGAGTTGATAGTCAAAGTGCTCGATAGGTTAGATAAGGCTGCCCAAACTAATCTGATTGATTCTGATATCTTAGAGAACGATGATTTTTTGCAATTGGCGCAGCAACTCAGCGATGAAGAACTGCAACAATTTGTATCAGTGGCCCAGGGACTGCAAAGCGCACCGCAGCGCAACAAAATGCCAAACCTGAATATTCCGATTATTCAGCTTAAAGAATTTGTTGAAACTCTCTCATCACTCGACTCTCAAACCCGCAGCCAAGTGTTGCAGCAAGCGGGCGGGCACGCGGCAAAAGTAACCTCCACAGCTGGCGATCCAAGTTACAATGAGCAAGGGTTATTGCCTAATAGCAGTTCCAGCTCCGCCAATGATATTCACAACTTTGTCGATGCGATAAACAACTCCTCAAATGTTCCAGAGATGCTAGAAGGGCTGCAAAATTTCAGTGCCTCTCAGCAGTCGAATCTATTACAGTTGCTTGTCTCTGATAAACTGGGAAACCAGGTTATGCAGCAGTTGCAGGATAAAAGTGAGCCAATTAAGGACAATGCGCTGCAATACCTTGCAGGGTTAACTAAAAATATCGAAGGCTTTGCGCCAGAATACAGGTTAGCAGTGTCCGGTGATGATGGTGCGGCCTTGCTTAATCATGACAATCACAGTGCTGACACAGCCTTCGGCATGATAGAGCAAAGTGTTGAACTGTTGGAAAACTACGACTTTTCCGACGATCAATTAGAAGATATGTTTTCAGCATTACATGGATTGCCAGTATCTGATCAGCGTGCTTACTTGCAAATTACCAGCAGCGGCTTAGAGCAACTAGTCGGTCTCAAACCTGAGTTTGGCGATAAATTGGAAATAGCTGAAAACGATGCCGTGATGCAGGCACTGGAAGATGTCAGGGGTAATTCGCAGGCGCGAGACTTAGTGTTTAAGTCACGTATGGGCCTGAGTCAACTGGATGAGAAAGGTCGCAAGTTCTACGATATAAAAGATCAATCTACGGCTAACAGAGATCAAACTAACACCATCGATGTGCTGATCAGTGAAGCTTATTACAGTATTAACGACGCCCAACTGGCAGCACAAAGCAGTTATGAAAAGAATACTAATAGCTTGGCTAGCCACCTACTAGAGCTAGGGGCCGATGAGCGGGATGATTTAACTGCGCAGCTGGGCAATATGGCCGAAACCAAAGTACCCCTTAAGCAATTAGAAGCTGAGATCCTGCAGCAAAATTTTAGTGAATTCAAACAGCGCACCGACAGTTTAGTGGCCACTGCAGATATTGAATCATTATTAGCCACACAACAACTTGTAGCGGGACAGCTCGATAGCCAAAGCTCAGAGGATTTTTGGAAAGCTAGTGCGGCTGCAGGAGATAAAATAGATAGAGCTGTAGAATTAATCAATCAGAGCCCGGATAACATCAAACAACAGCTGATTAGCTACCTGGCAGATAATTATTTACCAGAGGCCAAAGATCAACAACAGGCACAAATGAAGGAAAATATTGATAGCTTATTTGATTTTTTTGACAAAGATCCCGATGCAAATAACAGCGAAGATTTTTTTAAAAGTAAGGGTTATTAAGTGAAAGGGCTGCAGGGGCCCACAAGCGTAATGTCTAAAGTTATTTGGTAATGCAGTACGCTCAAGCAGCTTAAATGCGGTGTTTTTCAGCTATTCAAGTCAGATGCCATTGGGGTATCTAAGGTGCTTAATATCTGTTATTTTCCACTGCTGCGCTAGCTTTGAAACTGAAGTTAAAGAGTGAGTTGCAGTACTGGGGATGTTCATTACCCGGACTATTGATTTTCTCTATATTCGGAGTTTGCATGCCAAAACCCAAAAAAACGATTCCGCCGTTAAATGCTCTGCGAGCATTTGAGGCAACTGCGCGATTACAGAGCTTAACCAAAGCCTCTCAAGAATTACAAGTCACTCAAGGTGCAGTGAGTCAACAGGTAAAACTGTTGGAGGAGTATTTAGGTGTACCGTTGTTTACCCGAAAATCTAGAAAGCTGCAGTTAACGGATCTGGCCCGTTCATACTTATCGGTATTAACTGATGCGTTTAGCAAAGTGCAGACCAGCACTCAGGAATTGTTTGATATAGCCCACCAGCCTTTTTTACAAGTGCGTTGCGGCACTTCGTTTGCCCAGCGCTGGTTGGTGCCTAAGCTTCCAGATTTTGCAAAAGTATATCCTCAATATCGGATGCGGCTACAGACTATTATCTGGCACGATGAGGCCTCTTTAGAGGGCATGGATCTAGAGATTTGTCATGGCTACGGTGAATACGCCGGGCTTTCGGTACAGCGTCTTTTAAAAGAGCATTGGATTGTGGTTGCCAGTGCTGAATTTGTTGAAAAAAACGGTTCTGAACTCTCCCTTGAGCAGTTACAACAGACGACTTTGATCTCAACGATGGGTTACAGAGAAAACTGGAACCAGTGGTTCTACGAGCAGGGCATCGTGGAGAGCCAGGTGTTATCCAACTTTGAGTTTGATAACTCGAGCATGGCGATAGACATGGCTCTGGCGGGCATGGGGGTCATGTTGGGTCTGGATACGTATCTGTATGAACACTTAGCTTCTGGAGAGTTAGTTCAAGTGCATCCACAGCCGATGGCCGCAGAGTGCGGGTTGTTTTTAGTATTGCCTAATCAGGCAATCAGGCCTAAAACCAAAGATTTTTGTCACTGGCTGTTTAGTCAGCTAGCAGAGCACCCGAATAGGGACAATTTAGAGTGGCAACACGATTAATCGAGGGAAGTGGACTTGTGTCTGTGTTCAACAGCTGAGAAAATAGACCTCTTTTCATATCCCAAGGCTTTTTCATGACCAATAATGATGTTCTGCGCCGCATGCGCTATATTTTCGATCTGAATGATACAACAATGATCAGTATTTTCGCCCACACGCAAACCGAAGTCACTAGAGAGCAGATAAGTGCCTGGTTAAAGAAAGACGATGATGCTGATTTTGTAAAATGCAGAGACGTCAACTTGGCGGCTTTCCTGAATGGTTTTATCATCGCCAAGCGTGGTAAAAAAGAGGGTCCTGCAGCACCGATTGAAAAGAAGCTATCAAATAACATAGTGCTCAAAAAGATAAAAATTGCTTTGGCACTGGAAAGTGATGCAATTATGCAGATGCTGGCGAAAGTTGATTTGCCGGTTAGCAAACACGAACTCAGCGCTTTTTTCCGCAAAAGCGGTCATAAAAACTACCGTGAGTGCAAAGATCAGTTTTTACGCAACTTCCTGCAGGGGTTACAGATGGATTATCG
>ASZI01000378.1 GCA_000416315.1 Osedax symbiont Rs2 | reverse complement strand
TTCATGTCGTTGAGGCTTAAATGTCGGACATTCTGACCGCTTACCAGGTAGATAATATGCTCTGCCATGTTGCGCGAGTGATCGCCGATACGCTCCAGTGAGCGCAGTACCCAAATCACATTCAGGCAGCTTGAGATCGAGCGTGGGTCCTCCATCATCAGACTAACCAGGGTGCGCATTGCCGAGCGGTATTCACGATCGACTGCGCCATCGTTCTTGGCGACTTTATAGGCCTGTTCTACATCGGCGCGAGCAAAAGCTGTCAGTACCTCTTTAACCATCGAGCGCACTAAATTACCTATGTGGCGCACTTCCTGAAAACCGTGCTGGCTATTGCCTGAACTCTGTAATTCCAGAGTCTGACGACAGATACGTACCGCCTCATCTCCCATGCGCTCCAAATCTACCACCGCTTTGGAAATGGCCACAATTAAACGTAAATCGCCGGCTGCCGGCTGGCGTCTGGCAATGATGCTAGTGCAGTGCTCATCGATGGTTATCTCCATCTGATTAGTCTGAATATCAATTGCCAGAGCCTCTTCGGCCAGTTGCATATCGCCGGTTAACAGCGCTTCAATACTCTGGTGTACCTGGCGCTCTACTATACCGCCCATGGCTAATAGTTCAGTGCGTATCTGCTCAAGCTCCTCGTTAAACTTTTTCGAGATATGGCTAGAGTAACCTTCGGTGTTCGCTTCCATTGTAATAGCTCCTGTTTAGCCAAATCTGCCGGTGATGTAGTCTTCGGTTTGCTTCTTTTCCGGGTTAGTGAAAATAGTGTCGGTCACACCAAATTCAATCAGGTCGCCCATGTACATAAAGGCGGTGTAATCGGATACCCGTGCCGCCTGTTGCATGTTGTGAGTGACGATTAAGATAGTGAAGTCCTTTTTTAACTCGTGAATCAATTCTTCAATTTTTAAAGTAGAGATAGGATCCAGAGCCGAAGCGGGTTCATCCAACAACAGTACCTCAGGTTTAACGGCGATAGTACGGGCGATCACTAAGCGCTGTTGCTGACCACCAGAAAGACCGAGGGCGCTCTCGTGCAATCTGTCTTTCACCTCATCCCACAGAGCTGCGGATTTTAATGACCACTCTACTATTTCGTCGATGACCCGCTTCTTTTTTACCCCTTGAATACGCAGTCCATAGGCGACATTCTCATAGATAGTCTTAGGAAAAGGATTGGGCTTTTGAAACACCATGCCGACTCGGCGGCGCAGCTCGGCTACTTCAACATCTTTAGCGTAGATGTTGTTCTCATCCAGCAGGATTTCGCCGCTTATGTTACAGCTGTCAACTAAGTCATTCATACGATTAAAGCAGCGCAGGAAAGTCGATTTTCCACAGCCTGAGGGCCCGATAAAAGCGGTAACTTTGTGTTTGGGGATATCCATGTTGATGCCGTGCAGCGCCTCTTTTTCTGCATAGCTAACCCGCAAGTCGCGAGCCTGCAACATAATTTGCTCGTCTGCCAGTTGCAGGGCTTTCTGGCTGTTGATAATTGAGCTCAGGTCGATCTTGGCTGTTTTAACTTCCGACATCTTATGTCCTTCAAATTTTTACAAAAATATAGCTCAGCTGACTGTTTTTAAGGAGCATGCTCCCCAGTCAGATAGAGCCAGCTGTTTAAACTTCTAGCGCCTTATATTTTTCACGCAATCTGTTACGGATAGCCACCGCGGATAAATTCAGCAGGGCTATCACTAAAATTAGTAGAAAAGCGGTGGCATAGACTAATGGTCTGGCCGCCTCAACATTGGGACTTTGAAAACCCACGTCGTAAATGTGAAAGCCCAAGTGCATAATTTTTTGATCCAGATGCAAATAGGGGTAGTTCATATTCAGTGGCAAGGTCGGTGCCAGCTTAACTACACCAACCAACATCAGCGGTGCCACTTCTCCTGCTGCGCGGGCAATGGCCAAGATAACCCCGGTCATCATCGCGGGGCTGGTCATAGGTAGAATTACTTTAAACAAGGTTTCAGCCTTAGTTGCCCCCAGCGCCAGTGAACCCTCTTTGAGTGCGTTCGGAATACGGCTAAGGCCCTCTTCTGTGGCGACTATCACTACCGGCACAGTTAACAGCGCCAGTGTGATAGAGGCCCAAAGTAAACCGCCAGTGCCAAAGGTGGGAGAGGGCAGCGCTTCGGGATAGAACAGCTGATCCAGTGACCCACCTAACATATAGACAAAGAAGCCCAGGCCAAATACCCCATAGACAATCGAGGGCACACCGGCCAGGTTGTTAACTGCAATGCGAATTAGCCGAGTGGTAAAGCCCTGTTTGGCGTATTCACTTAAATACACGGCAGCGACCACTCCAAAGGGCGTGACCATGATAGACATTAAGATCACCATCATCACGGTACCGAAGATAGCGGGGAAAATCCCGCCTTCAGTATTCGCCTCCCGAGGATCTTCAGAGACGAACTCCCAGACTTTCTCTAAGTAGTGCAAGCTTTTTTGCCACTGGTTCATATCATTGGCACGAAAAACCCGCACCAGTTTAGCGACTTCAATCTGTACAATTTCACCACTGGAAACTTGTGCGCTTATGCTGTCGCGATTAATCTCGTTATACAGTGCTATCAGCTGATGTTCTAATTCTTTGTAATCCAGATCGAGCTGTTGACGGCGCTGGTTGATAGCCTCTATCTGCTCTCCCTGCTCAATCCCCTGTAGCTGCCAGCGACGCTGTTCCAATCGCAGGCGCTCCATTTCGTGATTGATGCGACCGATCTGATCTTTTTCGATCCTATAAATTTTGTCTCTGATACCACTGGCGCGAGTAATGCTTTGCTGTAAGTGTTCCCAGAGCGCTAAATATTCGGCGCTTTTAGCATTGTCGGTATAGCTGGCAATGATCTGATCACCACGTTTGAAGCTGCGCAGGAAGCCGTAAAAATTTCCCCACTCGTAGCGCTCTGCGGTGAATAACATTGGCGGGAAGCTGCGTTCACTGAGGTCTTTATCCAGCACCCAAGTGAAATCGATGCCGCCTATATCACGGTTGCCGGTTTTCAGTAATTTGCGCTCCAGGCTATCAACCGCGGCGGCCACTTCGATCCCTGCGTCGCGTAATTGAACGGCGCTGACTTGCTCTGACTGGACTATTTCACCTATCACAGTGCGACTGTTGCCGCCCTGGCTATAAGTGGCCTGCAGAACATTGGCTGGCCAAAAATGCGCCAGGCCACGAACACCAATTAAAGCAATTAAACTTACCACCATTATTACGCTGATGGCGACGGCCCCGGCGTTTAGCCAGATCCAAGGTGAGCCGGATTTAACCCAGCTGGATACGGATGTTTTCATTTGCAATATCCTTTAACGGGCTACTTAAAGAGAGCCGTATTTGTTGCGCAGTCGATGGCGAATAACTTCGGCGAAGGTGTTGACCACAAAAGTAAATAAGAACAGTGAGAAAGCGGCTAAAAACAAGACCCTATAATGAGTACTTGCCACTTCTGCCTCGGGCATTTCCACGGCGATATTGGCTGCAAGAGTACGCATTCCCTCAAAGATATTGACATCCATAATTGGGGTATTGCCGGTCGCCATCAGTACTATCATGGTTTCACCCACTGCCCGTCCCATACCTACCATCAGGGCAGAAAAAATACCGGGGCTGGCGGTGGGAAGAACCACTCTGACTAAGGTCTGCCATGGAGTTGCCCCCAGTGCCAAAGAGCCGTAACTCAGATGTTTAGGCACCGAGAATATGGCATCCTCGGTGATGGTAAAGATAGTCGGGATAACCGCAAAACCCATCGCTATACCCACCACCAGTGCGTTGCGCTGATCAAAGGGAATCCCTGCTTCATCGGTCAACCACTGCCGCAGATCTCCTGCAAATAACAGCTGTTCAACAAACTGCGCACCGTTGATGCCTACTAAAGTAGCTGTTACTACCACTGGAATTAGCAGTGCTGCATCCCAGCCCGGTGGGATTATATTGCGCAAGTTTTTCGGCAAGTTCGCCCAGGCGTAACCAAAGGCCAAAATGGCTGCAGGTATGGTTAACAGGCTGAGAAAAATCCCGGCCAAATTGGTCTCGATAAATGGTGCTAGCCACAGACCCGCCAGGAAACCCAAGATAACAGTAGGTAGAGCTTCCATTAACTCAATTAAAGGCTTCACTTTTCTGCGCATCGCCGGCGCCATAAAATAGGCGGTATAAATGGCACCACAGATAGCCAGCGGGGTTGCCAGAAGCATCGCGTAGAAAGCTGCTTTGAGGGTGCCAAATGCCAGCGGCATTAAGCTGTATTTAGGCTCAAAGTCATTATTTGATGCAGAGGATTGCCAGACGTATTCAGGTTTTGGGTAGCCTTCGTACCAGACTTTCTCCCAGAGTGCCGCCCATGAAATGTCCGGATGTTCGTTATCAACATACCAGAGTTGTAAATTGTTGCCCTGTTCAACTAGCAGCGCATTAGAGCGTGGAGAATAGGCGATAGCAGTGGCGTCGCTGTCAGCTAAATTGGCGGTTAATACATTGCGGTTGGCGGTGGTATTGTACAGACGCAGTTCGCCCTTGCTGTCGACAGTGGCAAAGCCTTTGCGGCGGTGCTCCATGGCGATCACGGAAATGCTATTACTGGAGCTCTCAAGCTCTCGGATTTTTTGCAATTTCCAGTTGTTTTGCGCATCTCTGACTAAGAACCACTGAGATAATTGTCCGAGGCTATCGCCAATGATTAAGGCATTGTCACCGAGCAATAGGGAAAAAGTCTGAATTGAATTTACAGTTGCTGCAATGACCTGACTAAGTTTGGCCCCGGCATCAGCTTGCAGGTCAAAAACGGCTATTTTTCCTCGCTGTCCCGCCGCCAGTAACCAGCGATCACCAGGCAATAATAATAACTTATTTGCGCTAAAGTCGAATGCCGGCAATTTTGCAGACTGGGTAGTGATTTCCCACTCCTGAGTAAACATGTTTTCTTCAGCATTGATATTGGTTTGGGTTAAAGCGCTGTTGGTACCGGCAACAATGGTCCAGCTCTGATCGTTTTTAGACACTGCCAGTAACTCAATTTTTGATTCAGCAACTTTCAGTGGAGTCTCACCCAGAGGGTAGCTTAAAGAGGGGGTAATGACCCGAATGTCATTGGGATAAGTACTAGTGTACTGGTGTTTTACTATGCTGATTTCACCGTTGTCAAAACCTATGGCAAAAATGCCAGAGGCCTCAGAAACTACTGCAAAGCTTGTCGGGGTGGCGGCCACCGGGCCAATAATGGTCTGCTCAGATATGATCTCGCCGCTGCGCGCATTAAAGAATATTGCCCGCTGTTGATCGGTGACCCGCAGGCCTATTTCAGCTTGCTCTTCTAGCGCTAAATACCAGGTTTCCCCCTGTCCGGGATTTAGGTAGGGCTGACTAGCTGTTTGCTGGTGTTGCCATGGCTGGATACTGGCCGCTTTAAACAGAGGCATGATCTCGTACAGTAGGTAGAAAAAGATCAGCAGTATCGCCACGATGATACTGAGGCCGCCAACGGCGATGGAGCCAGAAGCCAGCCGGTTTTTGAAGGCGCGAAACTTTCGATTGCGAACCATAGCCGGGGTATTAAAGTCTATATCGGGAGTCTTTGAGGTTGAGGCGCTACTCATACTGAATATTCCAATTATATAATCTATGCGCTAAAGGTAAGTTATTTATGTGACAGAAATGTTACAGCGGGTTGTATAGCGATAAAGTAGCTGACTAATTGAACTGTTAAGGTGTTTGGCTGTTGCCAGGGTGGGAGGTAAATCAGAGAAGAGAAGAGAAGAGA
>ASZI01000377.1 GCA_000416315.1 Osedax symbiont Rs2 | reverse complement strand
CCCGCCGGCGCAGAGCCCTTTGAGCAAACTGGCCAGGTTCCCCTGGGGAACTTACGCACCGCTAATAGCGCTGCTGGTGTTGGTGATTTTTTCAGCCATTGCCAGTGAGCATTTTCTGATTCCACGCAACTTAACTAACGTGTTACGCCAGGTATCCTACACCGGCATCATTGCCCTGGGTATGACCTTTGTGATTATCGCCGGCGGCATAGATTTATCGGTCGGCTCTATGGTGGCACTGGTCGGTGTGCTCTGTGTGATGTTACTTAATTGGTTTGGCGATGGCTGGTATGCGGTGGCGATGGCGATAGCAGCTGCAGTGGCAATAGGAGCGCTGCTCGGTGCATTGAACGGCTTGATTATTACCCGCGGTAAAGTCGCCTCTTTTATCGCCACACTGGCCACAATGTCTATCTTGCGCTCTTTGACTTTGTACTTGTCTGACGCCGGTGAAGTAGTGTCACAAAACCAACTGTTCCCGGAAATTGGTGGTGGCTATTTATTCGCTATCCCGATTCCAGTTTGGGTGTTTGGGTTGCTGGCAATTATCTCCCACATATTACTAAAACATACAGCCTTTGGCCGTCATGTCTGCGCTGTAGGTTGCAACGCGACTGTGGCCTCTTACTCGGCAATCAAAGTGCGCTGGGTGTATTTTATGACCTTTGTGATCGCCGGCGCCATGGTCGGTATTTCAGCGGTGATGTTGTCATCAAGGCTTAACTCGGTCAGCCCTGGCGATGCAGGTTTATTTTACGAGCTGGAT
Source organism: Osedax symbiont Rs2 (assembly GCA_000416315.1). Lineage (GTDB taxonomy): Bacteria > Pseudomonadota > Gammaproteobacteria > Pseudomonadales > Balneatricaceae > Rs1. Next base: position 25,295 of record ASZI01000377.1, on the reverse strand, counting down.
GCTATTGCCGCAGTCGTAATTGGAGGCACTGCATTGGCCGGTGGTAGGGGCACCATATTCGGCACTGTGATCGGGGTCATAATTTTGGGCATTATAAATAATATGTTGAATCTGTTGGGGGTATCACCTTACTTACAAGGAACAGTTAAAGGGTTGGTCATTTTAGTTGCTGTATTAGCTCAATTTAAAGGGGATCGATAGGTACTGGTTAGGATTAAAAAACTAGTGACCGGGAGCAGGTAGCTCGGACACTTATTCAAATCGCCCAATTTATCCCTTACAGTAAGGGTGAGGGCAAATTAAAACTCAGGAGTAATTTCATGAAATACAAAAATAAAATCATGAGCATACTGGCAATGTTTGCCTTAGTGTTTGCCTTCACCGGTATAGCTCAGGCCGCTGATAAGTATAAAGTGGGTGTCAGTGTCCCTTCAGCAGATCACGGCTGGACAGCGGGATTGTTGTGGTGGGCCAAAAAGGCGGGTGCCGAAATCGGCAAGAAAGACGGCGATGTTGAATTCTTTGTAGTGGCGGCGAGTTCCGGTACTAAGCAAGTGGGCGACGTTGAAGATCTGATGATTAAAGGCATAGATGCTTTAGTGATTTTGCCGCATAACCCGGCAACACTGCAAAAAGTCATCGAGGAAGCTTATGCTGAAGGTATCTATACAGTAGTCGTTGATCGCGAATTAGCCACTCCGGCACAAAATGTTTTCATCGCCGGTGATAATGCTGGTCTGGGGCGTGTAGGCGGACAGTGGTTAGCTAAAGAAATGCAGGGGAAAGGTAACGTTGTGGTTATTGAAGGTATGCAGATTCCTATCAATAAGCAGCGTGTTGATGCATTCAATGAAGTGATGGCCGGCCACGATGGCATCACTATTCTAGATTCACAACCCGCGGACTGGTCTACCCAAAAAGCGTTGGCAGTGATGGAAAACTTCTTGCAAAAGCACAAGCATATTGACGCTGTATGGTGTCAGGATGATGACATGTTGAAAGGCGTTTTGCAGGCGATAAAAGAATCTGGACGCACTGAGATCAAAACTGTATTAGGCGGTGCCGGTTCTAAAGATATCATCAAAATGATCCTAGAAGATAACCCAGTAGTACGTTCTACTGTGACTTATAGTCCCTCAATGGTTGCCTCTGGAATCGCATTGGCTGTAGCGGGTGTTAAAGATCAGACATTAGGCAATATGTACCACAAACCAACACGGGTGATATTGGGTGCAGAGTTAGTTGTTAAGGCTAACGCCAAAGACTTCTACTTTCCGGATGCCGCTTTTTAATTGAAGCTATTCTAAGCACTTAGCTGTTTAACTGAGCCTCTTTAATACGTTAAAGGGGCTTTTTTAATTACTGACAAAGTGTGATATTCACAGAGTAATTACGTTATTATGTTGTTTTTTTTTATTAAGGTTACGCTGTGACGATCAGCTTAGAAATAGTCAGCCCCAAAAATGCGGTCAAAAGAACCCGTTCATTCGGTAGAAACTGTTAATGGCTACTGTAAAAGATATTGCAAAATTGGCGGGGGTCTCTACTGCGACAGTCTCCAGAGCGCTGGCTAATCCACAGAAAGTCACCGATGCGACTAAATTAAAAGTGCAAAACGCAGCTGATCAGCTCGGTTATGCACCGAATGCTATTGCGCGCAGTTTACGTACTCAGGAGTCTAAAACAATTGTGGTTATATTGCCTGATATCGGCAACCAATTTTTTACCGATATTATCAAAGGCATTGAGCAAATAGCCCATAAAAATGCTTATAAAGTACTATTAGGTGATGCCGGTAACGACGTTGATCGCGCGACAAAATACTTGGATCTGGTTTACTCCAAACAGGCCGACGGGGTGTTGTCACTGACCGCTGATCTGCCGATTGATAAGTTAGTTGATGATAACGCACAGGCAAAGTTTCCACTGGTAATGGCTTGTGAATACTACTGGGACGCGGCTATTCCCAGTGTACATATTGATAACGAATACAGTGCCCGTTTGGTAATAGAGAGCTTAGTACAAATGGGTCACTACAAAATTGCCTGTATTACCGGAGCGTCTGGAAACTCCATCAGTATCGCCAGAATGCAGGGGTTTCGCGATAGCATGAGAAAATGGGGGCTACAGATCCCCGAGCAATATATAGTAGAGGGTGATTACAGCTTGTTATCAGGTTATGAAATAGCCGCCGAGTTGCTGTCGTTGCATGATCGTCCCACTGCTATTTTTTGTCATAACGATGAAATGGCCATCGGGGTGCTTAAACGGGCCCGGGAGATAGGGGTTAAAGTACCACAGCAGTTGTCGGTGGTAGGTTTTGATAATATTCCCTTCTGTGAATACTGCACCCCAGAGTTATCCACAGTGCACCAACCGCGGCAATTAATTGGTGAGACTGCGATGAAGTTATTACTCAACATCTTGTCCGGTAAAAAGCCCAACCCGGAAATTACTTTGCCTACTCAATTGTTAATCCGTGGCACTACTATGCCGCCACCTCTGGATCAACGCTTGAAAATTGATATCTAGCAGCGCGAGATTAATTGTTAGTGTTGTAAATCCCCTGGCTATTTTTGCTCAATTGCAGCGCCGTCCTGAGTCGCTTGTTGCAACCGATACTCTCTGGGTGTTTGCTGTAAGTTCTTGTTAAACACAGTGTATAAATACTGAAGTGAAGGGTAGCCGCACAGCGTGGCTATTTCGCTGCTGGCCAATGTGGTAGTCGCTAGTAAGTCTTTAGCGCGATTAAACTTGGTCTGATGTAATTCATGGTGTATCGAATAACCATACTCTTCGAGAAAACGTTTTTCCAGATTTGATCTTGAAATCCCAACGTAATCAACTACTTGCTCTACTTTTATACCACGACAAGCATTTTGTCTGATAAAGTGCATCGCCTGTATCACATTTGCATCTTGCAATGATTTGAAATCGCTGGACTGTCGGCAAAACACCCCGGTAGGGCCTATGACAACCTGCCTGGCAGCAATGTTTTGGCCCTGTAACATCTGATGCAGCAGCCCAGCGGCGCGATAACCCATTTGGTGAGTTCCCTGACCGACTGAACTGAGGGAGACACGATTGAGATAGCGGGCCATTTTCTCATTGTCGATACCTATTACAGACGTCTGATCCGGAACAAAAATACCTAAGTGTTCGCAGCACTGCAGTAAATGTCGCGCTCTGGAATCTGTGACTGCAATAATACCTATAGGTTGTGGCAGCGATTTTAACCAAGCTTTAAGTTGCGCCATCGACTGAGACCAAGTGGACTGGGCGGTGTTTTTCCCTCGATAGATGTACGAGTCAAAACCATCTTTGAGCACTAAATCTCGATAAGCCCGCTCTCGTTCTCGCGAGTATCTGTAGTTGTCCTCATCGGGCAGACCGTAAAAGGCAAATTGGTGCAAGCCGGTTTTTTTCAGGTGCTGGTATGCGCATTCGACCAGTGCATCGTTATCAGTGGCCACATAGGGAATTTCTGGATACAAACTTGAATCGCGATAAGAGCTACCCACTGCGACTACAGGAATGGCGCAATTGTGCAGAGCCCGCTGAATTTGTGGGTCATCGAAATCGGCGATGATGCCATCACATCCCAGGTCAGCCAGATTGTCTATGGCACTGAGAAAATCTTCCTCGAGAAATATATCCCAGTCGCACTGTGCACTCTGCAAATATTCACCAATTCCAGCGACTACTTGCCGGTCGTAGACTTTGTTTGCGTTAAATAAAAGCCGGATACTGTATCGCTTGCTAAACATAAATTAACCTTTCACGCTGCTCTGAACTGATAGAGGTGGACTGTCCTTTTTACCGCTAAAGAGCTGCGCTTGTCACTAAATACTCTTGAATACTTAGCTGTTGGCATCTGTGGCAGGTAATGATTAATCAGAGGTAAAGTTTCAATGCAAATTATCCGCTAATAGCAGCGGGGGGTTAAATTGATAGCGACTGGTTTGTCGATAAATGTGACCGGGTCTGAGGATAACCGATTCTTGATCCAAACCGTTAACGGCATCCGGATAGGCCTGGGTCTCTAAACAGAGCCCCGAGTTTGCGCCGCATTTTCTGCCCAGACGATCAGTAAATTCCTTTAAGTGCTGCCCGGTATACAACTGTAAACCGACTTCAGTGGTTTCGATGCTGACAGATCTACCAGATTCAGGCTCTGCAAGGTAAGCGGCGAAATACATCGCATGCTCTGTCTTATGTTGTCGCTGGCGATTTAGGCACAGGCAATGATCTATGTTGCGCTGTGTCCCCAAGCTGTCCAAACTGCGCAACTGCCTGAAATCAAAATGGCTGTTGTCTACTGGGTACTCTGCACAGGGGATGCCTGTGGCATCTGTGGCCAAATAGCTATCAGCCGCTATCTGCAATTGATGCTGCCAGATGTTTTGCGCTTTAGGGTTCAAATTAAAATAACTGTGATTGGTTAAATTAATCGGGGTCGCTAGGTCAGTGCTGGCTTGATAATCGATTGTCAGTCGGTTCTGCTCATCTAAAATAAAACTGACAGTGACATCAATAGTGGCAGCAAAACCGGCCTCTGTTGGAGTGGTCTGCAGTTTCATACGCAGTATTGAAGGACTGTGCTCTATAACTGACCATAACTTGCGCTGGAAACCGGCGCTAGCGCCGTGCAAATGATTGCTCCCCTGGTTGCACTCTAGCTGTATCTGTCTGCCGTCTAAATTGAAGCGACCATCTTTGATTCTATTTGCCCAGGGGCCCACCACTGCACCCAGGTAACAGTTGTGCTGTTGATAATCCTGCAAGTGTGGATAACCAAGTACAATGTTCCCCAGTTGCCCAGCCGAGTCGCAATTCCACAACTCAACTATGCTGGCACCGTAATCACTGATCAGGATTTTAGTCTGCTGTGAATTAGATAATTGATACACAGAATAGGCGCTGTGATCCCAAGTCGTAGCGATTGCAGGTGTGTGCATAATTGATCCGTTGCAAGGTTTGTGAAATACAGAGTCAGTGTTTAAAGCAGTTTTCGCTGCACCAAGTTGCGCATTAAAGCGCCAGTGCCGAATTGCCACTGTGGAATTTTATCGCTGTGGTTGACCCAGTTTACTAAAGTGCCTAATAGCGGTGTGGCAATGCTGACTTTATCGCCCAGTTGATGGGTGAAACCTTTGCCCGCTTCACCTCGATCTTGGGCCGGGGCAAACATGGTACCCAAAAACAACATCAGGCCATCGGGGTATTGATGATTGGGACCAATGGTCTGTCGTACTAAGCTCTCGGCAGAGCGGCTAATTTTTGACATGGAGCTGACACCTTGTAGCTGGAAATCGTCCTCTCCTTGAATGTTCAAATGGATATCCGCCTGTGCAATGTCCGCCAGAGAAAAGCTTTCATCGAAGAGTCGGATAAAGGGGCCTATAGAACAGGCGCCGTTATTGTCTTTAGCTTTACCCAATAACAGTGCGGAACGTCCCTCTACATCGCGTAAATTGACATCGTTGCCCAGTGCTGCGCCAAGTATTTCTCCTCTTGAATTGACTGCCAGAACTATTTCCGGCTCAGGGTTATTCCAGTTGGAGCAAGGGTGGATGCCCACTTGCGCACCAAAGCCAACCGCTGACATCGGCTGTGCCTTGGAGAAAATTTCGGCGTCCGGGCCAATGCCAACTTCGAGATACTGCGACCAGGCCTGTTTTTGCTGCAATATTTGTTTGATCTGTGCCGCCTGCTCAGATCCCGGCACAATTTTAGACAGATCATCACCAATTATGGCGTTGAGCTGATTGCGAAAAAACGCGGCCTGGGTTAAATCACCAGCCGCCTTCTCCTCGATGACTCTCTCTAACATACTGGCTACAAAAGTGACGCCGCTGGCTTTGACTGCCTGCAGATCGCAGGGCGCCAGCAGATAGGGCAAGTTAGGATCTTGTTGTTGGTAGCAGCTGTTGTTGAGAATGTCCTCGAGAGTGCCGATACAGGGGAGGTTGCAAGCTTGCTGTATTTTACTGACAGGTTGCTCTAGCTCTAACAACATGCTGCTGGTGGCAGCAAGCGAACTGATATCGTAGAGTTTATTATCTCTTACTACTACAGCGGCGGGACCATTGACCTCTGGCAGCCATACCCGACCAACAAGTGTGGCCTGTTCAGGGGTTGGGGAGTCGGGGGTTTTTTGGTACATCCATCTGCTCCTGCTGTTGACGATTTGCTGCAAAATTATCTGATTGAGTAATTTAATAAGCAGCGAAGGAAATATGATTATTGACGATAGCGCAGTGCAAATTCAATAATGATTTTCAGTATCCAATTTAGTAAATATGGTTATATTTTTAGACTGATAGCAACTAACCAGCGGCACGTATGTGCCAACGAGTGGTTAATAAGCGGCAGTTATGTGGCCTGAGAATATCTGCTTAATAATTTTTATTCACAAGTAAAAGGACAGAGCCATGACTGCACAGTACCCAGATTTAAAAGACAGCAGTGTTTTAATCACCGGCGGAGCGTCAGGGATTGGCGCGGACATAGTACGCGCTTTTTGTCAGCAGGGAGCAAAGGTCGCCTTTATCGATATCGATATCGTTGCGGCGGAGCAGCTGATTGCTGAACTGGTCGAGCTAGGCTGCAGTGTGCCTGTGTTTAGTTATTGCGATTTGGCAGAATTAGAAAGCATTAGAGCAGTCGTTGATAAGCTCAGTGAAAGTTGTGGTGCATTTACGGTATTAGTCAACAATGCCGCCAGTGATAACAGGCACACACCACAAGAGCTGACCCCTGACTACTGGAGAAATCGCCTGGATCTGAACCTGGGGCAACAATTTTTTTGTGCTCAAGCCGTGCACCAGTATATGCGCGAGCAAAAGCGTGGATCGATCATCAATATGGGGTCTGTCAGTTATCAATTGGCACTGCCAAATTTAACCGCTTATGCGACTTCTAAGGCGGCGGTGATAGGTCTATCACGCTCTCTGGCCAGGGAGTGGGGTGTGGATAACATTCGTGTCAATACTTTAGTACCAGGTTGTGTGATGACACAGAAGCAGTTAAAGCTGTGGATTAGCGCAGAAGATGAAGCAAAAATTCAACAGCAGCAGTGTTTAAAAAAGCGCATTGTCGGTGCCGATATAGCCAATATGGCGCTGTTTCTGGCATCCCAGAGTTCAGCGGCCTGTACTGCACAAGAGTTTATAGTTGATTGCGGGATTATTTAATCTACAGCTTATCCGCTGCTTTTCAGAGGGGGAATATTGTTACTAAGTGCAGCCGCTGCTCAATAAGCAGCAAAGTACTATTGAATTAATTCACTCCAAGGTTAAAATCAGTGAAAAACTGCAACTTAACGGGCTTAGTTTTGTGAACAAAAGCGTGCTAGAAAGGTTGCGTATATCTGACTTACTGGAGTAGTACATGTTCAGCAATACCCTCAGTCCTCGTTTTTTGGAAACCGATGCTCTCGGTCACATCAACAATACTGTTTTCCCGATGTGGTTTGAGGCTTCTCGCGATCCGCTGTTTAAAATTTTTTCTCCACAGATGGATATCAACAATTGGCCGTTGATTCTGGCGGGATTTAATCTGAGTTTTCACGCTGAAACCCATTACGGTGCCGATGTGCAAATCAAAACCTTTATCAGTCGCATCGGCAATAGCTCTTTTGACATATACCAGCAGTGCTGGCAACAGGGGATAAAAACAGCCAGTGGCACTTCGACTATGGTGCACTTTTGCCACCAAAAGAAGCGCTCAGTAGTGCTAACTGCAGCACTGATCGAGGAATTGCAGGGGCATTTAATGCCCCCGCAATAAGGTGGCTGTCTGTGACTAAAGCACAGCGAATAAATCAGTGGTTGTCTCTAGGGATCCCTTTATCGGTGGCGATACGTTGATATTTGACAGCGGGCTTTAAAGTCATGCCCAAATCAAATTGATCGGTCATCGAACGCTGAATTTCCTGCCAGGGGGTCTGATGTTCGGGAAAGGGGAAGCCGCCGAGCAATTCTAACTTTTCGCGCCGATCGGCAAGCTCTGGTATCGACACTAACATATTGGCGCTGCCACTGTTGAGGTCAATACGCACTATATCTCCTGTTTTGATCAGGGCCAGGCCACCCATTGCGGCGGCTTCAGGGGCGGCGTTAAGGATTGATGGTGAACCTGAAGTACCGGACTGACGACCGTCGCCGATGCAGGGCAACTCGCGAATGCCCTGCTTTAACAAAGCGGCCGGTGGTTGCATATTGACCACTTCAGCGCCACCTGGATAGCCGATGGGGCCAGCGCCGCGAATCACTAAGATACAGTCCTGGTCAATCTTAAGAGCCGGATCATCCAGGCGCTGGTGGTAATCCTCAGGTCCTTCAAAGACGATTGCTCTTCCCTGGAAGGCATTCAGGTCGCTGGGATCAGACAAGTAGCGCTGTCGAAAGTGATCGGAAATGACCGAAGTTTTCATGATCGCGCTATCGAATAAATTACCGGACAAATTAATAAAACCGGCCGCCACCTTCAAAGGTTGCGCCACGCTTTTAATCACTTTCGGATTATAATTTTCGGCGCTGCTATTTTCCTCAGCAATACTTTTGCCGGTGACGCAGATAGCATCGGGGTTAGGCAGTAACTTCTCCCTTAACAATTCGGCGATAACGGCAGGTACCCCACCGGCGCGATGAAAATCCTCGCCTAAATATTTACCGGCCGGCTGCATATTAACCAATAGTGGAATCTTATGGCCGAACTCCTGCCAGTCGTTATTGTTAAGCTCTATGCCCAAATGACGGGCGATCGCAATCAAGTGAATGGGTGCGTTAGTAGAGCCCCCCAGAGCTGAGTTGGCGACTATGGCATTTTCAAAGGCGGCGCGGGTCATAATGTCGGAGGGTTTTAAGTCCTCCCAGACCATGTCGACAATGCGTTTGCCGGTCAGGTAGGAATACTGGCCGCGCTCCCGGTAGGGAGCGGGTACTGCAGCAGAGCCGGGAAGTTGCATCCCCAGTGCCTCGCTCAGGGCATTCATGGTTGAGGCGGTGCCCATGGTATTACAAAAGCCCACTGAGGGCGCTGAGCTGGTGGTGATTTGCATAAACTCTTCATAGTCTATTTCATTGGTGGCCAGCTGCTCGCGCGCCTGCCAGATAACAGTGCCGGAGCCGGTGCGGTTACCTTTGTGCCAGCCATTGAGCATAGGGCCGACAGACAAGGCGATCGCCGGTATGTCGACAGTGGCCGCCGCCATCAGGCAAGCGGGGGTAGTCTTGTCGCAACCTATCATCAACACCACCGCATCCAGCGGATAGCCGTACAACAGTTCTACCAAGCCCAGGTACGCTAAGTTACGATCTAAGGTGGCTGTCGGTCGCTTGCCGGTCTCCTGAATCGGGTGTACCGGGAACTCCATCGGGATACCCCCTGCGGCAATAATACCGTCGCGCACCCGCTTAGCCAGTTCGATATGGTGGCGGTTACAGGGGGATAAATCAGAGCCAGTCTGGGCGATGCCGATAATTGGCTTGCCGGCCTGTAACTCTTCACGGGTAAGGCCAAAATTGAGGTAGCGCTCTATATACAAAGCGGTCATAGCAGGGTTTTCTGGATTGTTGAACCAAGCTTGAGAGCGCAGCTTTATATTGTTATTCGCAGTGTTATTATTCATAGTCGATCCTAGTCGGCAGGTGCAGAATTTCGCGGTTTTATCGCTGCTTTGAATGCAGTATGAAAGTGATCTATATCGTTTGCTGTAACGGCTGATGGCCCTTTATATTTTTAATAGGGTGTTATCAGCGCCAGCTTTATGTTGAAAAGCTATTAAAACATGAAAATTTTAGCAGCGATCATTCTGCGATATTTAGTAAAGACAATAGAATAAAACATAACGGCTATCGCGATAACCCGACATGAAATCTTGGTAGCGTCGCCCGTCAGAAGTTATTAAAAGTAAGCTTGCATCTCATTTAAAAGTAACTCAGCCCCGTGGTTGATAAATACACTGCGTACAGTGAAGTAGAAGCGGTGATATAGAGCCGGTTGCGATGGATACCACCAAAACACAAGTTAGAGACCGTCTCGGGAATAAGTATTTTACCGATAAGCTTGCCATCGGGGTTCAGGCAGTGCACTCCATCTGCAGCAGAGCACCACAAGTTTCCAGCGCTATCCAGGCGAAAGCCATCGTACAGCCCTTGTTCGCAGACAGAAAATACAGTTGCTGGGCCGAGCTTGGACTGTTGCAGCGGGTATTTTTTAATATGCCTGGGGCCATTTTCGATATGGCTGGCACCCGTATCACTGACATACAAAAACTGCTGGTCTGCGCTAAAAGCAAGGCCATTGGGTTGTACTAAATCGGTTGCCACTGCACTTAATTCACCAGAGTCAGGACAGATGCGATAGAGATGGCAAGCGCCTATTTCAGAGCTTGCTTGTATGCCCTCGTAATTGCTGTCGATACCGTAGCTGGGATCACTGAACCAGATGGCGCCATCAACAGAGACCACCACGTCGTTGGGAGAGTTTAAACGCTTGCCCTGATAGTGGCTGGCCAGCACAGTGGTACTGCCATCGTATTCAATACGTATCACTGATCGTGATAAGTGTCGACAAGATACCAGCCGTCCCTGCCGGTCACGGGTATTACCGTTGCTGTTGTCACAGCTGTGATCCCAGATGCTGCACTGTTGGCTACGCTCATCAAAGCGCAGCATGCGGTTATTGGGGATGTCGGAAAAAAGCAACTGAGCGCTATCGGCAAAATATACCGGCCCCTCGGTCCAGCGACCGTCACCCCACAAGTGTTCCAGTTTTGCGTTGGGGATACAGAGTTTGGTAAATTGTCGATCAATGACCTGAATGTGCGGGCCGAGCATGGCGCTGATATGATTCATACAAAATACCTGCAATAGTGCGAATTTGAAAAGTAGCCACACTGATAAAGCTCTGTTTTAGGTCTCGATCAGTGCAGGCACTTTAATGGGGCTTGCAGCCCTTGACAAGCTTAGTTTATAGGCGCTGTGCTCCAGCGATTATTAACTAAACGCATAATTGAGTTAGGGTTGGCATTTTTCAGCTCGTCAGGTAACAGTGCATCCGGTGTGTTTTGATAGCACAGTGGCCGGGTAAAGCGCTCGATTGCCCGAGTGCCAACGGAGGTGCTTTGGCCTGCGGTACTACTTGGATAGGGGCCACCGTGAGACATAGCCGAACTCAGTTCCACTCCGGTGCCGTAGCCATCAAACAAGATTCTGCCGATGCGCTGTTGTAATATCGGCAATAACTGGCCCGCTAAAGTCTGATCTTGTGCATCGGCAAATAATGCAGCGGTCAGATGTCCACCGAGGCTGCTGGCAACTGCTAATAGCTGCTCGCTGTCTTCACAGCAGATGACTAATGTAGCGGGGCCAAAAACTTCCTCTTCCAACTGCCCTTGTTTCAAATAGTCACTGGCATCGACACTGAACAACTGAACTTGTGCCTGGCTGGCCTGACTGTCAGCATTTTCACCACAAGCTATTTGTTTAAGGCTAGGCATAGCTGCGCGCTGTTCACAGGCGCGTTGATAGCTGTTGCAAATGCCGGCGGTGAGCATAGTCGCAGCGGGCAAGCTCGGGGTTTTTTCTGCCAGAGAGGCCAGCAGTCTGTTAAGAGCTTTGCCTTTAACTGCAACCAATATTCCAGGGCTGGTACAAAACTGCCCGACTCCCATGGTCAGTGCGCCAATAAATGAAGCTGCTATCTGCTCTGCTTTATCCGCCAGTGATTGTGGCAATAAAAATACCGGGTTGGTCGAGCCCAACTCACCATAAAAAGGGATAGGGTCCGGGCGGCCAACAGCTAGGTCATAGAGCGCGCGTCCGCCGCTGATAGAGCCGGTAAAACCAACCGCTTTTATCTGTGGGTCACTGACTAAGGCCGCTCCGATAGTGCGACCATCGCCATGTAACATGGCAAATACCCCCGCCGGCAGCTGGCATTGCTCGATCGCCGCTAAGATGGCTGAGGCGACTAGTTCAGAGGTGCCTGGGTGTGCGCTATGGGTTTTGACAATCACCGGGCAGCCGGCAGCCAATGCGGATGCGGTGTCACCACCGGCGACCGAAAACGCCAGTGGAAAGTTACTGGCAGCAAAGACCACTACCGGTCCCAGTGGCACTTGAGTGAGTCGAATATCAGGTTTTGGCAGCGGCTGTCGATCCGCTTGTGCCAGATCGATAACCGGGCGCTTCCAGTCGCCTTGCTCCAGTAACTGGGCAAACATATTTAACTGGCCTATGGTTCTGCCCAGCTCGCCGTTGATGCGCATTTGCGGTAGAGCAGTTTCCCAAGTGGCGCGCAGTACTATTGCCGGGCGTATTTTCTCAAGTTCGGTGGCGATAGCGCGCAGGAAATTGGCTTTTTGTTGGTCGCTATATTGGCTATACAGATCAAATGCCTGTGCAGCTGCTACGGCTGCCGCTTGCGCCTGCGCGCTGTCGGCGCTGTAAAAGTTTTCGCTGGATTTTTGCAAATTGCTCGGGTTGCTGGCATTAAATTTTTCCCCTGCTCCCAATAGCCACTGCCCTTTGATTAAAATTTTACCTGAAATGTTCATGTTCTGTTTCCTCAGCTGGATAATTCTTGCCACTATCATAAGCAGTAACAGCAAAGTCGACAAAAGAGTTCTTTTCAGTCTACAGTTGAGTATTTGCTCATGTATACTGTGGAAGTTATTAATTGCAGGATCTGGACATGTCACTCCCCTCGCTAAACAGTTTACGTACTTTCGAAAGTGCCGCCAGGTTAAAGAGTTTTTCTCGTGCTGCCACTGAGTTGTTTGTTTCCCCCTCGGCAGTCAGCCACCAAATTCGTCAGTTGGAAGCGCGCCTGGGAGTGGCGCTGTTTATACGTTTAGACCGCCAGGTTGTATTGAGTGCAGCGGGGCAACGCTACTACCCGCAAGTTAAATTGGGCATAGATACCTTGCTTGAGGCCAGCAGCCAACTGGCAGAAGAGTTAACTGGCACTGTGCAGGAAATTAAAATGTCAGTTGTGCCTTTCTTTGCCACCCGCTGGCTGCTACCGAAATTGTCTGGTTTTAGAAAATCCCAGCCAGACTGGCAATTGAAAGTACAGACCAGCACTAGTGCCTCAGATTTTAACAGCCAAGATTTTGATTTAGTAATTCGCCGGGGAATAGGTCCCTGGAAGGGGATGATTGCTAAAAAGCTCTGCCGCGAGCGTTTAGTTGCCGTGTGTCAGCCAAAAATGTATCTGGATATTCAGCAAGTGACTGATATTTTAGATCAGCCGTTACTTTTTAATGCCAAAGTTATGACTGAGTGGCGAGAGTGGTTTGTCTCCCAGGGGCTGGGTTTCAATGATCCAGTGGTCTCTTTTGATTTTCAAAATACCTCACAAATTCTCGATGCTTGCATAGCCGGAACCGGGGTGGCGCTGATTGATCCTATCCTGATCACCGAGGAGTTGGCTCAGGGAAAGTTACGGAAAATCTTTGACCATTCAGTACCCAGTTTACGAGATTATTTTATTGTCTATCCAGATCAGTGCCAACATCAGCAAAATATCCTATTTTTTGAGCAGTGGCTATTTAAGCAACTGGCGCTGGATCCGCTAATGTCAGATCGCTGTGCATTAACTAAATAGTTGATAATACGTTGTTAAACTCATACTTTGCGGCCGATGTTAAACTGTTAATTTTAGCTTGCTAGCCGAGCCGAGAGACTAACAGTAACTGAGGCGGGGTAAAGCGTTTAGATTTTTTTGCTTTTCTGTAGATGAGAACTATATTCAATACAAGACGTAAAATATCACTTTAGGCACAGCTTATAGGTCACGCGAATAGAGTAAATCTTCCCTGAGAGTTAACCCCGTCAGTATTTCCAGGAAAAGTGACTGTTTAAATTCTCTAATCGTGTTTCTGTCACAACAGCGTATTTACATAAGCTGAGCCGGTTTCTATGGCGGGGCACGTGCGACCGTCGTACTGTTTAAAAGGCAGGGGTTCAGTTGTTAGTTCTTATAGTTGATGACGACGAAGTAGATTTTCTCAGTATTAAACGAATTTTAGTGCAGGCGTTTAGTGCTGATCAAGTGGAAATACACTGGATCCAAAACCCTGTGGAAGTAGACTTGGTCGCTCAATTGCAGCGCTATGACATTTGTTTCATCGATCAAAATATTGGCGTGCTCTCAGGCATAGATATTATTCGTCAGGTCACGGCGCGTGGCAATATTACCCCTTTGATATTACTCACTGGTATCGATGATCAGTTGATTGACACTAAAGCGAGTGAGTACGGGGCCAGTGATTATTTAATTAAAGGTCAACTGAATGCGCAGCTGCTAAATCGCGTTGTGCGCTTCTCTTTGGCGCAAAAAGATCACGCAAAAAAGCTCACTAAATTGGCTTATACAGACAGCTTAACCGGGCTGGCTAACCGAGGGAAATTTGATCAGGAGTTAGCGTTCTCACTGGCAACCGCCAATCGCACCTCAAATTATCTGGCGCTGTTATTAATTGATTTAGATAACTTCAAAATTATAAATGATCGCTACGGGCGTCCCGCCGGAGATGCAGTACTGATTGAACTGGCCAGGCGACTGCAAATGGCAGTGCGCAAATCTGATATTGTCGCCCGTCTGGGTGGCGATGAATTTGCAGTAGTGTTTAATTGTTATAAACAGGCTCAAGATATTTCAGAGCTCAAAGATAAAGTGTTGGCAGTGTTCCAGCAGCCGATTATCTTTGAACATCAACCTTTGTATTGCCAAGCCTCGATAGGTGTTTCGGTGGTGACTCCCGGGCAAAGTAGCGAGAGCATAGAGGAGGTATTGCGCGAGGCTGACAACGCCCTCTATCAAATCAAACATAAAGGTAGAAATGCCTGCCTGTTTTTTAATCCAAAAATGAAAGACAGTTTGGCCAAAGCGGCAGAGCTCGAGCGGGCACTAAGCTGTGCCATTGCCAATAACGAACTGTATTTAAACTACCAGCCTAAAGTATCGGTCGCAGATTACACTGTCTGTGGTGTAGAGGTATTGTTGAGGTGGCGCACCCGTTCCGGCGAATGTATTGCCCCGGATATTTTTATTCCGATAGCCGAGCGCTCGCGCTGTATTTTAGAGATAGGTCGCTGGGTGATTGAACAGAGTTGCCGGCAGTTACGCGACTGGCTCGATCAAGATTTAAGCATAGTGCCAGTGGCTATCAACATCTCACCGCTACAGATAGAAGAGCA
The DNA here is from genome assembly GCA_000416315.1 of Osedax symbiont Rs2. Classification (GTDB taxonomy): domain Bacteria; phylum Pseudomonadota; class Gammaproteobacteria; order Pseudomonadales; family Balneatricaceae; genus Rs1. Next base: position 10,083 of record ASZI01000377.1, on the reverse strand, counting down.
AGGTTTTACTCAGCATATTATTGATACTCTGACTCAATACAATATTGACCCGCAACTGCTCGAGTTAGAAATTACTGAGACAGCCTTGATGGAGAACATCACACAAGTGACGGACGCTTTGGCGCAGTTGTCGAAAATTGGCTGTCGCTGGTCTATCGATGACTTCGGCACGGGTTACTCCTCACTGAGCAGACTCAATGACTTGCCGATAGACAAGATTAAAATAGACCGCTCATTTGTTGAAAATATAGAGAGCTCAGATTCCTGCAAAAAAATCTGCAACATTATTATCTCTCTGGCTAATACCTTGGATTTAACTTTGGTCGTGGAAGGTATTGAAGCTGAAGCGCAGATACTGTTGCTGCCGCTATCTAAAAACGACGAACTTCAAGGGTTCCACTTTTCACGGCCACTGTCAGCTCAAGAGTTGATCGCCTATCTAGGGTCACGTAAAAAAATCCCCCGCACTTTTGGTGAGTAACCCCAGCTAAAGGATAAGCTTAGTTGTGCTAAAAAGGATAAAAATAAAATGCAACAAAGGTTATATATCACATCTTTGATCACGCTATTAGTAGGTTTAGTGACGGCGCTGATGCTATTTTTGTTTGTTAGTAACAGTCTTAAGATAGAGCGCAGAGATACCTTTCATCAACAGGCGAATAACTATTTTCAAAGTGTTGAAGCTAGTTTGCAGAGCAATCGTGAGTTATTGATTTCACTAAAGAACTTTATTATCAGTAGTAATAACTTAACCCGTGATAGCTTTGAAAAATTTAGCTCAGCGCTGTTAGAGGAGCATGAAAACATACAGGCCCTGCAATGGATCCCCAAAGTGGGACACGACCGACGCCAAGATTTTGAGCTGCAGGCCAGCAATCAGGGATTTAGCAATTATCAAATAGTGCAAGGCCAGCGCGGAGCAATATCCGTCTCTGCCTTTCGGCCGCAGTATTATCCGGTTTATTATCTCTATCCTATGAGAGGTAACGAGTGGGCTATAGGTTATAATTTAGGCTCGAAAACAGCGACCCTTAACGCCTTGCAAAGTGCCAGAGATACCGGAAAAACAGTGATGACAGCGGGAGTGAAATTTTCTCAGCAACAGGCCAGTGTATGGATTTACTACCCTGTCTACTCAGGTAAATCGGAACCTACAGCTAAAGCTGAGCGACGACGTAAATTGCTGGGCTTTGCTACAGTCGTGTTGCGGGTGGCGGATATAGTTGGCCAGGGCAAAGAATTTTTGGCAATAGCGTCAAACTTGCAGATCATTGATCTGGCAGATCAACAATTATTGTATGGGGAGGAAAATCCAGTAGCAGTGCACACTGATCCACACTATCAGAGCACTATTTCTTTTGCCCAACGCAATTGGCTGTTAACTCTGCAACCACGCAAGAGCATGACTCACTCCAATCTTATCCCGGCAATCACTGCTATTGGCGCCATGATTATTTCAATACTGGCCGGTTTGCAATTTTATCAACTCAATCGGGCCCACTATAAAATTTCCCTGGAAGTTCCCCGCCAAACCCGTGCCTTAAAGCTCAGTGAACAGCGCTTTGCACTGGCGGTACAAGGCTCAAGTGTCGGTATTTGGGATTGGCGAGATATCAGTCAGTCACAACTGTACTGGTCGCCGCAGTTTTACAGTTTACTGGGTTATAGAGACTGTGAAATAGCCTCGAGTATCGAGCAGTTTAGCGACATGTTACACCCCGATGATCGCAGTCGCAGTGAAGCGCTATTAGCGCTGCATTTTAACCAGAATACCCGCTACCAGATAGAGTATAGAATCCGCCACAAAAGCGGTCAATATCTTTGGTTTCTCGGCAGTGGTCAGGCCTGTTGGGATGAGCAGGGGAAAGCACAGCGGATGGTCGGCTCTATACAAGAAATACAGCAGCGCAAAAAAGCTGAAATAGAAATTCAGACTTACGCCGCTGAACTGCAGCGCTCCAACCAAGATTTAGAACAGTTTGCCTATGTTGCCTCTCATGATTTAAAGGCACCATTGCGCGGCATTGGCAATTTAGCACTGTGGATAGAGGAGAATATCCAAGAGCATTTGGATGATGAAACCGACAGTTACATGCAATTGCTAAAGGGGCGTATAGCGAGATTGGAAGATATGCTGGCGGGCTTGTTGCAGTATTCCAGGGCCAGCACTAGTGGCTCACAAGTAGAGTTAATCGATTTGAATCTGATGGTCGAGAGTATTGTAGATTTATTGGCCGCCAGTGAGCAGGGCTTTTCAGTGGATTATGACTTGCCCAGGATTGATGTTCAGCAAGCGCTGCTTAGTCAGGTATTACACAATCTGATTGGCAATGCGATTAAGCACCACCACCTGAGCGCCGGTGCGATACAGATTAGTCATTCAACTAAGTTAAATGAACACATCTTTAGTGTTTGTGACAATGGACCGGGTATCGACCCTGCTATGTCTGAAAAAGTCTTTCAGATGTTTAAAACTTTAAAGCCCAGAGATGAAGTTGAAGGCACTGGCATGGGGTTGGCGGTAGTGAAAAAACTGATCGAGCGCAATGGCGGTAGAGTCTGGTTAGAAACCACGACTGAGCATCCGGGCTGTTGCATAAAATTTTCTCTGCCAATAGCGGTGGCGGCGGTCGCCTAAAATGAATCCCTAATAAAGCGTTACTGGCTGATAAAATACCTATAATCGGTTTGCAACTGTCGTCGTTGTCAGCGCGTTATAATGACACCTGAAAACAATCAAACCACTAGTGTAGTGTGATAGTTCTCAATCCAGGGTAGTCAGCGGCTAGCAACGCATCAAATTAAGCACAGTGGCCCGGTGTTAATTGAGTTGCCAATGACTGAGGGATAGGGATAATGGCTTTCCCGTCACAAAGTGAAAAGAATAAAGATGCGTTTAGACAAGTTTCTCTGTAAAAGTAGCGAGCATAGTCGAAGTCAGGCAAGGCATCTGATTGCGGCGGGGGCAGGGACAGTTAACAGCTTGAAAACTGTCGACCCTGCGCAGCAAGTACACGAAAATAACTGCATTATTCTAAACGGCCAGATTCTATTGGCCCGGCCTTCACGCTATATTATGTTGCACAAACCGGCCAATAGCATTTGCTCTAATGTCGATGAGGGATATCCGTCGATATTTAACTATATAGATGTGCCGGCAGTGGATGATTTACATATAGTTGGACGCCTAGATACCGATACCACTGGGTTGGTTTTAGTGACGGATGATGGGCGTTGGTCATTCAATATCATTCGTCCGCAACAGCGTTGTGAAAAGGTCTATTTAGTGGATTTGCGCAGTCCGATTAGCGCAGATGTCACAGAGAAATTTAGCACAGGATTGTTGTTACATGGTGAAAAGTCGCTGACACTGCCGGCAAAACTTGAAGTGCTCGGTCCCAGACAAGTGCGTTTAACTATTACTCAGGGAAAGTATCATCAGGTCAAACGAATGTTCGCAGCAGTGGGTAATAAAGTCGTGAAATTGCATCGCCAACAAATAGGCAGCTTAGCATTAGATGTGCAGGAGAGTGACTGGCGTTATTTATCTAGTGCAGAGATCGCCAGTTTTAATCTTTAGATCAAGATGATTCACCATTAATCAACAATTGTGCACAGGGAAATGGCCCCAGCTAGGTTTTAAGGTTAATGGATGATATCGCGACAGTATTGGATGACGTGACGATGTTTATATTGGCCGCAGTCACTGGCTGCAAGGTATGCCCCTGCTGAGGGCATTATCGCAGCAGCTGACTGATAGTGTATCTGTGCTGGTGTTAGCGTCTCAGGGGAACTGAGGTCTCTGATAGTGGTACTTTCCCCTCGCTGTTAAGCGCTGCGCTCGGAGATTGGATTATTAGCGTTGTTTGCTCCCTGTAACAAATTGCGTAGATAATTTGCTGTAAATATTGTCGCGCTTATTGTTCTGCGAGTTCGCTCAAACGCTCCAGTCGATCGTTCTCTTCTGTAATAATGGCCTTGATTTCGTCCATCACCGAATCTACATCGGCACTGTGGTTATCCAGTTGGAAATCACCGCTTAAAACAGTGTCAGTATTGAGCTTGCCGTTTTCATACAGAGCCCACATCTCTTGTGCATAGTGACTTTCTAATATTTGCGGGGCGAACAGTCCAAAATAGTTGGTCATATTGGCGACATCGCGAAGCAACATTGACTTTGCGTGGTTATTGGCAGCGGCATCCACCGCCTGCGGTAAATCGATGATGACTGGACCATACTGATCCATCAACACGTTAAACTCGGATAAGTCACCATGTACTATGCCGGCGCACAACATGCGCATCACATAAGTCATCATTAAACTGTGATCTTCAAGCGCTTGTTGTTCTGACATAGTGACATCACCCAGACGTGGTGCTACATCACCTTCGCTATCGACGATTAGTTCCATTAACAACACACCATCCAGACAGCCATAAGTTTCAGGCCCCCGAACTTGCGCGGCCGCCACTTTGGCCAGCGCATCTATTTCAGCATTTTGCCAGCTGCTCTCTTGCTGTTTGCGACCGTATTTAGAACCTTTTTCCATGGCTCGACCGCGACGGCTATTGCGGACTTTACGACCTTCCTGGTAAGTGACGGCTTTTTTGAAGCTGCGCTGGGCGGCTTCTTTATAAACCTTGGCACAGCGTATTTCACCGTTGCAGCGAACGACGTAAACATCGGCCTCTTTGCCGCTCATTAATCGGGAGATCACTTCATCAACTAAGCCATCGTCGACCAATGGTTGTATGCGTTTTGGAATTTTCATGGCGCCCTTATACTGTATATGAGCTCTGGATGCAAATTCCGCGGCTGATTTGGATAAGCTTTACGGCGAAGATACTGTAGTGATTGTGCTAAATAAGCAGTGTCTGCAAGTGCTGTTATGATCGGACAACGGTTGTCGATGATAGCGGTTTTATTAGCTGATAGTTAAGAAAATCCTAGTGGTAGTGTAAGATGTTGGCAAAATCGAGCAGTTACTGATTACCTTGATTAAACAGATTAGCGACAAGTTATTTACCTAGGGGAGAACTGGCATTGCAAGTTAATAAAATATTCAGACCAATAGGCACTGTGCTTGTGGTGCTGCTACTTAGTGCTTGCAGTTCGGAGCAGTCCTGGTTGAAGCCCACTGGCAGTGCAGCAGGGGTTCCAAAAGATCAAAATTTAGCCTTTGAGCAATATGTCAGCGATAGTCGTAGCAACATTGAGCAAGTGCTGCAGAAACTACGTTTCGTCAACTCGCAGTCTCCTTATGTCGGAGACTACAATGCGCAGCAAGTAGCGCAGATGCGCGGGCCTTTTCAAATTCCCGATTCTGCAGAAAACAAATGTAGCGAGCAAGAGTTAGGGGCGGGAAAAGGGTTTTTACTGATTCACGGTTTGACAGACTCTCCCTATCTGCTTAAAGGCATGGCGCAATCGCTGCATCAGGCATACCCATGTTCTCTGGTGAGGGCTGTGTTGTTACCCGGCCATGGCACTGTAGTGGGCGACTCACTGCAGATGAAATACCAGGATTGGCAGGCAATCACCGACTATGGGGTGCACAGTTTTCAGCGTATGCAAGACATCGATGAACTGTATGTATTGGGATTTTCAACCGGAACCGCCCTGGCGATAAAACATCTGCAACAGGGCAACACTGACAAAATTAAAGGTTTGATCTTGCTCTCTACAGCGGTTAAAGCAAAAAGTGACTTAGCCTGGATGGCGGGTTATGTGAATTTGTTTAAAGACTGGATAGGCGTTAATAAAGAGCGTGATGCCGCTCGTTACTCGTCGTTTTCCAGCAACGCCGGGGCGCAGTTTTATCAGTTGACTAAAGACTTAATGAGCCCTAAATATGAAGTTGATATTCCAGTGCTAATGGCGGTCAGTGCCGATGATGCTACCATTAATCCTGAGGCCGCCCGGGAGTTCTTCTGTAAATACACGACTAACCAGCGCAAGCATTTAATTTGGTATCGCGGCTATGCAGATAGCCCAACTGATAATTGTGCTGGGGTCTATGAGGTTGAGCGGGGGGAGCTGCAGCAAAATCATGCGGGAAAACACTATAAATATGCTAATACTTCGCACCCCGGAATCTCGGTGGGCCCTGCTGATAGCCACTATGGAGTCGCAGGTGTCTATCGTGACTGTAAAGCTTACGAAGCAGACGGCGAGAAGCAGTGGCAAGCTTGTATGCAAGATACCGACAGCAGTATCTTTGGTGAAAAAAACATTGCCGATATGAGTACTGTGCTGGCGGGGGGGTATTGGCGCAGAGCAACATTTAACCGCCAATACCAGCAGTTAATCCAGAGTATTGTCTGTTTTGCCGATCAGGACTGCAATCTAAACAGCATACTAAGATAACTCATAGGGCGTGCTCTTTGAAATAATGACGGCGCAGACAGCCACTTGAGCTGTGGTTTTTCTGTAGCAGATCAGGATACTGATTAATTATTATAATAATCGCTAGCTGCCATTGTGGTCGCAGTGAAAGATCGATAAGCCAGTGTCCCACTGGACTTATTGCCAATGACAGGTGGAAAATATTTTGAAAATTCGTTTTATCGGGCTGCTACTCTTAATCAGCACCTCACTGATGCCGCTGTATTGGTACTGGCCGCTGTTGGCAAATTATTCAAACTCCGCAATTTTATCTCAGTACATAGGTAGTCTGGCGCTAATTTTGATGGCTTTTTCACAGTTGTTTGCCACCCGCATGCCGGGGTTGGAAACGCTCTTTGGCGGATTAGACCGTATCTACGTAATCCACAAGTGGATAGGTATCATCGCTACGGCGGCTATTTTAATGCACGATACAGTAGATGCAGAAATAGATGAGCTGGGGCCGGAGACTTGGCTAGTAGATTTAGCCGAGACATTGGGTGAATTTAGCTTGTACGCGGTACTGATTTTAGTGGTGATTTCTCTGGCTACTGTGATTCCCTATCCGCTGTGGCGATTTAGTCACAAGTTTATGGGGGCGCTGTTTGCCCTGTCCAGTTTCCACTATGTATTTATGCTTAAACCTTTTGCGCTACTGGACCCTCTGGGGCTGTATATATCGGTTTTCTGTGTACTGGGGCTGATCTGTTACCTGATAACGCTTTTGCCGTTCAGGCTACTGGCGGGGCGCTACAATTACCGGGTCTGTGCTATCGATAATAGCGCCGGAGCCACTTGCATGTCGCTGCAACCTACTGCAAAAGGGTTGCGACATAAAGCCGGGCAATTTTGTTTTATCGCCGTGCAACGGCCCGGTATGACCGAGAGCCACCCCTTTAGCATCAGCTGTGCACCTGTGGATAGCCGCGAACTGCGTTTCACCATCAAAGCGCTGGGAGATTATTCGGCGAAATTGGCCGGGCGGGTGCAAGTGGGCGACAAAGTTCAAGTTAGCCGAGCTTACGGGCACTTTCAGGCCAGAGCAAACGATGATCCGCAGATATGGATTGCCTGTGGAATAGGCATAACCCCCTTTATCGCTTGGTTAGAGCAGGGGACAAATGCTCAGGTTGTATTCTACTACAGTTATAAGGGCCACCAACAAGCGCCGCATCTTCTGCAATTGCAGCAACTTTGCGATAGCAGAGACAACATTAAACTAGTGCTGGTTGATACAAGTGTGCGCGACAGGTTGAGCAGTGTAGAAATAGCAGAGCAGGCGTCGACAATGCTGGCCAGCTCCCGGGTTTATTACTGTGGGCCAAAGAAAATGCGTGAGAGTTTACAACAGGACTTAAATAGGGAGGGTCTGAGGTATAGTCGCTTTCACTTTGAAGAATTTGAATTGCGCTCAAGTGTTGATTTGAGACCGGTATTGGCGCTGGCTGCTAAGTTGTTTAGCGTTTTTAGTCAACAATTAAAACAACGTCGGGGCAAGTGATCTTCTCTGTCTGCTGCTGTAGGCTTTGGTGTTGATAAGCAGCAGTTGCTTGCGAACATTAAGCCAGTATCCTTGAATGATTTATTTTAAAGGTTTTGTAAATGCCTGAACTACCTGAAGTCGAAACTACCTGTCGGGGAATCGAGCCACATATCCAGGGGGTTGTGGTGCACTCAATAACCGTCAGACAACCGCAGTTGCGCTGGCTGATACCGGATGAGATCGGTGATAGAGTACCAGGTCAAAAATTGTTGGAGGTACAGCGTCGCGCCAAGTACATACTGTTAAAGTTTAGCCGCGGCGATGTTATCATTCACTTAGGTATGTCGGGAAGTTTACGAGTACTCAGGGCAGGGGAGGTAGCGGCTAAACACGACCACTTTGATATCCGCTTCTGCAATGGCGTTGTATTAAGGCTGACTGATCCGCGTCGCTTTGGTGCGGTCCTCTGGCAAGAAACTGATCAGCCACATAAATTATTACTCAATTTAGGTCCAGAGCCGCTAGAAGAAAGTTTTTCTGCCAAAACCTTTATAAAGGCGGCTAAAGGACGAAAAGTCTCAGTAAAGCAGTTCATTATGGATAATAAAGTGGTTGTTGGTGTTGGCAACATCTATGCGGCTGAGGCGTTGTTTGCCGCGGCGATACACCCGCAAACACCGGTGAATCAAATCTCTATGGACAAATTTAATAAGTTAGTCACCGCGATAAAATTTATTTTAGCTCAGGCGATTAAGCGCGGTGGGACTACCTTAAAAGATTTTGTAGGCGGTGATGGAAAACCTGGTTATTTTGCTCAGGAGCTACAAGTCTACGGACGCAAGGGAGAGACCTGCAACGCCTGTTTGAAGCCCTTGAGTGAAATACGTCTGGGTCAGAGGTCTACGGTTTTTTGTCCCAACTGTCAGCGCTTGCCGCGAGTCAGAAAAAAAATCGACCAATAGCCAGCCTGGGGGCATAAGTCGAGTGCATCTGTTCTGCCAGAGCATTGAGTGAGCTCGGCGCATCGCGGTGCTGAAAAACGAAAGCAGAGCGCTGTTACATTTTGTCTTTTTCTTCTTCGTCAGATTTAGCGCGCTCCTCTGCAGCTTCTTGCTCTTGCTCTAACACTGCATTTTTGAGAATTTCCATATGTCGGTGAATAGCAAAAATCTGGCTGTCTAGCGCCTCGCTTTGATTGAGGTTGTTGAGAGATTTAACGGCGATACTGAATTTGTGAAAGGCCGCTTTTTCGCCGTGCACTTTTTGTGTATCTATGGCATCAAGGATTTCTATGTCGCATGAGACCCGATCATAGAAGTCTTTAGTTTGCCAACCCAATTCATTGAAGGAAAACTCTGAAATTTGCCTTGATTTGCTTAACTCGCCAAGCCAGCGAGTGATTTCTTTGAGCTGACCCAGGGCGTGATGTACCTGCCCCTCGTCTTGGTAAATACTCATAGATCCTTCAGGGTGCTGCAAACTAATATCTCGGTTATTGGCTTTTTCCCTGAAGTTACTTAGCGAACGTCGGCTTTCTTCAGTGTCATCGATAGATAATAAACGGCTCATCTTACTGATAATAAAACGACTGATAAATTCATGAAGCTCTGCAGTCATGAATACGTCCGGCAATCCCTGGTAAATATTCACAGAGTTGCGGATTTGGCTCTTTAACGACATGATCAGTAATTTGCGCGCCCGTTTTCGCTCTTCAATGGTCTGGATGGTATAGGCAATACTGCCCAATACCACAATAATGGCGAGAATTAGTAACCCTGTTTGTGTCTGACCCATTGCTTGCTCACTTAATATCTAAATGCTATTGATTGGCACTGTCCGGCCACTGCAAAATTCACTATTGTCAATAATACCTTAAAGCACCTTTGATGACACTTGTGCATTCTATAAACACAGCCTGGCGCAGTGCAGAGTTATTTTATAGTTGTAAACTCTGATTGTTCACTATTGGACAGTGATTGCTGTGTGGCTATTTAGTGTCATTGGACTTCTGATGCTGCTGCTGGTTGAAATTATCGCCGATAAGATCACTTTTAATACAAAAAATGAACAGTTTTGATAGGGACTGGCAGCCGGGTATTTATATCTAAAATATTTTGTTAATAAATCTTGACCGCTTGTTAGTAATCGATATAAAATCTGCCCCGCATTTGAGCACTGCTGTTTAAATGCAATGTTGTCCCATTCGTCTAGTGGT
>ASZI01000376.1 GCA_000416315.1 Osedax symbiont Rs2 | reverse complement strand
AAACCACTTTTAGGTCAAACTCCAATCCTAATTTGTGCAGTTCTTGCCATAATAAATCAAATTGTTCACCGCCCTCCACGCTCATTCTGTTTTTCAATTCAAAACCATAGACGGTCGTCTGGGCGCTAGCCACACTAGAGACTACAGTGAAAATGATCGAACAGAGTAATAATTTAATTTTCTGTTGCATATGTTTTCCAACCTTCTTGACTCAGATTCAGTGGATATGACAAGTATAGAGGAAAATTGGATAGTAAATGAGCGAGCGAAGTAAAACGAGTATCAGCTTTTTCCAGCGCATGGCTTTTAAATTGGCCCGCCTCAGTGTGATCGTCGCTTTTGCTCTGGGACTTGTCTTAAGTCTGATCCAGGTCTATATCGATTTCTCCCAAGAAAAGCAGTTTACCGGGCAGAAGGTTGATGAGATATTTAAAGTCACTCACAACACAGCCCAGCGGGCGATCTATCAGCTGGACAAAGACCTGGCCAAAGAGGTTTTAGTGGGATTAAGCAACGTTAGCTTTTTGCACTACGTAAAAATTGTCGATGAAGAAGATGAAATTCTCGCTGAGCTCACCGTTGACAGACAAAGCAGTCGCACCGATAACATCACCCAATTTTTAACTTCTGAAACTGCTACTTATGAATCAACATTCCTCAGCCGACGCGGTGAATACCAAGGCCGTTTAACTTTAATTGTCAGTTCTGATGCGGCCTTAGCACCCTTTTATGCTAGAGCCAGTTATGTTTTTCTCAGTGGTTTTTTGCGCAATTTTGTATTGTCCATCTTACTCTTACTGTTGTTTCAATATTTTTTAACCCGGCCGTTCATCAATTTGGCGGAGAAGTTTCAAAACATAAATCCCAACAATCCCTCTGAGGATTTACTACTGATTCACGATGTGAAACATAAATATGACGAGGTTGGCTATATAGTTAATTCAGCCAATATTTTAATCTCCGAGATTTTAGTATTAAACAACGTTCTGGAAGAAAAGGTGGCCATGCGCACCCAGGATCTGCAACAGGCCCTGGAAAAACTTGAATTATCTCAGCAGCAGTTGGTAGAAAAGGAAAAAATGGCTTCTATGGGTCAGCTAATTGCCGGATTGGCTCATGAGGTAAACACCCCTTTGGGGATTACTATTACCGCCACCAGTTTTTTACAGGACTTAACCCAAGATATCCGCAAGTTGTATGCTGCGCTGTCACTGACACAACAAGAGCTAGATAGCTTCCTGCATGAACTCGAGGAAGGTTTAGAGTTATCGGTGGATAACCTCAGTAGGGCAGCCCAGCTAATCCAAGATTTCAAACAAGTCTCGGTAGAAAACTCACCCAAAGATGTCAAGCCAGTAAGCTTAAAAGTATTGATCGAAGGAGTTTTGCTTAAATTCCAGCAGCAACAGTTCAGCTTTAATCATCAACTGCATTTTAGCTGCAGTGACTTTATTGTCACTTGCGACTCACTGGCAATCAGTCAGATTCTCAAACAATTACTGCTCAATTCTGTTGTCCACGCCTTTGCAGAAAATAGCCCCGGCAACATTCATATTGATGTCAGTATCGAGCAATCCTCAGTGTTGATACACTATTACGACGACGGTGTCGGGTTATCAACAGCGCATTTAAAAACCTTGTTCGATCCATTTTTTACCACTAAGAGAAATTCTGGCGGCACCGGTCTGGGTACTCATGTGGTGTATAATTTAGTGACTCAAGCACTGGGGGGGAGCATTAGCGCAAGCAGTGAAAGCGGTGGCGGGCTCGCCTTTGATATCCGCTTCCCGCTGGATAATTGCCCCGTCTAAAGATGCTGGGCTGATTATATTTCTGCTTATTTCGATCAGCTTTAACAATTCCTGCCTCTATCAAAACTGCTCATAAAAATTATATGTTTGGATATTTTGATCAGCTTTAACAAAAGCTGTCTCCATCAAAACTGCTCAGGCAGTTGCATCTGGCAGCACAAACGTGCGCCTTAAGAGCAATTTCATATGGCGTATATACTGGGCGTTTGACCAACCGCACTCAATAGTTAACTGCTGCCAGTTGTTGACAGAAATCATCGTCCAGAAGATAGCGACGGCCTCATCCGCACTCCAATTGTCCACTAACTTTCCCTCATCTTGCAATGCTGTAATTATCTGCACACACATATCTCGCAACCCGCTCATGCAACTGTTCCAGGCGGTGGCGCTGGCTTCATCTGTGTCCATCGTATTAATCATCGCCTTGGCTATCCCGTAGATCTCAGGAATATAATTTCCCCAGACGTCGATACAGGCATCCAGCAGTTCTATTCCACCGCTGGCCTGTTGAAAAAGCTTTAAGCGCTGATTTAGTTCCTTCACCTCATCTACATAGCGGATCGTCGCCACCATCAATTCTATTCTCGAATCAAAATGCAGATACAGCGCTTGCCTTGAAACTCCTGCAGCTTTGGCTATTTGACTCATACTGACACCTTGCCCGGCTCGCTGCTCCATCAAAAGCCAGGTTGCGGTAAGGATATTTTTTCGGGTATCTTTTTTTATGCTTGACATGCTGTAAAGAATATATAAAACTTTACAGGCTGTCAATTGACACGGTGTAAAGTTAATAATAACAATATCAGAGGTTATCTATGAGAGATTCAAAATTTTTGAAAACCGTTTTATTTTTGTCTGGCCTGATCGCAGCGGGGATTGGCGCAAGCATTTTATTAGATCCGATCGCTTTTCATGGCGCATCGGGGATTAAGCTGACCGATAATATCAATTTACTGAATGAGATGCGCGCAGCTGGAGGTGCACTGCTGGCTATTGGGCTGTTAATTATAATCGGCTGTTTTGTTGCCAGACTGACTTACACGGCCACCCTAGTGGCCAGTTTAATGTATTTGGCTTACGGCCTCTCCAGAGTACTGAGCTTCGGCTTTGATGGCTTACCCAATGCTTCACTAGTACAAGTAGCAGTACTTGAGTTAGCGATTGGGGCACTGTGCATTTTCTGTCTGCGAAAATATCGAATCGCAAAAAATATCTAAAGGGCAACTGCTGGCCAATAGCATGAGATATTTGCAGGGTATCTTGCGAGCCCTGCTAACTTTTAATCGTGCCCCGATCGCTTAAAGCTGCCTCGAGCCCGCTCTACTTGGGCTTCAATCATACAGCCTTCTAGCTGGTCATTGATCGGACCCAGCGCCTGTATAAATACTTTGCTCGTGCTGGGCCTAGAAACTTCCAGCCTGGATTTTCCAGATGTATGCATAACAGTCTTGATAACTCAGATGCAGATTCACTCTGCGCTGACGATAAAGGCTGTTGATACGGCTCAAGTGCCGTCTTTTTCCACCAGATGACCTGATCTTTTGCCGTTGTTTATCAGCGTTTCAATCTTGCAGCGATGGCTCAATAGGCCTTTGTCTTGCAGTAGCCGTTCTAAACCTGAATGACTGAATTTGGCTATTTTATAAAATTAAAGTCGCAAGATGCCACCCGAAATATCTACCGCTTGTTTAAAAGAGTGCACCAACTCAACCCGCATTGAAAACCCTCTCCAGACACAGCTTTTTAAAAGATAGTCGTCGGCAACCGGGAATTCCCACTGAGTATTCTGAGAGTCTAAAAACTCGGCCGCGGCGCTGCATTAGAGATAACGCATCTGAGTGTCGTCAGTAACGACTGTTTTACTCATCTGTTTACTCATCTGTTTACTTATTATTGTCTATATCAATAAGCAATCCTTAATCCAGTAAAAACGCTAGCCGCTGCTCGGCCTTAACCGGGCTAATTTCCAGTATTTCAACACTCACTACCTTGTTTTCAACAAAGGGGTCTAGCTGCAGTCGCTGCTGAAGTTGGTCAAGCGAGCAGTTATTGACGACAATAGCGCCGCCCAAGTTTGGCTGCAACTTGCCAACCACTAGAAACACACCGGCATCAAAACCTGCTTTAATCCATTCATTATGCCCCTGCATCAACTCAGCGGCGCCTGCTTTATTGGTTGAGAACTTCAGCTGTACTACAAACATATAAATACTCTCCTGTTAAACTAGAAATGACTCCGACAAATACCTTAAGCCTCCCATGGCGTTAGAAGACAACCTTAGTGGCCTAAACCAAGACTGGGACACTTGTCCTAATTGACAAAAACACATTAGGACAACCGACCTAATTAATCAAGTAACATCTGACTGCTTTTTCATTTAACAGGCAGCTAAATAGCCAGTGTCGGTTCTAAATCAGAAAGTAACTAGGCGGGGGTTTCGAGCTGAGGATGTCGGCAAGTAGTTCCAACCCATATTTGACCCGGTAGCGACTGCTCTCCATTCCAAGACTTACTCTGACACGCTTTAATGGCAGACTTTGATCAACAATAAAGGGTTGGTAGCCGGTAATGATTAGGTCAGCTTTTTTAGCCGTTGCCACTAGCGCATCACTACTCCAATCCCGCGGCAAAGATAACCACAAATGCATACCGTTCGGGTGGCTGTCATACTCAAATTCCGACAGAGACGTTTGTGCCAGTCGCTGTCTGGCGGCAAACTCTTGCTGCTCAAAGCTAATCAGTCGCTGCAGAGTTCCGTCTTTAATCCACATAGCTGCTATTTCGAACAGCATTGGCGTGGCCATCCAACTGGAGGCGGCCAGTAAACTGGTTGTATGTTGTATCAGGTGCCTGGGTACTTGCATAAAGCCAGTGCGCATCCCCGGGGCCACCGTTTTTGTCAGCGCTGTAATATAAAACGCCTGCTCCGGCAAAAAACTGGACAGAGGTGGAATTCGATTCGGCTCCAGGGCACCGTATACATCATCTTCAATAATCATTACTTTATACTTTTGCGCAACAGCTGCAATTTCGCTGCGCCGCTGCAAGCTCATGTGGCAACTGGCAGGGTTACTCATACTGGGGGTACAGCATAAGACTTTAATCGAATTGGCCTTACAGGCCGCTGCGAATTTTTCCGGGATGATGCCCTCCCGGTCAGTGGCTATAGCACAAAGTTTAACATTAAGAATTCGCGACCGGGCAATCAAGCCATGATCCACTAACGCTTCACAGGCGACCATGTCCCCGGGTTGCAAGAGCGTGCTCATCGCCAACATCAGACCGTGTGAAGCGCCGTTACAGAGTATTATTCGGTCACTCTCTGCGGGCAGTTTCTGTAGCTCCAACCAATTTAGCACCGCCGATATATGCTGCTTTTGACCTTGTACTGGTCTCGCTGCACGGATTAAATCTCCGCTGTGACTTAGCGATATTTTGCTCAATGCCTCGTTAAACAGTTGCGTATGCCTGGCTGTGCAGACCGGATGAGCGATCGACAAATCGATGGCTCGCCCCAAGGTCTCTTTATCTTCCAGCAACATAAACTCAGTTTCTTTTTCTATTTGAAACTTACTGACATAAGTCCCGCTACCGACAAGAGCCTCTACAAGCCCCTTTTGCTCCGCATGTGCATAGGCATTGCTGACCGTTTGCACACTGACATTAAGCTGTTCTGCCAGCTGTCTATGTGTCGGCAATTGAGCGCCAGCATGCAACTGACCTCTGCAAATTGCCTCTTCCAGAGCAGCGCATATTGCCAAATACTTTGGCATGCCGCTTTTAATTATTAGCTTTAGTTTAATTGTCATAGTACAAAAAAAGTATTGACCTGAGTTATTGTATTGATATTTACTAGCATTCACACACAGACACTATAACAATATGTTCAATTTTGCTATTGATGCGACACTAATCAGTAAAGTTTTGCCCAATATCACTACTTGCTAGGGTTAAGTAACGCCCTGGCTGTAATTGCAAAAAACTAAAACGGAATCAGCGTCATTGGTTCCAGACAAAATTCACTTGCTCCATTAACCCCTGAGAGACAAAGATCAATGAAGGACATTCATCTACCTTTTAGCCGCGAAGAGTATGCCATTCGCTTAAACAAAGTCCGTCAGGCAATGGAGCAACAAGATATACAGACGTTAGTTGTTCACGATCCCTCCAACATGGCCTGGTTGACAGGTTACGATGGCTGGTCATTTTATACTCCTCAAGCGGTCGTCGTAGGCCCAAGCGGTGACCCATTATGGTTCGGCAGAGCGATGGATGCCAATGGCGCGAAACGCACTGTGTACATTCCCCAGTCCAATATAGTTAGCTATCCCGATCACTACATAATGAATCCGCCACTGCACGCAATGCAGTACTTAGCCACTGAAGTACTGCCGCAGCGAAACTGGCATACAGGCAAGATTGGCGTTGAGATGGATAACTATTACTTCAGTGCCACTGCCTATCTAGCGCTAAAAGAAAACCTTGCTGCAGATTGCATCCAAGATGCGACAGGCCTGGTCAACTGGTGCAGGGCAATCAAATCCGAGCAGGAAATTACCTATATGCAAATTGCAGCGCGCATTTCTGAAAACATGCACCGCGCCGCTCTTGAAATGATTGAACCTGGGCTGCCTAAAAATCTATTAGTCGCAGAAATCTATCGGCTGGGCATGCAGGGCCATCAGGGACATGCCGGCGACTATCCCGCCATTGTACCTATGTTGCCCTCAGGTAAAGATGCGTCTGCCCCGCACCTGACCTGGGATGAAAAGCCCTTTAACAACAACGAGGGGACTTTTTTGGAATTGTCCGGTTGTCATAAGCGCTATCACTGCCCTATATCACGTAGCATTTACCTTGGAGAGCCCAGTGCAGATTTCCTGCGTGCTGAGGAGGCGCTAAACGAGGGACTGCAAGCGGGACTCGCTGCGGCAAAGCCCGGTAACCGCTGCTCTGACATCAGCGCGGCATTAAATACAGCTCTGAAAAAATTCGGCTTCGATCGCGGTGGCGCCCGCTGCGGCTATCCGATAGGTCTGAGCTACCCCCCTGACTGGGGTGAGCGCACTATGAGTTTGCGCGATAGCGATAATACTGTGCTTGAGCCGGGCATGACTTTCCACTTTATGCCAGGGTTGTGGCTGGATGACTGGGGCATGGAAACTACTGAGAGTATTCTTATCACTGATAGTGGCTCACAGACATTCTGCGACATACCCAGACAACTGTTTGTAAAAGGTTAATAAAATGCAAGCAACCACAATTACGCCATCAATCGACTTAGATTTAGAGGGCAAACAACACGGTTTTCTAAAGCTGCCTTACTCCCATGATGATTCGGCATGGGGCTGTATTATGATTCCGCTGACTGTCATTAAAAACGGTCCAGGACCCACTGCACTACTAAGTGGTGGTAATCACGGCGATGAATACGAGGGAATTACCGGGTTACTAAAACTGGCTAACTCACTTGAGCCTGAACAAGTAAACGGTCGAGTGATTATTGTTCCGGCGATGAATTATCCAGCGGTACTTAATGGCAGTCGGACCTCGCCAATCGACAGTGGCAATATGAATCGCTCTTTCCCCGGCAACCCCGGTGGCAGTATCACTGAGCGTATTGCCGATTATTTCCAGCGCTATCTGATACCTATCTGTGATTACGCTTTGGATATCCACTCCGGTGGAAAAACTTTAGATATTTTGCCCTTTGCCGCGGCTCATCAGCTAACGGATAAAACTCAGCAGGCCACCTGCATAGAGGGCGCTAAATTATTTGGCGCCCCCTACACTATGACACTTTTCGAATTGGATGCCAGTGCTCTTTACGACACCGCGGTTGAAGAGCAAGGCAAGATATTTGTCACCACCGAGCTGTGCGGTGGTGGCACCAGCAGCGTCGAAAGTGTTGCCATGGCAGAGCGCGGTATCCATAATTTTTTAATCTTCGCCGGGGTTACCCAGGGAGTTTATCAACTGCCGGACAAGCCGACGACTATACTGGAGATGCCAGATGCCAGCTGCTATTTGCAAAGTGAACATCAGGGGTTATTGGAGATGTGTGTATCCCTTGGCGACAATATCAACAAGGGTGATATCATCGCCCGAATATACTCCCTGGAGCGCACCGGACAATTAGCAGAAGAATACTTTGCCCAGCGCGATGGCATCTTAGCTGCCAGGCGCCACCCCGCCCTGATCAATATCGGCGATACTTTTGCAGTACTGGCTACAGTTGTCGATTAATAAAATTCT
>ASZI01000375.1 GCA_000416315.1 Osedax symbiont Rs2 | reverse complement strand
GCAAAATAGCTACATAGGTGAATAGGTGAATAGGTGAATAGGTGAATAGGTGAATAGGAAAATGCACTAACACTTATCTCTTAGGCGCAATAATTAACAACAACCCTGATGCTGGCTCAGCTAGAGCCAGATCGTCAAGTTTTACTGCCGGCAGCACAGCTGGGCGAATTGCTGGGCTGGCAAGTTTAGAAGGCTATACGTTTCCATTTAGTTTTATCGGAGACAGGACCCATGTTGTAGCCATCCGGGGCCCCTTTTGGTCCCTCCATAGTGACAACGATATCACAGTCCAACAACCTTTGAGCCCAACTGGGTTCGAACGGGATAATCTTAGTTCCGCTGGCTGGCAAGAATCCAAGTGACATAGGCTCATGTCCATCCTCCATCAACCATACCTCATAAAAAGTATTATCAGGCATGCTTACCGGGTACTTTGATTCAATCACTAATTGACGCTTTTGCATTGAAGTATTAATGATCCAACCCGGCTCTCGCTGATCATTAACAAGAAGTGGAACCCAGGCATTTTGCACTACGTTAGCAGGTTGTGGCCACTGCATAAACAAACCTACTGATAACATCAGCGCCAGCGAAAAGCCCATCAGAGATTGCCATGTCCAAACACTGCCACTGGAAACTTTGGTGCGTTTATTAATGGCTTTCCAGACGCTGGCCGGAGGTGTGACTGGAGCGAGGCTAGTGTTCAAAACATCCAGATACTCACGCCATTGCTCAACTTCTTGTTGCAGGTCGTGACTGACAGCCATCAGCGCTTCGACTCTGGCTTTTTCGCTCTGGCTCAAACAACCTAAAGCATACTCAGCAGCCGCTTGATTGCGCTGATCAATATCACTTAAATCGAATTCATGCATTTTCGCAACCTCTCTAACCCTCGTCGGATCCAAGTTTTAACGGTTCCCAGGGAAGTCCCTGTTCGGTCCGATAAAGCTTGGTGGGTTAAACCTTCAAAGAAGGCCATTTCCAAATATATTTTTTGCTGTTCCGGAAGCTCAGCCAGACACAAATGCATCGCTGCACTGTCCTGAGACAGCGCCACATGTTGCTCCTGAGATGGAGCGTCATCTGCAATAAACTCTAATGCATCATCGCTATCATGCTGATCACTGTGCTTATTTTTCCTGAGAATATCTAGCGCTTGATTCCGGGCGATAGTATTTAACCAAGTTTGAGCTTTTGCTTTAGAGGCATCGTATTTATCGGCGTTATTCCACACTTTATAAAACACTTGCTGCAAACAGTCCTCTGAGAGCGCCCTGTCTTTTAATATACGCAACGCCACACTAAATAGATTCGCCGAACATAAATCATATAGCTGTTTTAATGCTTTATGCTTTCCATCGGCACAATCAAGCAAGCACTGCTGCAGTTGCGTTTGTTTATCTGTGTTATTGCCACTCAAAAATGACATAAAATAAGGTAATCCTATCAACAAAAATTAATACGTAAAAAGGATCTACACAGTAATATAAAAGCACATCTGAATAAAGTATTAGCCGACAAATTCCAAACTATTAACGAGTTACTGCTAATCGAGCGTTCAGTTTACAACCAGCTGCAACCAGCCAATTGTCGAAAACAAGCTATCGTGAAAAATACCCGCGCAAATAGGTATCCACTGAGAGCTTACCTGGGCCCCACAAGACACTGACTAATAGCATCATGCCCCACAGTTGGTGATCATAAAAACCGTTGCCCCAAATGACCGGGTAGGAGATAACTGCCACGATGTTAAACAAAAACAATGCCAGCGAAGTTGCACGGGTGAAGATACCCAACAACAGTAACGGAGGCAATAATAGTTCGACTGCAGTACCTAGATAGGCAGCGACTTCGAAATGAAGAAAAGGCACTTGGTATTCTTCTTCAAACAAATACAAGGTGGAATCCCAGCTGGCAAATTTAAGCTGCCCCGCTTTAAAAAAAGCCATCGCCGGCACTATGCGTACAGCGAACAGCACAATAGGAACCAGCCACTTCAGGCTAAGGCTTACAGCGCAATCGTAGCGATTTAATAATTTCTCAATCATCGTTCATCTCCTGTGGTAAAACCATTGATTACAGCATTGCCAATAAAATAGTTTAAATGTTGTTGAAAATCTTCAATTTCGCAAAGCTGCTGCAGCCTAGCCCCTGCAGATATTGCCGATAAGAATTCATATTGTGAGCTGTTCAATAGGTAAAACAACGCCCCTTGTGTGTTGCTTGGATGCAATATTAGATTTTCAGCGCAGCCCATGTCTATCCCCTCTAAACAATCCTTTGCCACTCCCTGCCAGATTGACAGTAACGGATAATCAGAGGCCAGCAGCAACGTTTGCGCAGACATTTTAAAACAAATTTTCAACTGCTGTTGCTGATCGAGCCCTTCGAGCTCTGCAAAGGGAAAACTGGCAATTTCAGTCACTGCCTTGGCACGATCAAAACCCCAGTCTAACGCTGCAATCCCAGCCAAATACACAAGATCACTGGTTTGCGGCAGATTGCTGATAAAGCGAGAGAAACCTTCACCGTAGAGTTCGATATCGGGATTATCCAAAGGCCTCTGAATGATATATGCTTTAGCTAACTGCTCGAAAAACTCCTCCCCAACCAGAGCATCAACACTGGGAAAACACCCTTTTAGGTAGTCAGTTAAACTGACGTAAAAATTGTTTCGATACAAGCTCATCAACTGCTCTACCGGTAGCGGGCCGGTTAAATTCAGGCTCGACAAATCCACCGACTGATGCAGTAAATGCTTTGAAAATTGCGCTTGCAAATCGGCTAGCTTCAAAATTTCTGCTCCTTGCTGGCAACCGCCTCTTGGTGCTGGCTTGCCATCTCTGCCTGGGATAACAATTCCTCTAACGCGGGTATATCTGTATCCCACTCAACCAATGCTGGCGCGTTACAACTTTGACGAAAATCACGAAACAGCTGCCAGACAGGTTTTGAGACCTTGCTACCGTGGGTATCTATTAATATCTCTGCGTTATCTAATTGGCGGCGAGTAAAGCCTGCTAAGTGGATTTCACGCACTGCCTCTACATCAATCTGTCGCAAATATTCTTGGGCGTTCAGACCAAGGTTAATACTGTTCACATAAATATTGTTTAAATCAAGCAATAAACCACACTGACAACGACGTTGAATCTCGTTGAGAAACTCCCACTCATGCATACTGCTATCGCTAAAAGATAGATAGGCAGTCGGATTTTCTATCAGCAGTGGCCGGCCAAGAAAATCCTGAACCTGGTTGAGTCGATCACAGAAGATATCTAAACTCTCCTGGGTGTAAGGCACAGGCAATAAATCATTAAAGTATCGAGAGTTATTAGAACTCCAGCTCAAATGTTCAGAGATAAGCGCCGGTTTGTAGCAGTCGATTAACGCCTTCATTTGCTGAAGATGACTTTGATTTAACGGGTCCGTTGAGCCCAGTGACAAACCTATACCGTGAAAGCTTAGAGGGTAGTGTTCCGCTAGCTGGTCTAAGACCTGGCGCTGAGCGCTGTTCTCAATAAAGAAATTTTCGCTGTGCACTTCCAGCCAACCGACTTTAGGCAGTTGTTGCAGTATTTGTTGGTGGTGAGTTGATCTCAGCCCAATGCCTATTGCATTATCGGCGATTGAAGAGTGATCTGGATAATTTGCCCTGGAATTTGCGGGAGTCATAAGCATTAGTTGCCATTTTTTAAGCGAATAAACACTGCAACTGTCAATGTGTGTTTCTTTGCGTTTATCTGGTTGCTGCCAATTGCTCATTTTAAGCCTGGCTGCAAGAGCTAGCTTTACACCCTAGTGATTGTTTAACTAAAGTGTAAAGCTAAAAACCAAAGCAACTGAAAAATCATTTACTGCTTGGTCAAAACTTAGTGATTAAGCTTTAGGTTCAAGGCTGCCACCGGCCAGCTTTTCACAAAGCCCTTTTGCGACAGCGATAAAAGCATCACCTTGATTGTCAACCTTGGAAGTACCAGCACAAGAGCTATTGTTTGTTGCACAGTCATTTTGACCGGCAGCGGCAACGCCGTAACATCTTTCTTTACTGCCCGCCATTGCGGGAGCTGAGATCATTGTTGCACCCATTGCGATAATACCGGTAATCGCTGTTGCTGCGGCTAAGTTTTTCTTGGACATAATCATAATCCTTTAATTTTACAGTTGTTTGGGCTGTTTTGGATAACGCACCCGCTTGGTTTTGAGTAGATGGCTAAGCAAAATTTCTGTACTTAACAATCTATTCCTTAACTTATACGCTAGCATAAATGTTATAGATTCAATTATTTGCGATTAATTTAAAAAACCTTAGCAACCCAGGCAATATATTTATTTGCACTTAGAATAATAACTTAGCTATACGCCTTGGACGTCGCTGATGACCTTAGATATAGCCATAGCACCTGATTCTTGCATGTGTAAGTGATGGTTGCCGGCAAAAGTATTTATTTGCCGTTTCTGCAATTGCTCAATATACAACTGCCACTGCTCGCTGTGCAGACCATCTTCAGCCAAGAAAAGGTATACCTTTGCCTCTACAGCACCTAAAAAACTCAGTATCTGCTGCACACACATTCTATTAATAGAGGGCAACAGTAATGAAGCATCGCTACTCCATATGAAACCGTCTTGTTGTGCCACGCAGCCACGTTCAACCAGTAACTGTGCAGCTCGATTAGAGACAGGAAACCTGGCATTCATTCTCGCCAGCACCAAAGCAGCAACACTGTCATAGCGCTTTTTGCTTTTGCTGATCGCGCGCACTCTTTTTCGTATAGCAGAGGCCATCAGTGAGGGCAATTGCGGCACATCGTAGTGCAGAGGTGCTATGCCCTCTATCAAATAGAGATTTTTGACCTTAGCCGGAAAGCTCGCGGCAAACAACATGGCGATACTAGCACCCATTGAGTGACCGATAAGATCAACACTGCGCAACTTTAATGCCTGCATTGCCAGATATACTTCAGTCACATTATCCCAGATATAATAGGGTGTAGCAGCTGACCTATGCGCTGATTTGCCATGACCGATGAAGTCCAGGGCGATCAGATAACGTTCGGGCAGCGCTTCGGCGAGCAGAGCGAAGCTTGCAGCATTGTCCAACCAGCCATGCAATCCTAGCAAAGGCGGACAGTTGCTGTCCCCATAAGCTACTCCTGTCATTTTTATGCCATTGATATCTAGTGAAAATTCTTTTTTTCTATTCAAACCATTAACCATTTATCTTACAATTAAACTCTGTAAACTCAGCTCTTTAATGGGACGCCAATATTTATGTATGAAGCGCAACAACGTCTAGCGATATTATTTACTCTATTGATTTCAAGCGTTTTTATTTTAGCACCTTTTTATTCACAGCATAGCCCCGGTGGAGAAGGTTTAAACATTCCCTACAACAGTGTCGTGTGGATAGCGGCTATTGTATGCATTTGTGCCGCCAGCTTTCAGATACTGCTAAAAACCACATTAGTGCTGCCTAAATATTGGCTGGCAATGGCCGCTCTTCCCTTAGGCTTGATTCTCAGCGGTTTTATAGTTGAGACAGTTCTAGCCACTCAGTGGCTATTTCGCATTGGCTACGTACTGGGCGGTTTCTTATTTTTTATCGCCTTATTTCAATTTCAACTTAAAAGACGGCAGATCGAAAACATTCTCTATGCACTCTGCTTAGCAGCTAGCATACATAGCTTAATTGCCTTTACCCAATCAATGGGCTGGCATTTTACTGATTTGATACCTCGCACCGCCTCCAATGCACCTATTAGTATTTTCCAGCAAGTCAACGTACATGCAAGTTACTTGATTAGCGCCTTTCTACTGGCCTTATATCTTGCCACTTGCCCTTCTATCAAGAGCCGACATTGGGCCTATAAACTGATTTTGATCAGCACTGTTGTGTGCACCATCACAATGCTGTTAAATATAAGTTCAAGAGCCTCGCTAGTTGCCTTCGCAGTGGCAACACCACTGTTGATTACCGCCAGATATAACGCTTTTAAGACCCAGCGGCGTTTAACTGCAATGTTAAGCACAGCCTTTTTCTTTGCCCTGCTGGCAGGAAGCATACAATTTGATGGTATCGCAAAATACGAAACCGAACTCGATAGCCAGAGGGTACA
>ASZI01000374.1 GCA_000416315.1 Osedax symbiont Rs2 | reverse complement strand
CCCGACAATGACTGGCATTTTCTTACTAACTGCTTGGCTTTGCCTCTGAATTTATACAAATAAAGCTAGAATGGGTCAAAAAAAGTGGAAAACAGCTATCTTTAATAGCACAGAGGTCAAAACTGCATTTTCGTCACGCACTTTTACTTGTATACTTGCCTGAAACTAATTACTGAGATTTCTAGGCAGTTGTTTTCAAATAATACTTCTGTGATGGACAATCCATATACTATGACTTACGAGGCCACCCCAGTGAATTTAACTTTAAAAATAGCATCTATCGCTAGTGTTTTAGGTTTAAGCTTACTTTTATCTTTTAATACCCATGCCACATCACAAGACAAGCTAATAGAGCGTATCAAGCCTGTTGGCCAGGTTTGTGTGGAAGGTGATGACACTTGCGGTGGTGCTGTTGCCGCTGTTGCAACTAGTGGACCTGCGCGAACCGGCGAAGAAGTTTACACTTCTAAATGTGGCCTTTGCCACGCCGCTGGCGTATCTGGTGCCCCTAAATTTGGCACATCCGACTGGACAGATCGAAACGCCAAGGGCATGGAAGCACTACTTGCCACGGCTATCTCAGGTATCAATGCGATGCCAGCCAAAGGTCTGTGTAATGATTGTAGCGATGACGAGCTACAAGCGGCGATAGAGCACATGATCAAAAGCGCACCGTAAACAGCGCGCACAAAAAAAGCAGCCTCGGCTGCTTTTTTTATGTCCGACACTTCCAACTTCCGTCTTCCAACTTCCAACTTCCAACTTGTTTATTATTCCGCCAACATCTGCCCAATACTTCCCCAGACATTCTCTAAGATGATGGTCTGCGCCGCCGCAGTCGGGTGCAACCTATCTGCCTGCATCAGTTCAGGCTTAAGTGCCACATCCTGCATCAAAAAAGGCACTCTGTAGATTTGCTCGCTCTCGGCCAGTTGCTCAAAGATATTGAAGAATTTTTCGGTGTATCTGGGACCATAGTTGGATGGCAAACGCACCCCCACTAAGGTTACTTTTGCCTCGGCCTGCTTAGCTAAACTAATAAGCTGTTGAATATTTTGCTTAATTATTTTCAATGGGGTGCCACGTAAACCATCATTTGCCGCCAATTCCAGAACTATATAATCAGGCTGGTGTCTATCAATCAGCTCTGGTAAACGTGTGAGTCCGCCAGTGGTGGTTTCACCGCTGATGCTGGCGTTGATCACAACGACATCGGGATAGCGCTGTTTGATGCGATTGGCCATTAGCGCCACCCAGCCCTGCTGCTGTTGCATGTTGTAGGCAGCTGATAAGCTATCACCTAATACTAGCAAAGTTTTTGCAGAGACACTCTGAGTTGTAAATAACACTAACAATATTAATAAGCGGATTATTTTCATGCAGTTGACGACCCCTTTGGCGATTGATGCTCAGCGTTTATCTAAATCATTTTCCACTACTGACGGTGAAATATCACTGTTCAAGAACCTGAATTTACAGATCCATAAAGGTGAGAGTGTAGCCATTATCGGCCCGTCAGGTACAGGTAAATCTACACTTTTATCACTGCTTGCCTGCCTGGACACCCCAACTGACGGTACTGTCAGCCTCTGCGGTATCGACTTAAATAGCCTAGAGCAACAGCAAAAAGCCCAGTGGCGGGCCAAGAATATCAGCTTTGTTTTCCAGTCCTTTCATTTGCTGCCAGAACTCAGCGCCCTGGAAAACACCCAATTGCCGCTGGATATTCAAGGCCGTGCTGACAGTGAGCAACAGGCCAAGCAATGGTTGGACGCTGTAGGCCTCGGCCCCAGAACCAGCCATTTCCCAGCACAGTTATCTGGCGGTGAGCAGCAGCGAGTGGCGATTGCCCGTGCTTTTGTGACGGCCCCAAGTTTGTTGTTTGCCGATGAGCCGACCGGTAATTTGGACAGCAAAACCGGTGATAACATCATCGAGTTACTGTTTGATTTCAGCGCCAAAACCCAGGCAACTTTGATATTGATTACCCACGACGTGCACTTGGCGTCGCGCTGTGACCGGATGTTCAATCTGCTCGAAGGGCAATTGAGCGAGGTAACAAAATGAGCCCGGTATTGCGACTTGCTGGCAGGCAGATACGCAGTCAATGGCGCAGATCTGACTGGTTAACGCTGATGTTGTCGCTGTTTATGATGACCACCTTAGTCACTTTACTGACCACCACCAGCGATCGGCTATACAGCAGCTTGACCCAACAGAGCGCCGAGATTATGGGCGCTGATTTAGTGCTGCGCAGCCGACAGCCACTAAAAGATGAAAAATATCAGCAGGCAATCGATGCGGGCCTGCAGGCCACCAAGGTGATTCAATTTGTCAGTATGGCAGAGGGCAATGAAAATAATGTGCTCAGTACTGTGCGTGCCGTCAGCAGCCCCTATCCGTTACTGGGAATCATTAAAACTGAGCCTGTCGAGCATTCAGGGATTCCCGAAATAGGGACAGTTTGGGCAGATAAAAGCTTATTGAGTCGATTGGATCTAGAACTGGGAGATAGTCTATTTTTAGGCTACAGCGAATTTAAACTCAGTCGCATATTGCTCGATAGTCCGGATCGGGGCACTGGCTTTGCCAACTTTAACCCGCAGATAATCATGCGCAGCGATCAGTTAGCTGATACCGGAATATTGGCACCTGGTAGTCGCGCCAATTACCGGTTGTTGGTCAGTGGTGGGCAACAGCAAATTAGCGCTCTGCAACTAAAATGGAAGAGTGACTTAGTCAAAGGCCAGCGCTTAATCAACGCCAGAGACGATCGGCAATTAAATAACAACTCAGTCTCCAATGCCAGTCGCTATCTCAAGCTCAGCGCGCTGTTATCGCTATTACTAGGGGCGGTGGCGATACTGCTCAGCTTGCAGCGCTACAGCAGTGATCAACGTACCCGTTCGGCACTGCTGCTCAGTTTGGGCATGACCCCCAGGCAGTTATTGATTATTTACAGCCTGCAGTTGATCAGTGGCTGGTTTATTGCGGCGTTGCTGGGTACTGCTATCGGTCTGTTGTTACACCAATTGATCGCCGCGCAAATGAGTGAGTTTATTCCGCATATATCCGATTTAAGCATTGCCTCAATTGTCACCAGCCCGCTGCTGGCACTGGCTATTTTATTTATCCTCGGCCTGCCTACCTTACTGCCACTGGGAAAAATCTCCATCTTGCAGATGTTGCGTAAAGAGCGCAGTGTCTCGGGCAGTCGCTGGCACTATCTGAGTTGCGCGCTGTTGCTGCTAGTGGCGATCAGTTTGTATATGGGCTCTGTACTGTTAGCATTAGTCATCACAGTGTTATTATTAACGCTGGGCTGGATAGCCGGCTTTTTGGCTCAACACTTCATCGTCGCGCTGGTTAAAAGGTTGCAGGGTCGGATCGCCTTAACCCCGCTACTTAAACTGCGGCTGCGACAGCAACGTCACTGGCACCGACTGCAGGCCGGGGTGTTCTCTGTATTGCTGGCGATCATGGCAGTGCTATTTTTTGTCCGCAATGATTTGATCGAACAGTGGCAGGGGCAAATCCCTCAAGACAGCCCCAATCACTTTGCCATCAATATTCAACCTTGGGAAAAAGACCGTCTGCAAAGCTGGATGAGTGATCAGCAACTGCCTGCCAAGCTCTACCCTATCGTGCGTGGTCGTATTACTGCAATCAACCAGCAGAGTATCGGCAGGGCACTAAGTATAGAGCAGGCGAAAACCCACGCGCTGCACCGCGAACTCAACCTCACCTGGCAGCAACAGCTGACCGAGCAAAACTCTGTGATTGCCGGTGCCTGGAATCCGGACATTGCCGGTGTCTCTATCGAGTCGCAACTGAGTGAAAATTTAGGTCTGCAAGTCGGTGACCTGCTCGGGCTAACTATAGGCGGGCAGTTGTTAGAAGCCCCCATCACTAGCATCAGACAGGTAGACTGGGAATCTTTTAAGCCGAATTTCTTTCTAATCTATACACCTAAACTGTTAGAGCAGTATCCGCTGACTTATATCACCAGCTTTAACATCCCCGAACAGCAACGCCAGAAAAGCACCTTACTAGTACGTGCTTTTCCCACTATAACCCTGATTGATATCGACAAAATATTCAAACAGGCACAGAGTATTATCGCCAAACTGGCGGACAGCGCCAGCTTAGTGATGTTGCTGACCATAGTCTCAGGCGCGTTGATGCTACTGACTATTTTGCAGCAAGAACTGGCACAGCGACGCTACGAGGGTGCACTCTTGCAAACTTTAGGCGCCAGCGAGAGACAGACCCGACAATTAGATTTACTGGAATTTTGTCTACTAGGTATTACCTGCGGCTCTATTGCCGCCGTAGTCGCCGAGTTATTACTGGCAATCATGAGTGTCAGATTTTTTGATTTACCGGTCAGTCCCCATCCGATGTTGTGGTGGAGCTTGCCTTTAATAGCAACTATCACCTTCACTGGCATAGGCAATCTGGTCAG
>ASZI01000373.1 GCA_000416315.1 Osedax symbiont Rs2 | reverse complement strand
GCCAATTTCTCAAAATAGGGAACTGGCTCCAACGTCTCTTCATCGCGGTACAAGCCTACCACCGAAATTTTGGCACTGGGAACAAGCTCTAACACTCCATCCAACATCCCCAAACCCGCTCTGAGAATAGGCACTGCGGTTATCTTTTTACCCCTGATACGCTCGGCTGTAATCTCACCACACCAACCTTCAAGTTGATATTCTTCCAACTCTAAATCTTTGGTTGCCTCATAAGTTAGCAGGCAACCTACCTCTCCCGCCAACTGCCTAAAGGCTCTGGTACTTATTGTTGCCGATCGCATTAAACCTAGCTTATGCTGGATCAGAGGGTGCTTAATTTCATGTACGCTCATTTTATTTCTCACTGTTTAGTGGTTATCTCTGACAAAAACTTAGCCTTGAGATAATAATCTTCTCAAATCAATAATCGCTGCATTGGCCCTGGTAATATAAGAGGACATGACCAGAGAGTGGTTGGCTGCAAAACCAAACTCTGAACCGTTGAGGATTAACGGACTCCAAACAAATGCCTGGGTTGACTCTAACTCACGAATAATCTGCAGCAAGCTGATACGGGCATTTTTCTTTTCCAATACACTGGAAAAGTCTTGATCTATGGCTCTGAGCAACTGAATCAGCGCCCAGGCGGATCCTCTGGCCTCATAAAAAACATCATCTATTTTATTCCAGGAGGTTTTCACTTCTACCACTGCACTGCTAGCAGTTGATTGTGATGCCTGAGCATCCCCCGCCAAATCGGTATTGATACGTCGCTGGCCAACACTGGCACTCAATTTTTGCGACAAACTACCCAACCTAGTACTCACCTCTGCCAACCAGTTATTTAAATTGTCAGCGCGGGCGTAAAACTGCGCGTCTTGGATACTCGGATCACTGAGCCTGTCGCTATATTCATGTAAAAATTGCAGAGATTTCTTATATTCGGCTTCTGAGGAGGGAAAAAGCCAACTATTATTGTTAAAGTGTAATCTTGGCTCTGCCGCGGACAAATCAATGTCTTCTGTTGACTGGGATTGAGAGCGGCTAAAGTCTTTACGCATCGCTCTGGCCATATCTCTGGCCTGTACTAACACCCCAAACTCCCAGCGCGGAATATTATCCATCCAGATACCGGGCAGTGTCTTGTCATTGCTAAGGTAACCACCAGGTTTATTCAGCAAAGTCTGGGTCACATGAATCAGCGCACTCACTGTAGCCACCCCAGTCACCTTTTGCTCCCCCTGAGTTTTCGTTGCATCGTACTGCGCTAAATTGGTCGATGCATAGCTCCAGTATCCTGCCAGTCCAGTTGATACTAACAAGTACAAACACAGGCTGGCAAAAATAATTCGCGCCACTTTCCCCAACTGTAAAACATTGACAAATTTATCCCAAGCTGTAAACCATAGTCGCTGTAAAAATTCCAAAATAACTCCCTTGTACTCTCATTTAACCAAGCCGACTATGCAGTAGATTAGCCGCTGTTGTCAGTACTTAAATTGACTTTCGTTAACTCTTCGCTTTCCATCAGTTTAATCAGATCTGTCACTCTCTTTTTATAGGCGAGCATAGATTTTCTATCAACACCTATTACAACAGGCACTTTATTGCCCATAGCATTAATAGGCTTTTGATTAACATGGAATTCATAGTGTAGATGAGCACCCGTAGATGCACCAGTATTACCGCTCAAAGCAATTTTATCGCCCCTTTTTACCCTCTGCCCTTTACGCACTAAAGATTTACTTAAATGCAGATAGCGGGTGCGGTATTTATAGCTGTGTTGTATCTCAACATATAACCCCGCATATTTGTGCCTTACCACCCTTTTCACTACCCCATCACCCGGTGCGTATATTGAAGTGCCTTTGGGCGTAGCAAAATCGGTACCATTATGCGGCCTGATCAAACCGGTAATAGGGTGTTTACGGCGCGGATTGAATTTCGAAGAGACTCTGTATCTGGCGTTAACTGGGTAGCGACTAAAAGCACGTTCAAGACCATCACCGGCGCTGTCGAAATAATTACCTTTAAAGGAGAATGCGGAATACACTTGTTTCCGGTTAAAAAACCGCACCCCTTCAACCCTGGTTTTGCCTGTCGCTACATCGCCGATGTATTGACTGGAGACCACCACCTGAAATTTGTCGCCCGCAGCTGTATGTCGTGAGAAATTAAGCTTAGATTTAAGCAGTCGATCAATCACCGAGACATCATTTGCAAGCAACCCTTGAGCGACTGCTGATTTATAAAACCTCCTGCCGCTCTTGATCCCTCCACTGATCCTTCTCTGCTCCCAGGCCCCCGCCAATATGGTTTCCTGGTATTCAAAACCATCGCCATTGCGTTGAAATACAACTTGGTGCTCAATGCCTAATACTTGTTCCATTCGGGTGAGAACAATATCTTTAGCGTCGAAACTGTCATCGTTGCCACTGAGCCAAAATCTATACTTATCCCCTTTATTGATAACATCTAAAGATAAGATATTTTTATCTGCCTCTAAAATTTTGCTCATAGTGTAGGACAAGTTAAACAGCGAAAACACTTCACCCAAAGTATCTCCATCTTCTACTATCCACTCGTAATCCGGGATATTGTGCTCTGCCACAACCTGCTGGACAGCTGCGACATATTCAGGATCTGCAAGTGCTGGCAGCGCAATTTCAGTTTTTCCCGAGTGATGACTAACAGGAACAATTGCCAGTAGTATACAAAGCAGGCACAGTCCCACAATTAACTGCCGGTGTAATTTTGGCAACTTTGAAAATAACTGCAACAGGCTGATTAATTTTGGTTTGATTGATTTCAACATCTATATTTTACAATTCTCTATCCTGTGTAACTACAAAATTTTAGTTTCAGACAAGTTACAGCGACGCTAATTGACGGCGCATTTTATCGATAGTTTGTCGGTAGTCAGGCGTATTAAAAATAGCGGAACCTGCAACAAATGTATCAGCCCCTGCCGCGGCAACTTCAGCAATATTATCGACGGTTACTCCACCGTCGACTTCAAGGCGGATATCTAACCCTGAGTTATCAATCAACTGTCGCACTTGCGCCAGCTTGGTAAGAGTTGCGGGAATAAACTTCTGTCCGCCAAAGCCTGGATTCACTGACATCAGCAAAATCATGTCTAACTTATCCATTACATGCTCAAGGCAGTGCACAGGAGTAGCAGGATTAAGCACCAAACCCGCTTTGCAACCACCTTCTTTTATCATTTGCAGCGAGCGGTCAATGTGTTCAGATGCCTCTGGATGAAAAGTTATATAACTGGCGCCTGCATCAATAAACTGACTGATCATGCTATCCACCGGCTTCACCATCAGATGCACATCAATTGGCGCACTCACCCCATGCTTTCGCAGCGCACTGCAGACCATTGGGCCTATAGTGAGATTGGGAACGTAGTGATTATCCATCACATCAAAGTGTACAATATCTGCCCCGGCTGCTAATACATTCTCAACTTCTTCACCTAGTCGGGCAAAGTCTGCCGCTAAAATGGAGGGCGCGATTTTAAAATCTTTCATCTAATACACTCTGTTTTTATGATTCAAATTATTGCGCACATTGTATCTAAATGGTTGTCGTATTAATATCCTTAGACTTTTAAATATTTTGTGGCAATGATTGGTTTATGAAAAAGATTATTTTACTTAGCTTACTGGCCTCCCTTCCCTACAACTCCAGCCACGCCAGTAACCATGCAAACGAGCCAACAGCGGATCAGTCGCAGACAGACAAGACTGACACTGATAATACGCAGGCAGAGACCGCAGCAACCAGAGTTGCACCTAAACCCAGAGCAGACTTGCAGCGCGACTTGGCGCTGCTACTGCAAAACTCACTTACTCAGGTAGTGCAACTTTCGGCGCTGGATCAGCAGTTTGATCTGTACTATCTTGAAGCAGAGGCCAAAAAACCAGTCGGCAGCATCTTATTTTTTCCCGACGACCGCGGCCATTCGAATTGGCCTGTGACTTTGGCCCCGCTACGCGAGGGTTTACCCCGCTACGACTGGCAAACCGCTGTTATCACACAACCTGAGCCGGTCCTTGCTGCTACTCCTGCGAGAACCAGTTACGCTGATACGCCAGCGACTGAGCAAGATACTGGCGACGACCCGGCAGCTGAAGATAGTATCGTCCAGCCCAATGCACAAGCTAGCTCAGCCTCAGAGCTTGCTGGGGATAACAGCGACGCAGTTTCTGACCCGACATTGGCCGAGATAACCATAGCCAGGGCAAGTGCCGCCAGCCAGATGCTCAAAGAGCAATCACCACTGTTAATCCTGATCGGTATTGGTCAGGGCGCGACCTGGGCGACAGCATTTGCCGCCGGCATCGATAAATCTGCAAAAGATAACACTCGCCTGCTGCTGATCAACGCCCAGCAGTCTGAAGACATTAGTGCACCTAAGTTAATTGAGCTTATTGGCGATTTAAAGATAGATACTATTGATATTTATTCGCAGCGACAAAATAGCTCCAGCTACCCCTGGCAAGAAGCGCGCAAGCGCGCTGCCAATAGATCAGAGATGGAAAACTACATGCAGATAGCCGCCCCCAACAGCGCCTGGAGTCGCTCGGGAAACAACTGGCTATTTAGAAAAGTCTATGGATTGTTAAAGAACCAGGTACTAAAGCCGCTGCAGCAAAAAGCCGCAGAGGCAGCTGCGCAGCCACAACCCGCTAAAAAGAGAAACCAGAGACCGGGTAGCAACAGCAACAATTAATCATCCAGCTTTGTTTAATCGGGCAGGTACAACTGGCGGAAAAATCAATCTCTAAAGCTTAGCTCCTGGGATCAATTATTTTCTTGAGGTCTTTACTACGTCATAGGCCGCTTGAATTTCCTGGGTTTTTTCTTTGGCAAGTTGCATCATTTCCTCGGGCAGCCCTTTGGCCACTAATTTGTCCGGATGGTGCTGACTCATCAGTCGACGATAAGCCTTTTTCAGCTCTGCGTCACCGACATCGGCGGCCACACCTAACACTTTATAAGCTTCGGCAATCATCGACTTCGAGCTTGGGGCTGCGCTGGAACCATGAAATGATTGCTGCGCCTGCATTCTGGACAACAGCTGATTCATCTCTTGCTGCGACATTTTCAAAAAAGTACAAACTTCTTGGATAACTTGTAATTCTCTGGCTGAGATTTCCCCATCAGCCATCGCCGCTTGCAATTGTATTTCCAGAAACATTATTTTAACAGCACTGCGCCTTTGAATGAGCAAGCTAAGTGGGCGAAGCACTTTAGTCAAATCATAATCCGCCTCTTTGCCCTCGCTAAAATAACCCATAGCCTCGCGCTTTTTCTCATCGCTGAGTCGCATGCGAATCATTACATCTCTGGCGAATTGAATCTCGTGCTCGGTTACTCTTCCATCGGCTTTGGCTACCTTGCCCATGACTATAAAAGTCGATTTAAAGAATAGGACTTGCGCAGATCCCTCTCCAAATAAAATATTGTGCAGCCAGCGTTGAATGAAGAAGCCGACCCCTGCACCAAATATCGCCCCCCAAATACCGCCGCTCCACACTCCTAAAAGCGCACCAACAATTAATCCGCTTTTGAACTTACCAATGCTCTTTACTATCTGTTGATTCATAACTTCCACTTTATTTAAACAAATTCCAGATCATAAGACCTATAA
>ASZI01000372.1 GCA_000416315.1 Osedax symbiont Rs2 | reverse complement strand
ACTTCCAACTTCCAACTGTGCCTATTGGACACTCTCATTATCGCTGAACAGTCCCTCACACAGAGGTGTAGATAAGTAGCGCTCACCTGAATCAGGTAATATAACCACGATTATTTTGTCTTTGTTTTCAGGCTGCTGCGCAACTCGCAAGGCTGCAGCCACAGCTGCACCACAGGAGATACCGGCTAAGATTCCCTCCTGGGTCATCAGTGCTTTGGCTGTTTCTATGGCTAATTCGTTGTCGACAGTTTCAACTTGGTCGATTAGCTCAAGGTTTAAGTTACCGGGAATAAAACCTGCGCCGATGCCCTGAATTTTGTGTGGCGAAGGTTGTAGCTCTTCTCCCGCTAAGGTCTGGGTGATAATCGGGGAGGCGCTGGGCTCTACCGCGACGCTGGTAATCGCCTTACCCTGATAGTTTTTAATATAATCAGAGACCCCGGTAATAGTACCGCCAGTACCCACACCTGCGACAAAAATATCGATTCGGCCATCAGTGTCGTTCCATATTTCAGGTCCGGTGGTCTCTACGTGGATTGCAGGGTTGGCTGGGTTTTGGAATTGCTGCAGCATTAAATGAGAGGCGCTATTTTCATCGACGATTTGCTGAGCTTTTTCAATTGCACCTTTCATGCCTTTTGCAGGCTCTGTCAATACAATCTCTGCGCCGAGCATTTTCATCAGTTTGCGACGCTCTAGGCTCATTGACGCCGGCATCGTTAAGGTCAGAGAGTAGCCACGTGAGGCAGCGACAAAAGCCAGAGCAACACCTGTATTACCACTGGTAGGTTCAACGATTGTCATGCCCTTAGTCAGTGTTCCTGCTTTTTCAGCTGCCCAGACCATGCTGGCGCCGATACGACATTTAACAGAGCCGGAGGGGTTGCGAGATTCTACTTTGGCATAAACGTTGGCGTTGGGTGCTAAGTTTTTAAGTTGTACTAAGGGGGTGTTACCAATGGATTGAGAGTTGTCAGTAAAGACGTTCATAGACTGATCCTGTGATGATTGATAAATTGATGTTGCTATCTCGCTGTGACCAGCGCCGCTATAAAACTACTGAGAATAGTGTCGCTTGTTTCCCGATAATAGTAGCAAAGTGCATATGCGGGCTATTCTAATCTGAGTAACAACTTATTGATCAACTGTTTAGTTATATAGTTATATTCTGGTGTTTGCTTTTGCAGAGGATAGCTATTAAAAAAAAGCAGTCTTTGAGTGGGGCAAGGCGTTATCGGGCTATTGGGCCAAAAATCTCTGCTGCTGGATCTGAATATTGGTTCAGCATCAAAATTTCTCATGTTTACATGAAACAGCTTCAAAAAACCTTATAAAAAATTAGATTATACTTAACTGATGTTAGCTATTGTCAGAGCCTGTAAATGGGATTTGGCACTTTTTTATTTAAGATTGTTAGGACTGCCTGTGAAATCGTTTGCCCATGTTGTAGATAAAACCTCTGAACTAAAAAATATTCTCGACCAACGTATAATCTATCTCGATGGTGCCATGGGAACTATGATTCAAGCACACAAGCTTGAAGAGGCCGACTATCGGGGTGAACGCTTCAGTGATTGGCCCAGTGATATCAAAGGCAACAACGATTTATTGGTCCTGACTCAGCCGCAGATCATTCAGCAAATACACGAGCAGTTCCTAGAGGCTGGAGCTGATGTCATTGAAACTAATACTTTCAATGCGACTGTGATTGCGATGGCCGATTATAACATGCAGTCACTGAGCTACGAGATCAATAAAACAGCGGCGCAACTTGCCAGAGTGGCCGCTGATAAATACTCTACACCTGAGCACCCACGTTACGTGGCCGGTGTACTAGGACCCACCAACCGCACTGGCTCTATCTCTCCCGATGTCAACGACCCGGGCTTTCGCAATGTCACTTTTAATGAATTGGTAGAAGCATACACTGAATCGGTGGATGCGCTGGTTAGCGGTGGCAGTGACCTGATTTTGATCGAAACCATATTTGATACGCTCAATGCCAAGGCGGCAATCTACGCGATTGAGAAATTTTTTGATGATCATCAATTCCGCCTGCCGCTGATTATTTCCGGCACTATTACCGATGCATCGGGGCGCACATTATCCGGGCAAACCACTGAGGCTTTTTGGAACTCAGTACGTCATGCTAATCCTCTTTTCATCAGCTTAAACTGTGCACTTGGACCAAAAGAGCTGCGTCAGTATGTCGCTGAATTATCCCGGGTCGCCGATACTTATGTCTCTGTCCACCCCAACGCCGGACTGCCAAATGCCTTTGGTGAGTACGACGAAACAGACTGGCAAATGGCCGATGAAATGGGCGAGTGGGCCGAGTCTGGTTTTGTCAACATGATCGGCGGTTGCTGTGGAACTACGCCGCAGCATATAGCGGCCATCAAAGCGGCGGTCGAGAAGCATCCGCCACGACAGATACCCCAACAGGACAACGTCTGTCGTCTGTCGGGTCTGGAGCCGATGAATATTTCCGATCAATCACTGTTTATCAACGTCGGCGAGCGCACTAACGTTACCGGTTCCGCGCGTTTCAAAAGACTGATTAAAGAGCGCGACTATGAAACCGCGCTGGAGGTTGCTCGTGAACAAGTTGCCAACGGCGCGCAGATTATCGATATCAACATGGACGAGGGCATGCTGGATGCTAACTTCGCCATGGAGCGATTTCTCAAACTGATTGCCACAGAGCCCGACATCTCAATAGTGCCGATCATGATCGACTCATCCAAGTGGGAGGTGATAGAGATCGGTCTGCAGTGGATTCAGGGCAAGGGGGTAGTAAACTCTATCTCTTTGAAAGAGGGCCATGAGAGCTTTGTCGATAAAGCTAAAAAGATTCGTCGCTACGGCGCCGCAGTGATAGTAATGGCCTTTGATGAAGATGGTCAGGCAGATACTTACCAGCGAAAAATTCAAATTTGTGAACGCTCTTATCGGGTGCTGGTGGATGAAGTGGGCTTCCCGCCTGAAGACATTATTTTTGATCCAAATATCTTTGCTATCGCCACCGGTATTGAAGAGCACGATAACTATGCGGTCGACTTCATCGAGGCAACCGCCTGGATTACCAAGAACTTGCCCTATGCCAAGGTCTCTGGCGGCGTCTCTAACGTGTCCTTTTCTTTTCGTGGCAACAACCCAGTACGTGAGGCGATTCACTGCGTATTCCTCTACCATGCGATAAAAAATGGCATGAGCATGGGTATAGTTAATGCCGGGCAATTGGCAATCTATGATGACCTTCCAAACGAGCTGCGCGAATATGTCGAAGATATAGTCTTGAATCGTCGTGCAGATGGCACCGAACGGATGCTAGAGATCGCTGAAAAATACCGTGGCGATGGTGCTGTGGTGGAAGAAGTACAGCAGGAGTGGCGCAGCTGGGATGTAAATAAACGTTTGTCTCACTCCTTAGTAAAAGGCATAGCCGAATTTATTGATCAAGATGTCGAAGAGTGCCGGCAAAATTATGCCCGCCCGATCGAAGTGATCGAAGGACCGCTGATGGATGGCATGGGGGTGGTTGGCGATCTATTTGGCTCGGGTAAGATGTTCCTGCCGCAAGTGGTCAAATCTGCACGAGTGATGAAAAAAGCGGTGGCCTATTTAATGCCTTTTATCGATGCACTAAAAGTAGCAGGTGAGAGCAGCAGTGCCGGTAAAATAGTCATGGCCACAGTCAAAGGCGATGTGCATGACATTGGCAAGAACATCGTCGGTGTAGTATTGCAGTGTAACAACTACGAGATCATTGACTTAGGAGTGATGGTTTCAGCGCAGAAAATTCTTGATACCGCCCGTGAGCACAACGCTGACATGATAGGTCTCTCAGGCCTTATCACTCCCTCTCTGGATGAGATGGTCTATGTGGCAAGGGAAATGCAGCGCCAGGATTTTCATATCCCACTGTTAATAGGCGGTGCTACTACTTCAAAAGCACATACCGCAGTGAAGATTGAGCAGGGGTATAAAAACGACCAGGTTGTCTACGTCAGCAATGCCTCACGCGCGGTAGGTGTGGTTGGCAACTTGTTGTCCAAAGAGCGCAAACCCGAATTTGTGGAGGCGGCGCAACAGGAATACTCAGAGATTCGCGAGCGCTTTGCGGCGCGAGCTAACGACCAGCGCCGCATCACCATCGAAGCGGCCAGGTCAAATAAACAGCAGATTGACTGGAGTGATTACCAGCCGCCGGTACCTAAAGTGCTGGGCGTACAAGTTTTTAAAGATTTTGATATGCAGCAGTTGGTCGAATACATTGACTGGAGTCCGTTTTTTCACACTTGGGAGCTGGCTGGGCGCTACCCGAGAATCCTCACTGATGAGGTAGTAGGTGTTGAGGCGACTAAATTGTTTGCCGATGCACAGCAGATGTTGGAACGTATCATTGAGCAAAAGCTGTTTACTGCTCATGCAGTAGTGGGACTGTTTCCAGCGGCTGCAATTGAAGATGATATACAGTTATACACAGATGATCAGCGCAGCCAAGTGCTTTGCACTTTGAATAACTTGCGTCAGCAAACCAGTAAAATTGCCGGTAGAGCGAACCATTGCCTGAGCGATTATATCGCTCCTAAAGAAACTGGCATAAAAGACTATATGGGGACCTTTGCCGTCACTACTGGCTTTGGTGTTGATGAGTTAGCGGCCAAATATGAAGCGGATTTTGATGATTACAACAGTATAATGGCCAAGGCGCTCGCCGATCGGCTCGCAGAGGCTTTCGCCGAGATGATGCACGCTAAAGTACGGCGTGAGGACTGGGGTTATGCAACTGCTGAGGAATTGGATAACGAGAGCCTGATCAAAGAAAAATATCAGGGCATCAGACCGGCTCCGGGCTATCCTGCCTGTCCTGATCACACTGAGAAAGCTAAAATCTGGGAGTTGTTGGATGTAGAGCAAAACATCGGTTTAAAAATCACCGAATCTTTTGCTATGTATCCGGTAGCTGCAGTCAGTGGCTGGTATTTTTCACACCCACAATCGCAGTATTTTGGTGTGGCTAAGATCAGTGAAGACCAAGTTGAAGAGTACGCCAAGCGCAAGGGCATGAGCCAGAGCGAGATGGAGCGCTGGCTGTCACCCAACTTAGGCTACGAGCCAGAGTAAAGCTGGATAATGATCGGGGGGATAGCCATTCGCCCGGTCGTTTTCCTTCCCCGCTGAGTGCCTTCTTTGCTAAATTAACAAAATCAGCGTCGTGAACTTAACTTAATTTGTAAGATGCCGATAACTGTTTTACTGCTGTAAAGCATTGAACCTCGGTAATTAATACTGAAGTTGTTGCAACGGCGCTTGCTGCTAAAGATGCATTTCTAACCTTCATAAACTAAGGTGCCTGTGATAGGAGCGCAGCAAAAAGTTGTGCTTATGTGCATCTTTACTAATAGTCTTGTTGACTATTTACCCGCTCTAAGATCAGTGTAGACTAGGCGCATCTGCGTACAGCGCCAATGGATTTTCATTAAGTGGTAGTGTTGCTGAAAAATGCACATAGGCAGAAAAATTAATAGTTTTTCCAGAGGTTGTTGTGCATAGCTGGCTAGTATTCAAACAATATTCACTCTTGGTTCATCAGTAAGATAATAAACTGCGCAAAGTAATAAAAATAAAAGTCGGTAAATCAACAGATTCAGGGGATGTTTAGGTCCCTAAACGACAACTTCGAACTCATTTAGTTTTCAGGTCGCTATTATGCCAAACTCAAACAAAGTCAATCGCCAATGGTCTATTGGTTTCTTTATTCAAAGCGCAGTCTACTCCATAGTGTTAATCCTTTTTGTCATAGGTGCTGTCGCCTATTTTGGTACATCGCGGCTCAGTCAAGATTTAAACTTCTTACGCAGTGAAATAACGACCGTACAGAGCGGCATGAAAGAGTCGATCACTACCCTTAAAAGCTTAACCGGCCAAGTGGACAAGCTTTCAACGGCAGAGCAGGCTTATATCAAGTTGAGTGATTTGGAAACTAAGCTGATCGATAATCAACAGGCGAGCTTTGATATCGACCGAGCCCTGACTCAATTGGCAGATCTCTCTGAGCAGAATAACAAGAGCTTAGTGGTGATCAATCAAGCGACCAATAAAATTGAGCAAAACTTACTGTTAATCAGCGG